>JAFGOE010000134.1 GCA_016926625.1 Candidatus Zhuqueibacterota bacterium
AACAAATATGCCGACCGGGTGGTGAGACAGCCGTTTAGTTTACCATTGAGACAGGGCGAGAGTCAGGTGGCGATGACGAACTTCATCGCTAATTTCAATTCCGACGCGCAGCAACGAATCTTGTTGATGGCGCACTGGGATACGAGGCCATGGGCAGATCAGGATCCTGATCCTGCGAACTGGAGCAAGCCCGTGCTGGGCGCCAACGATGGTGCCTCGGGTGTGGCGGTGCTACTCGAAATTGCCAGGATTATGAGCATAACAAAACCGTCCTATGGCGTCGATATACTCCTCGTCGATGGTGAGGATTACGGAGAATATGGTGATAACGAAAGCTGGGCCATCGGTTCACGAGAATTCGCCCGCAGAAAGAATCCGTCCTACCAACCGATGTATGGCATACTGCTCGATCTGATCGGCGATCGTGATCAACAGATTTACATTGAGAGTCATTCTTACCGCTACGCCAGAGGGATTGTCGATAAGGTATGGAACAAAGCACAGGAGCTGGGTATCTACGAATTTATTCCTGAAGTACGTTATGAGGTTATGGACGATCATGTTCGATTATTGGAAGCAGGTATCCCCTGCATCGACATCATCGATTTCGATTATCCGTATTGGCATACCATTCAGGATACACCGGATAAGTGCAGTGCTCAAAGCCTCGAGAATGTAGGACGAGTCGTATTGGAGCTGTTATACGAGTGAAATGCTTAATTTCGTCAAACTCCGGTGTCTTTTTACATCCTTCAAATATTTTCTGATAATGATAATTTTTCAAAAATATTAATGTTAAGAAACAAAATTGATTTTTTTCCTTGACATTTAAAACTTTTTTTTATATACTATTCCTTAAGTCATTTTTTGATATTTATCATTCGATATTTATCAAATAAAAAAACGTCGTAGTGAGCAAAATAGTTCATATATATTATGCAAAAATTTGCACTTATAAAATATGGTACCATTTCTGGAAAAATATAAAAATTAACTACTTAGCTTTATCGATTTTAAAGTGGTATTATATTTGATGAATTAGGCTGGTCTGACAAATAATACCAGCCTAATTTTTTTTGCTGTATTAGGTGAGCGAGGAAAGCACATTTGTATTGTCATACCCTATCTTTTCTCCCCAATTAAACACGAATGATGTTTTTAGCTCACTCACCAATGTTTAAAAACCGGATTAAAACATCATAAAATATTACGACATGAGGAGGTGATTTATACACTCATTGCTACGTAAATTACACTCATTAGTTTCGTAAAATTTTATATTCTAACCGATTTTATATTTAGGCTGGATTAATTAACCATTAATTCAGAGAATAAAATTATGAGGAGGCAATCTAATGGTAAAAAGATCGCTGTGTGGTGTAATGTTACTCGTGCTTTTACCCACGTTGTTGTTTGCTGCTACGACAGGTAAGATTTCCGGAAGGATTACGGATCAGGAAACGGGCGACCCGCTTCCGGGTGTCAATGTGGTCATTTCGGGGACAACCATGGGTGGTGCCACCGATATCAATGGCGAATATTTTATTTTGAACGTTCCTGCGGGAACGTATGATTTAAAGGCCACCATGATCGGGTACAGTACCGTGACGGTAAGGCAGGTACGAGTCAGCGTGGATCTGACCACGAATGTTAACATCAAAATGGGTTCTGAAGTATTAGACATGGGACAATCGGTTACGATCGTGGCTGAACGACCGCTCATTCAGAAGGACATGACGGCCAGCCGCAAGATTACGACGGCGGAGGAAGTGATGGCAGCACCCGTCGAAGACGTGCAGGGTGCTGTTCGATTGGCTGCGGGAGTAACAGGAGATAATTTCCGCGGCGGTCGTTCCGGTGAGGCTATTTATATGCTGGACGGAGTCGCGGTGATGGATCCGATGACGAATACGTTTGAGAGCGATGTCCCTTTGATGTCGCTCGAGGAAGTATCGGTCATGACGGGTGGTTTCAGCGCTGAATACGGTAACGCCCAGTCGGGTATCGTTAACATGGTGACCAAGGAGGGTGGTACTTCTGCTTACCATGGTGCATTGCGTTATAAGACGAATGATTTTGGGAGCACGGACATCAATGAAAAATTTGGTCATGCGTATACCGCTTTAATCGACGAACCGAACAACAAGATGAAGATAGGCGATTTCCAGCGCGCCGAGAATTTGCAAAATTTGGAATGGTCTTTTGGCGGACCTGAGCCGATCACAAAATATTTGTTCAACCGGTCGAATCCGATCACATTCTTCGCTTCCGGTGAGCTTTATGATAGTGACAGTCGTTTCCCGGGACAATATGACAAAAAAGGATCGGTCAATACAAAAGTTGCATGGTCACCCAAACCCGGATACAAATTAGCGTTCACCGGCATGAGAACCTGGCGCAAGACAGGACTCTTTTCAAATTCTTGGAAGAACACGACGCGTGAAGCAGAAAAGGGTATGGATTTAAATCATGACGGTGACATGACCGATGAATTCAGCATGCTCGATCATTTATACAGACCCGAATATGCAACCAGTTCATTTGGTTTGACATGGACTCACACATTGAGTTCCAATACGTTCTACGAGGTGCAGCTTAGCCGCTACATGACGCAATACCATTATAATATCAAGGAAAACATCAATGAGGATACGGACGGTGACGGTCATTTAGATCTTTACGATAAGGTGGCCGGCATTGACCTCGACGGCGACGGCGATAATCGCCACGAAGATATCAACGGAAACAACATCTGGGATTGGAAGGTATACGGTGAGGACGAGGACCTGTTCCGTGATGAAAACGATAACGATTTTATCGATGCCTCGGAAAACGGCCCCCGCAGCAGCTGGATTCCCTGGGCCAGTATACCGTTCGGTAATTATCAGGATCAGGAGTCATTTTACGAATACGGTATTGCTCCGAACCTATCCTATTACAGACTTCGCTGGAATAACGATCAAAAATTTACCTATTCCGCTAAACTCGATTTTACCAGTCAGATCACCCAGCGTCAGCAGATCAAGACGGGTATTCAGTTCGATTACATGGATATAAAGGATCATGATGTTGATCTGGCATCGGGTGGTAATGTCTATGGAACCAATATCCATGTCTACCCGAGTCAGGGCGGCGCTTATATCAATGACAAGATGGAATACGAGGGCATGATCCTGAACCTCGGTTTCCGCTTCGATTATTTCAACGCGAATTTCGATAATTATCCGTCTGATCTCAGAAATCCGGTGCCGGACTCGTTACTGCAGGATGGTGGTGTCGTTCTTAATCCGCGTTCTGTGGATCCGAAGTTTTACTGGAGTCCCCGTATCGGTGTAGCGTTCCCGTTCACGGATAGAGATAATCTTGTCTTTAACTACGGAAAATATTTCCAGACACCGCAACTCGTATTCTTATTCCAGAACATCAACTTCGATTTCAGCGGTGCCTTCCCGATGGTCGGTAATCCGGATATCGATCCCGAACGAACCACGGCTTACGAGATTTCCTGGACGCATCAATTCAGCACGGATGCTGTGTTAACGTTGCGCGGATATTACAAAGATATCACTGGATTAACGGACACGCAGCAATCTTATTATACATTTACCGATTATTACACCTATTTTGTCAATACGGACTACGGTAATGTACGTGGTTTCGAATTCGAGATTTATAAGCGTCGTTCTCCGCAGGGCTTCCTGTCAGGAACGATGAACTACACCTATGGTGTGGCCAAAGGCAAGAGCAGCAGTTACCGCCAGAATTACGATTTAACCTGGTCCGGTGATGTGATCCCGACGACTGAGAACTATCTCGATTGGGATGTGAGACATTCGGTCAAGGCCAATATCGATCTGCGCGTTCCCTCAAAGCGTCACTTGTTGGGTACGACGATTCTGGACGATCTGGGAATTAATACGATCTTCAATTTTGCAACTGGCAGACCGTACTCACCACCAGCACGAACCAAGGAACCGCTTATCAATACGGAAAGATTACCCTATATAATGTCAGTGGACTTAACGCTGGATAAACGAATCAGCCTGGGTGGAAATCGTCATATGACATTCTTTGTCTGGGTTGACAATTTGTTCGATATGAAAAACTTCACCGACATTGCTGACGCATCATGGTATTATACGTTCACGAATATCCAAAATAGCTATGATGATGGCGATCTATCGAAAGCCGAATACATGACGCTGATGGATGTGCAGGATCCGTACGATTTTGATAATGACGGTTTACTGGATGAACCAGATGGTGAAATCGACTATAATAAGAAAAATCCCGAGGTCGGATCAAGATCTGATCCAACCGTTTATGACTGGGGTCGAACGATGCGATTTGGTTTGCGATTTGAATTTTAAGCGACTCAGCTCCTCATGATGTGACATATGAGGGATGAGATGAAATGTTGATGCGGGTGTATATCATAGGCGCTAAACGTATGATATACACCTTGACGCACGATATAGAGGAGATGAGGTCTATTCTTAATTTATATATGGAGGTAATTTACTGTGAATAAAAAAGTCTTGTTAATGGCTCTATTGCTACCAATCTTATTGATATGGGTGACCAGTGATTTTGCCAAAGATATTCGTCAGTCAGATGAAATTACTGCTCTTCAGAAAACGACGGCAAGGCCAGCTACTGAAGGACGAGTTCACGACATCGGTACATTATGGAACACGGTGACGAACAGGGGTCAGTACGGTCATCCGGATCAGGCAACGCCATCCATGGAATGGCCTGGCGGTAGTGAAGCTCATTATTTATGGGAAGGTCGATTCTGGGTCGGCGCCATCGTCGATGGTGAAAAATATGTCAGCCATGCAGATTATGGTAATTACGAATGGTACCCTAAAGAGGGTAGCTCGTTCTTCTTCGGACCCGGTAAATCTATTCTCGACTCCTATGTTCAGTACGATGATTTATATGGTATATCAGGTCATTTCCCGTTAGGCATACAGGTCGATGAAAGAGCTCTCGCCTGGAGTATGGGTGATTATGATGATTTCATCATTTACGAATATGAGGTCATCAATGTGGGCGAATATACCTTAAATGATTTTTACATGGGTTGGATTTATGACAACGATATCGCTGCGATAGCTGATCCGACGGATCCGAACCTCGACGATCTGGTGGATTATGAAGGATGGGATGGAATCGACAGCGACAATGATGAATTTGATATCGTCGATCCGTTCGATCTGGATCAGGATGGCGAAACCGGTTACGATGAATGGGGTTGGCCTTATGGTTTCGAATTAAGATCCGTTACGGGTCCGACGAACCCGAACTACGACGCATCAAAGATTAATCCTGACGGATTTTTCGATGAGTGGGGAATTATTTTAAAAGAAGATGGGCCGGTCATTAACTGGCAGACGGCTAACAACTGGGCCAGTGCACCGGTCGGGACTCCGGCTACTACGATGGACGGCGATACTCTCAAAGGTTATTTATTTCCACGAAGTGCTTCCATCATGTACGATGGCGACTATGCCAGTACACCGGAGATGGATATTGGCGAACGAAACGCAGCACAGCCATTACCAGGCGTGATGTTCGGTCAATTGATTTACTCCGATATCATTCATGAGGAGGGAGTTTTCCCATATCAAACGACACCTGAAGATACCTTTATGCGCGCCTTCGCGCATCAATGGTGGAACTGGGAAAGCGATCCGGGAACCGATGTCGAAAAATACGATTATCTGTCAGCGCAGGCCGCGGCTTCGACGCAGCTTGGGGTGCACTATAATTTCTTGCCGCATCCGTTCGAGGTGAACGCCCCGGTATTCGACTATCGATGGGTGACCTCTACAGGCCCGTTTTATAATTTTGCACCGGGCGATACATTGAGAGCGGTGTACGCCGCTGGTGTCGGATTCGGATTCCAGGGTATGAGGGAGAACCTGGATAACGCAATTAGAGCGTATTATGCGGGTGCCGAATGGAGTGACCCCTTACATCCATCCGCATTTGCAGGAAAACAGAAAGACACGCATTATGTGTTGCCCATACCCCCACCGGTTCCCAATCTAACCTATTCAGCGCTCGATGCCGGCGTTCAGTTGGCATGGGATAGCAGCGCGGAAACAGCGATCGATGCCATGCTGGGAACGACAGATTTCGAAGGTTATAAGATATATCGCGCCATGTACAACCCCAGCAACTGGGAGATGATCGCGGCGTTCGATAATCGAGATGAACCGGTCTATCTAAAAGATACTAACGGTGAATTGATGAGTGAAGAAAAGGTGAATTTACCCGACATCGTCAATACATACGTCGATACCGGTGGATATTTCATGGGAAAAGAGATCAGCAGGCCGATCAATGGTTTACGATACTACTATGCTATAGCTGCCTTTGATCCGGATAAAGAGGCGACCGCTACGCGACCGGCTATGCTCTCACAGGAGTCTGCCAGGAGCAATTACCTGAAAGATCCGTCTTCTGGAGCTCCGCTAGCGATCGTTCCGACCGAACTATACACGGAACCCTATATCGAAGATTTCGATATGAGCAAAGTCAAAGTAGTGCCTAATCCTTATAAAGGTACCGCACTTTTTGAATCACGTTACGAAGACAAGATTCGTTTTACAAATTTACCGCCTGCGTGTAAAATATCAATATTCACGATTACAGGGGATTTAGTCGATACAATCTATCACAACGACGGTACAGATGCTGAATTATGGGATCTGATTTCTCGTAATCGACAAAAAGTAGTAAGCGGATTGTACATTTTCCTGGTGGAAAATGATGAGCCCGAATATAAAAAGCATGTTGGTAAATTTGTTATCATAAGATAATGATGGAGGATATGATGAAGAAAGTCGTTCTATCGATTATAATATTCACATTCATGGTGACCGGTGCTACATTTGCTCAGGAATTTGCAAAGGTTGGTACAGCAGGAGCCCAATTCTTAAAGATTGGTATCGGCTCTCGTGGCATTGCCATGTCGAATGCATACAGCGCCGTTGCTAATGATGCCTCTGCTATATTCTGGAATCCGGCAGGATTGACTGGAATAGAGGAGAACAGCCTTATATTATCGCACGCCGATTGGTTGGCGGGCATCGCCTACGAAGCAGCCGCTTACGCCAGAACGATCCAAAACGTGGGTACATTTGGTTTGAGTGTTTCTTATCTCACTTCAGGCGATATGGAAGAGACCACTGTTGAACAACAAGAAGGTACAGGCCGTATATTCAGTACCAATGACCTCATGGTCGGTTTATCCTATGCGCGGCAGTTATCGGATAAATTCAGTCTCGGTGCGAATATTAAATATATACGAGAGAAACTGGATACACAGGACGCTTCTGCCTGGGCGATCGATATCGGTACTCTCTATTATACAGGTTTCAATTCATTACGTCTCGGTATGTATATTCGAAATTTTGGTCCCGAGTTGGAAATCAGCGGTTGGTACAATGATTACGATAATGGATCTCTCATTCTTGATCCGGAGACCCTGCAACCAGAGCAAAAGGAATATTTACCATTTCACATGCCGATGACGTTCGCCGTGGGGATCGCTTATGATATCAATATCAATGAAGATCAAAAGATCGTTACAGGTATCGATTTAGTACATCCTAACGATAATGTGGAACGGTTCAACGTCGGTGCAGAATACAATCTATACAATACGTTGGCATTGCGAGCAGGTTACGTCAGTCCCTTTGGTATATTGGGTAAACATGACGATGAGTTGGAGAACATGGGGCAGGATGATGAATATGGTTATGAAATAAATAACTATACCGAAACATTCAGTGCTGGTCTGGGCTTCAATCTCTCGATCCCGAATTTCGGTGTTATCGCGCTGGACTACGCATATTCTGATTTCGGCGTATTAGATTGGGTGCATCGCGCATCTATGACTGTAAATTTTTAATTCTGTCGAACTTATTGATACACGATTGTGATTGTGTCGACTTAATAGAATGGGCGGTTTAAGGTATATGCTTAAGTTTCTTTTGAATCGTCTCCATTTTAAATATATTAAACTAGTTGGAGGAATCCATGCTGAAAAGGTTATTGATAGTCATTTTACTCGGAGGGTTATTACTCGGAGCTTCTAACCTTTATGCTGCGCAACCAAAAGTGACTTCTGCTGCATATTTTGATTCATTAAATGTGCTGCAATTCGTTTTTGATCAGCCAGTGTACAATGATGTGGCTCATGTGATTCGTGATGGCATCGCTGTAAAAGGATATTTCCTTGATCAATATCACGATTTCAGACTAACAGGCGGTACGCTCGAAGGTGATCCGAAAAGCCCGACTCTAACCAATACGGTTAATCTGACCGTTACCTTTAGTGACCAGAAAACAATTGAACATTATGGTTATACGAATAGTGAAGGCTTGTGGTTGATCATGCCAGAGGGTCGTTTTATCAACGAGCAAAACGAGGGCAACAGTGAAGTTACTCTTGCCGAGGACCTGAAGATTGCATTTTACCCTTACGTGAATAAGCCACAACCCGTGAAGGTGAGTTATGATGCTGCTGTTAATAAGTTGGGCATAAAGTTCGACAAAGTCGTTCAAGCCAAAGATGCCGTCGATTTTTCAAAGGTATCTCTGCTGGATGACGGGGGTAACAGCCTGACGTTTACCGGTGCACAGGAGTTTATTAATCAGATCGTAGCGACCGATTCGGTGATTATCGACTTTACACCGAAGCACCAGCAAGTCATTGAGAATGAATTGAATACGGCGGCTCTCTCGCTGGCACTGGGTGAATACGCTTTTCTGGATGCATTGGGTAACACGAACAAAATTATCGCTGCGGGTAGCGTCGGTGTTTCCTATGTTCCGGACACTCAACCCACGCTTATCGATAGCGCCAATTATAATGCGAAGGATAATACGCTGCGTATATACTGCAATGAAAAGGTAGTTTCCACCTATAAACGTTACTATTATGAAGGTGGGAAGAAATTAGATGAAACATTAGATGCCATCAACTACACCGGTATCGCGGTGTTCGATCCTGTAAGCAACACCACCGCAAGGTTGACAGGAAGCAAGAGTGTGAGCATCAAATCGGACGTTGTCCTGGAAATCATGGTGATGCCAGCAGATCAGATCTTGATGGAAACTTTCGAGAATACATCCGATCTAAAACTGACACTGGCGGAATACTCGATACTCGATGGGAATTTAAATGGAATTCAGGCGTTTGATGCGGATGATAACATCCGGGTCAGTTACGAAGCAGAGAGTGCTGCCGATGCTCCTGTCGTCACAGAGGCTTTTTATAACGCGACCACCAACCAGTTGCAGCTAAATTTTGGGAATATCAAACCCCAGACAAAAGGCATCGATACGACGTCGGTGACTTTATCGTGGATCACGCTGCACAATGCTTCTGACGTCGCAGTAAGTCTATCCGGCGGATCCGTCCATGGTGTTAAAGCCGGCGTTCCCAAATTCGTCCGCGAAATCTACATCGATATTTTGCCCGAAGACGAATTGAAAATTGAACGATTATCCAGGGGCGATGACCTGACCCTATCGCTCAAGCCGTTGACATTTTTCTTCGAGAGTTATGCCAGAACCGGAAACGGAAACCATGAATTGCCAGCGGATAGTCAATTAGTGGTTAAGTATTTACCTGACAGTACAGGGGCTGAGATCACGAAATTGAAATATGATTTCAATGAGGATCAGCTGGCGATATCATTTAATAAACGAATCAAGTACTCCGCGTTCGATCCGAAAGATCTTGAGATCGGAGGCGTGAGATTAAGCGGTGGTTCGATTAGCGATACATCGTACACGATAGTCGATACGGTATATAATACGAAATCTGTTTCGTATCAAGCAGTTTACGCACATAACCTGTTGCTCGATGTTGTCGAAGCGGATCAGGCTTTAATTGAAGCGTTATCCGTTGAGAAGAAAGCGGATCTGGAAGCAAAGCTTGCTGCGAACAGCATCATGAATCTCGATGAAGTGCCTAATCTGGCTTTGGACGTTGTGAATGGTGATACGACCTCCACGAATGAGATTATCTTTGTAGGGTATGGCCGCTCGTTCTGGGATCAGAGTTTCGAAGCATTCCCGACCTTAGATATATTAGTGCCCGCATCGCTCAGGGCCGTGGGTGACCATTGCTACATCTTTGTGGCAGATGACCAATGGTTAGCGACATACTCGGAAGGCGACGAAGAACTTCAGATCATCACTCAGGCCATGGTCGATAGTTTTCTGTTAGCGTTTGAAGAATCCACGCCAGCGAATCCCAATAAGGGTATTCATGGGATGTGTAATGAATATTTCGGACAGGACGTCGATACGGATGGCGATCCCCGAATCACAATCCTATTTACGGATCTGCGCGATGAATACGGCCAGGGCCGTGCTAACAGGGCTTCTGATGTTCCCAAGGCGGGAGCGTTCTTGAAGAGAAATACACAACCAGCTGACTCGCTTACCCCTCATTCTGCGGCATCTGATATGATATTTGTGGATACCGAACCGATTATTCGTGCTGGTACGGCTTTACAATCAGTAGCCCAATACTATACCCACTTGATCTTGAACGGCATCGATCCGGATGAGGAACAGTGGTTAATTGAAGGACTGGGTGGGCTTGCTCCTGTGCTCTGCGGTTATAATTTTACCAGCCATCGTTTCCCGGGTGAGAACCCCAAGATGGCAGCTGAGAAGATATTAAATTATTGGACTGGCTGGAATGGTGGAACACCTGATATTGATATTATGGAATTTTACCATACGGCATTGTTCCATCTTTATCTATATGAACAATTTGGTGGTGATATCATCAAGGCTCTGGCGGCGAGTCAAGCGAACGGTCTGGCGAGCGTTCGAAATGTTCTTCCCGCTTCAATAACATTGGAAGAACTTTTCGATGATTACGCTGTCGCGGGCTTCCAGGATATTTTGGACCATCCGACATTTGGCGATAAATACGGTTTTAAGACCGTCGATTTAGGGTACCCTACGTTAGGCTCGATCACCTGGGTAACGGAAAACGTTTACGATAATCAGCCCCAATGGAGTTTTTCGTTTTATAAAACAGGCCGCAATCAAGCCATCAATAACGTCAAATTTAACGGTAACGATGCGACGAATATGGACGTTATATTTGTCACGTTGAGAAATAGCGAGTTTGGATACACTAAGGCTGTTTTAAATGAGGTAAACGAATCGTCCGTCGACATCAGCGACGTTATATTAGGTGATATATTGACCGTTGTGACGAGCAAATCCAGCAATGGCCCGACGTATTCAGATTATGTCCTGTCAAAGGATATTCAACCACCGTCATATGTGCATCTGAACATCGTCCAGAATACATCGGTCACGCAAAATTTGAATGTGTTCGTGACCGCGGATGAACCTCTTTATCTCGATGTCCCGGCAGAAGGCGCCGAGGGGCCCAAAATTGCGGTGACTCTGGGTCAAACCGAACAAATTTTAGAAGTTAAAAATTACTTCACCGGTCAGGATGGCAGTGTGACCTATTTGGCCCAACACTCTCTGGCAGCGAATGGTGATTACACGGTTCGTGTCAGCGGGCAGGATCAGGCTGGAAATGATTTCACCGAACTCACGTCAGCAGTAGCGGTGAACAAGGTACTAGCGAATACGGGAGGCACAATAAGCTACACGGATCAATCCTCCAGGCTGACGCTCTTACCGAACAGTTTGCAGGATGACATCTATATGACGGTATCGAAGTATAATGATCAGGAAGAAAATTACCTAAGCGACATTTATCGTTATGGTCCGGAAAAAATGAATCTTGCAATACCAGCAAAATTGACCATCGGCCTGGATGATCCCAGGGACGAAGCTGTGGCTATATATGTAAGAAAAGATGATAATAGCTGGATCAAATTAGGCGGCGATTTGAATGCCAAACAAAATCAAATTACCGTATATACTGGGACGTTGGGCGATTTCGTCGTTATGGCTGATGATGAAGCCTTTGAGATTGAACCTCAACTACCCAGGGTGTTCAGCCTATCGCAAAACTATCCGAACCCGTTCAATCCGACGACGTCTATTCATTACACAGTTCCGGGTTTGAGTCATGTGAGACTAGACATTTACAATCTGCTCGGACAACGAGTCGCTGAACTGGTTAATAAAAATCAGGAGGCTGGAATTTACCATCTGAATTGGGATGCGAAGGATCTCACTTCCGGCATGTATTTTTACAAGATTTCGGCGCGAAATCTGGAAACGGGAGAAAGCTTCGCCAAAACAATGAAAATGATGTTAATGAAATAGTCTCAAGCGACTCTAAGTCGAATAGGATCGTTGATAATTTATGATAATACAGAAATACAAAATTTGTATTCAGGAGGATAGCAAATGGCTCGTTTTAGATATTTAGGACTTTTTATCATACTCATATTGATTGTAGCCGGGTGTGACCGAGAAGGGGAGAATATCCCGACGTCCGCGCCGACATCCGATATTTATCTGGATAGTGGGTGGGAGTATTATTCAGCCGGTGATTACGCCGAGGCTCTCGATGCGTTTGCCGCCTCGAAGTCCCGCGATGCAATCAAGGAAGATGCTTACAACGGTTTAGGCTGGACCTACGCGAAGCTGCACGATTACGACCAATCGATCTCCAACTTCCTGCTGTTGTTGTCTTTGACAGATAATGACGCTGTGAAGGCCGATGTATATGCCGGTCTCGCCATGACCTATGGCGCAAAGCAGCTCGTTACTCCGATTGAAGAGACAGCGTTGAGAGAAGAACTTGGCACCAGTGCAATTCAGTACGCACGACAGGTATTACAGGCTGCCCCAAATTACGTGTTCTCAAGAGATAACCGGGTGACAGTGACTACATTGCATGCGCTGGTCGCGCAATGTTATTTTAGTATGCAGGATTTCATCAACGCCTTAAGAGAAGTTGATACCCATTTAGAGAGTGGTTATCGCCAAAGTCTGGTCACGAATAGCGTTATCAGCATGCAATCGGATACGGTGACTGCGGTGGTGACACCTGCGACCGAGCTCAACGGTGTTGTTGACGCCACGATCGATGGCCAGATTGTCGAAGTTCTCTCGGTTAAAAATTCTGTGACCAACGTTGCGTACACTATTCTTGACTTTGACCAGGGTGGATCGAACGTCACTTTTGTTGGCAATCCCATTCCGGTGAAAGAAGATTATTTTATCATTGATTTTCAGGGTGCTGTGGATTATAATCTATTTTTAAATAATTTGCTAGCGACGATTATTAAGTATCAATAATCGAGTTAAACAGACTTTACCCTTTGAATGATTGTAATTTCGAAGGGTAAGGTTAGTATATGTTGAATGTTTTCAACATTCATTTGAGGATGTATTGTGGAACTAACTAATCGGATAACAAAATATAACACCTGAAGAGGGAAAGGAGGTGAGAGGGCAAAGTAATATTCGATTCATCCGTATTAACTTTCATAAGCGTATACGCTTAATTACATTAATCTTTCACCAAAGTAGGAGTAAACTATGATGTCAAAAGTGCTAAAGGTTAGTTTAGTATTAGTTCTGGCGATCTCATTTTTTGGATTCACCATCGACAAGAACGCCGAAGTGAAAAAAGACAATACCCAAAAGATCGAGCTCGTGAAGAAATTAGCTGACAAGAATCAGACTGCACCATGGCAGACGGATGTGTTCAGAACTTCGAAGATCAGAACCGGAGTCAATGAGAACAAAGTAAATCCGAAAGTGGAAAAAGCAGTCGTACCGAATGAGATCAAAGCTTTAGCTAATGCGGCTTTACCTATCCCGGATTATATCATGGATACGAAGGTTGCCGTGGATAATTTCGCGTCTGTCGCGGGCGTTGCTTCTGGTCAGACGATCGGAACCACGACATTAACCTTTGCGACTGCCTATCAAGGTCGTAACATCGACATGGGCAGCGATGGTGTGGTTCATGCTCAGTGGACGACTCTCGGTACGCCGAACAATGTCGTGATGTACACGAAATCCGAAGATGGTGGCGTAACCTGGTCAACTCCGGTTGTAGCAAACGATGGATACTACGGATACAAGGCTGCGATCGCTGTCGATTACAATAATCCGCAGAATGTCTTCATCGCATACATCGGTTATTTGAACGCTGGCGAGACCCGAACTGCTCGCGTTGTGAAATCCGAAGATGGTGGTGATACCTGGTTACCGTCGGTATTGGTTGCCGGATCCAATGTCAACACCAATAATCCGGATATTGCAGTCGACTCGCAGGGTAATCCCCATGTAGCATTCGATAGCTATTCGGATACGTTTATCCGTTACAATTATTCTGCCGATGGCGGTACAACCTTCATGGCTGAGCCAGAGATCGTCAATACCGGTTTCGGTGAGGAGACGTTCGGTGCCGCAGTCGCCGTCGATAAGAACGATAATCCGCATGTGTTATTCGGTGGTGGCGGAACTGCTGGTTCATGGGGCGATAAAGGAACGTACTGGAACTGGCGCGATATGGGCAGCGGAGCCTGGCAGGAAGTACCTCCTGTGCATGTTTCCGAAGGTGTCAGCATCGGTGCTGGTACTCCTTATCCCTCGATGGTGTTCGATTCGAATAATATCGGACACTGTTTCTTCGATGCCAATGGAACGACCGCTGGTCGTGGCGGCTGGCATCGTCCCTGGGATCCGAATGCAGGATGGGGTGATTTTACGGAAATATCTCCAGTGATTCCCGGCGGTTATGTTTTTATGTTACAAGCTGGTATTGATGATCAGGATAATTTATTCCTCGGCTATCTCGATGGTCTGGGTGGCGGTGCTGATCTGGAACCTTCTTACGCTGATTTCTTCACAGGAACTACTGTCAGTGGCGACTGGGAATTTGTTAACGTAAGTGGAAATGGTACGGCAGTCGATGAAAGCCATCCGAATGTGGCCCGACATGTTCTCTCATCCGATTCAGTATTCCACTGCTTGTATATGTCCGGTACAGACATCGTATACGAAAAAGGTTACCCATGGGCACCCAATCCAAGTTGCGCTGTCAATCAATTGCCCGATACCTATGAACTCGAAGGTCCCTTCACCATCACCACTACTACGGGTGATCTCGATGGTGTCACCGTCGGATGTTCATTGTACGTGTGGTTGAATGACGAAATGATTGTTGGTACCAACATGACCTCTATAGCCCCGGATGTTTGGCAGGCAAGTTTCACAGTAGATGCTTTCCCTGGTGATGTGGTATCATATCAGGCGGTTGCTACCGATGATGACGGTCTGAAAGGCCAATCATTCCTGACCATGTTCAATGTATTGATGCCTGACAATCCCGCCGCAGATGTTCTCGTGGTCGGTGATGACCATAGACTTCCTGAAGTCATCCAAAAGGTTATTTCCGAACTCGGTTACGTCTTTGAATACTGGAATGTTCAGGAACATAAGGGTATCGATGAATCTGTTACCGGCTGGGGATGGAATAATATCATCATCAGCGGTTGGAATCTTACCAGTATTCCGACACGCGATTATGCGGGCAATCCGTACGCCTCATTCCTCGATAATGGTGGAAATTTAGCGTTGATGGGTATGGATTATTTCTTCGCCAACGATGAAGGTGGTGGCGATATTACCTTTGATCCGGGCGATTTTGCCTATGATTACTTCCAGCTTGGTGGTGGTACCGATGATCCGGGTCAGGATCAGGATAGTCTGCTGATCGGTATCGGTGGTGATCCTATCTCAGGAAACTGGGACACCGAGCCACTGGCGTTTAACGTCGGTCTGGGCGATGAAATCGATGGCGTGATCAACTGGATGGACTGGACGACCGCTACTGGCGGTGGTATGGACATCTTCTTCGCATTCAACCAGGGTTACGGCGCTGGTGTGAGCTATGATGCCGGTACATTCAAGACAGTGATGCTGCCCTGGATGTTCGAATGGTTGATCGAGGGTGATGCCACGGCGTATGCACCATCAGAAGATGCATATACGTTGATGCAAAATATTCTCACCTGGTTCGGAGCTGTTAGTCCGCCATTGTTTGTCGCGACCGAAGGCCCGACTTATGGTGTTTATGGTTATGGTCCATTTGATGTAGCCGCAGTCGCCGCCGACTATGTGTTGGCCAAGGCAGCCAGCGTCGTATCGATCGACGTCGGATACCTGGTCGATGATGCAGCCGATTTCACCTGGGTTCCATTGACCGCGGTAGGTGGAGACCGATTTGAAGGTCAAATTCCTGCCATCGCCGAAGGCGAACATACGGTAATTTACGCATTCAGAGCCACGGATGACGAGGGTAACTTCAATTATAGCGATCTTGCTTTCTTCTATACCACTGGTTTAGAATACACGCAAGGCGCAAAACTACTCTACTGTGGTGATGATTATTATACCTGGTACTATGGTGGCGATATCGACGCAATGGTTACCGCCACATTAAATCAGTTAGCTACCGATAATGGCTTCGTCTATGATTACTGGGATGTTGATCTTTACGGACCTCCTGATTATCATACTGTCTTGTCGAACTATACATCGGTCGTATGGCACGGATATGCTGATTGGGAACCCACTGTATTCCCGATTAATTCAAATGAGAACCCATTCTATCCGTTCGTGATGAACGGTGGTAATCTGTTATTCTCATCTGAAGAGATGCTCGGCACTCTGTATGATTATCCAGCCGATTACGCACCTGGCCCAGGCGAAGCTGTTTACGATATATTGAACGTTTCCTGGATTGGTGCGGATTATAATTATGATTCGCTCAGAACGGTTGATCCTGCTGAACCATTAACAGCTGGAGTTATTGAACCTATCAGCATGGTCGAACTGCCGTTCGGTTACATGGGCGATCTGGCTGATCCAGTCAACATGGATGCTTATGTTTTAGATGCTTACATTGAGTCCTGGGGTGCATGGTATGGTGATTACGGCTACGGTATCACGTGGCGATATGATAATCCCACAACCGGTTCCAAATCAGTGACCATGCCGTTCTGTCTGGCCAACCTGGACGATGCGAATCGTTACGCGTTCCTGGGCAATGTGCTGGATTGGTTCGGTGTCACGACGGCTGTGGAAGGACTCGTCAGCAGTGATATCCCGACAACCTATGCATTGTACGATAATTATCCGAATCCATTTAATCCCGAAACAGTCATTTCTTACGATCTGCCGAAAAGCAGCCGTATTGAATTAGCTGTTTACAACGTACTGGGTCAAAAGATCAGAACGTTGGTCAGCGATTCAAAGGCCGCCGGTCGTTATATGGCGATCTGGGATGGTAAGGATGATTTCGGCGTACAGGCTACCAGTGGTGTCTATTTCTATAAGATCATGGCTGGAGACTTCGTACAAAGCCATAAGATGATGCTGATCAAGTAATTTACACTTGAGGTATTAGTCATATATCTTAAGCCGTCGGAGGAGATTTGATTATCAGACTCCGACGGCTTTTTTTTGGCAAGGGACATGATCTTACTTTGTCATTGCGATCCCGCAGAGCGGGAGAAGCAATCCCCCTGCACTATATGCAACGGGCTGCTATTGGTATGCAATAAAGTGCACTTTTATGATAATTCTGAAAGACATAAATCTAATAAAATGAATCAAATAAATCACCACGAATTCAAAGCAAATCATTGGTCTGGTATTTGCTTTCTAATATAAATTTTGTAACTAATTTTATTTATAATACTATGCGTAAAACCAGGATCGTATTTTATGAGACATATTAAACGTTATCTGTTCCTTGTTATCATGATATTTACACCCTCGATTTCGTCTTATGCAGGCGTTACCGGTACGTTGGCAGGTAGAGTTATCGATGCAGGAAACAAGAAACCCTTACCAGGGGCGAACATCATCATCAGCGGGACATATATTGGGGCTGCCACGGACCGTGATGGTTATTATCTGGTTAACAATATTCCTGCGGGAAAATACGATGTGCGGGCGGAGATGATCGGATATAACAAGATGGTTCAAAAAAATGTAGTCATCTTAATGGATCTTCGTACCACACTCAACTTCGAGATGGAATCGACCGTGCTCAACATGCAGGAGGTGATAGTGACGGCCGAAGCACCGATGATCAAGCGTGATGTAACGGCGACGACGCACTTTATCGCGCGACAGGAGATCGAGCAATTGCCTGTGTTATCCTTCAAGGAGATCGTGGACATTCAGCCAGGAGTAGCGGCGGGGCATATTCGCGGGGGACGGCAATCGGAGGTATTATATCTGGTCGATGGATTTCCCATTCAGGAAGCGGTGGAGGGCGATGTGGGGTCAGAACTTCCCATGAGCTCGATCATCGATATGACGGTACAGACGGGTGGTTTCAACGCCGAATACGGCAACGCCATGTCCGGTGTGGTCAATATCATCACTCAGAATGGCGGCGATCGATTGGGAGGTCTTTTCGAATTGTCGGCTCTGAATTATTCTGTGTTCAGTAATCCGTTTGGTGACCGGGCGGATGAATACGACTGGATCACGGAGCTCAATTTCGGCGGTCCCGTGTTTAATGATAACTACAAATTTTTTATTTCAAGCGACCTGAGAATTCCGAATACCCGATGGAAGCGAGAGGAGTTCGGACAGCGTTTGATGATTTATAATGACGAGGATAGCTACAATACCAATCTCAATGGAAAGATAACGATGCTGCCATCGAAATCGTTCAAACTTACCTTTCAGAGTCTTCTCTCCATCTGGAACTGGAGAGAATATGACCATGAATGGAAAAAAAATCTGGTAGGATTACCCGAACGATCCAAGAAAAGTTATCGATTAGGCCTCACCGCGGTACATACCTTAAATCCGAAGACATTCTACGAGATCCGGCTTAATCAATACAATGTCTTGAAATCGATACTCGGTGCATCATCGATCGAGCAAGCTGCCGTACGATATGAGAACAACGATCCGACAAGCTGGGTGATCAGTGGTGATTATCCATGGTGGTTGGATCATGCCGAAGTGCATAACACGGTGAAACTTGATCTGACATCACAGATCACCATGAATCATCAGGTCAAGAGCGGAGCAGAGATTACGATCTACGATTTGCACAAGAAGAGCGTGCAGCGTATGGAGATAGAAACGATTGATCCACAATTTCCGCAGTATATCACGTATGATATCGAGTACGATTATCGACCGATTCGAGGAGCATTTTATGTGCAGGACAAGATCGAATATGAGGGGATGATCGCTAATATCGGTCTGCGCTACGATTTCTTCGATCCCAAGGCGTATCGACCTGCATTAGAGGAGGCGTTAATGGGCGATCGCAGCACCTGGATCATCGATTACGACAAGGAAGTCAAGGCATCGGTGAAAAACCAATTCAGTCCACGTGTCGGTGTCGCACTCCCTATCGCGCCGGATAAAGAATTGCACATCAACTACGGCTATTTCTTTCAGATGCCACTTTTCGACTACCTGTACACCAATTCTAATCTCAATCCGGCGGAGGGATTCGCACCGCTGGGCGATCCTGACCTGAAACCTGCCAAAACGTTGTCCTATGAAGTGAGTTACAAGCATCTGATCGATGAGGATATGCTGATCGATTTCACCATTTTCAATAAGGAGGTCAGCAACCTGGTCGATAATAACACGTACTTCAATGAAGGTAAGAGTGCCGTATCTGGTACCGGATACTACCGCTATGTGAATTTAGAGAAAGTGAATATCTGGGGCAGTGAAATATTTCTGAAACGGCGTGTAGGAAAATTCCTTTCGGGTAAGGTCAGCTATACGTATATGGTGGCTAAGGGAACCGGTTCAGAGAACACGCAAAAATTTTCGTGGTTAACCAAAGATACCGTGGTACCGATCAGTGAATATTACCTTAGCTGGGATCAGCGACATACGCTGGTGATTAATTTTGATGTCAGGAAATCGAGTAACTGGGGGATAAATTTACTATGGCGATGGAACAGTCCTCTTCCCTATACGAAATATCAGGGGATCTTAACCGAACCCAATAATGCCAGGATGGATGTGGTCACGTCGTTCGATGTGCGATTGAATAAAGACTTTAATATACTGGGCAATAATTTAAATTTTTACACCGAGTTTATCAATATTTTCGATCATGAAAATATATTATGGATGAACCATAACGGCGTAGCCGGAGGTTATTACGAAGATCCGAGCGCCTGGGACGGAAGGTTCCAGTGGCGGATTGGTTTAAATTCACGGTTTTAAAAAGCAAATTCGTATGGAATGTCCTGATAAGGTAAACGATAGTTCTACAACAGATTTAATGGTAGTTTATTCAACGCTAAAGGATTGGTGCGGTTATGTGCAGAATGATTATGGCAGTCGGCGAATTTGATCTTAATACAGTAATCGATGGTTTTATTACCATGGCGCTCGATCGGAATGAAAAACATGAACACAATCAAGATCAGGAATTTAAGCATCGTGATGGGTGGGGGATCGCCTATTGGAACGCTGGCCTATTGGACGTTTACAAGAGCACCACGCCTTGTTATGAAGATAAGAAGATCGATGAATTTCGAAAGGTGCAGACACCACTTGTCCTGATGCATGCCCGTCGCGGCAGCCGTGGGGAACGAAAAATAGAAAACGTGCATCCGTTTAGAGTGAACGGTTATGTATTCTTTCATAATGGTACAGTGAAAGAACCGCTCAGTTTTAATAAAGAGTATCTTCCGGAAGGAGATACCGATTCGGAGCAATTTTTCTTCTATGTGCTTTCCGGAATGCAGGACTCCGTTTCTATCAGCAAATTCGCGGAACAGTTGCTTAAGATCAATCAGTATTCGGGCATGAATACACTGTTGAGCAACGGGCCGGTGACCTATGTAACGAACTGGCACGCCTACAATGAACGTTATTATACGATGAAATTGTTGCGAACGGACAAAGCGATCATCATCAGCTCCGAAGTGCTGCCCGGATATGCGGGTTTTGAGTGGGAGAGATTAAGAAACAGGACCATTTTCAGGGTGGAAACGTTCGGTCTGGGATTGGAACGAGGGGAGTATTGATGTTCTTAAAAGCTGTAACCACGAAGGACAAAAAAAAGCTTTAACCACGAAGCTCACGAAGAGAACGAAGGACACGAAGAAAAGATAAAAATATTTTTTACCACAGAGGGCACAGAGACCACAGAGCCCCGCCCGCCGTAAAAGCCTGAACCACGAAGGGCACGAAGAAAACGAAGGACACGAAGCCCCACACAATCACACCCAAATAGA
>JAFGOE010000036.1 GCA_016926625.1 Candidatus Zhuqueibacterota bacterium
CGACACTCTCAGGTACGCTGACTTCCTGAGTGAGTCCCAAATCGCTCAAATGATTTTTCAACGATCCATGTACTTCCCGAATCGTATGTCGTTCAGCGTATATTGTTAAGGCTGATCCGTTCTGATGGAAAATAGCCCAGAATAAAATGACGACGCTGAAAACGGTGAGAAGAGCAGCTAATTGTGATTTATCCTCTTTTGGTGCCTTGATCCATAATGAGCAATAGTAAATAACAATGGGTATCGAAGCGAAGAGAAATGCATCATTTGAATGAGTCAGAAATAGTGGATGCTTTAAAAGCATACCTGGCAGGAACCAACCGACTAATCCCCCTGCTATAGCCGGTAAAAATACGCTGAGCAGCAGCTTAAGAACATGCCAATTCCCTTCGTGTCCCCTGTCGATCATATCAATAGTCCTGACATGGCGCTGTCCCGTCCAAAACCAGGTCAACCCTATAAACATGCCTATTCCGGCTGCTGCAAATGCATATCCCCAGCCGTACTTAATTCTCAGATACGCGGCGATGAAATTACAAATGAAAGCACCGATGTTTATCCCCATGTAAAATATATTGAAACCGGAATCTTTTAATTTTTTATAGGGATCATGATCATAAAGTTTGCCTACTAATGAAGATATATTGGGTTTAAAAAATCCGTTCCCGATTATAATCAATAAGAGAGATGCATAGAATACCGTGTCTCCCGGAAAAGCCAGCCCGAGATATCCCAGGCCCATCAATATTCCACCAATACTGATAGCTAAGCGATATCCTAAAATTTTGTCAGCCAGTAAACCTCCGATGAACGGGGTCAGGTAGACCAGAGCGAGATAGGTACCATAGATATCGGCTGCTTTCACGTCGCTAAATCCTTTCCCGCCAGTCTTATCGATCATATACAGTGTGAAAATCCCTAACATGAGATAGAATCCAAACCGTTCCCACATCTCGGTGAAAAATAGAACGACTAACCCTCTGGGATGATTTTTAAACATGTGACCTCCAATCTGTCATGATGATTAACAAAATTTCATTTATATTCTTTTTTAGGTTGATCATGCTAGCAAATCCAACGCAATCAAACTGATCAGCAGCGAAAAATCCACCAGTTGTTTCACTTCAATATATTCATTGGCTATGTGGGCTGTATCTCCTCCTGGCCCCCAACCGACCGTAAGGACATCGTGACGTATTAAATCTTTCGCATAAGTTCCACCGCATATGCCCAGAGGTTTTGGTTGGATATTTAGTATCTCCTCGGTGTTCTGCTGAATGGTTTTCACTAAAACATTATGTTGATCAACACTGAACGGGATAGTCTCGGAGATCACATCGATTTTAAAATTGGCTTTCTCAATTTTTCCGAAGCAGCTATGTAATTCTTTGATGATTGACGCCCGTTTCATGCCCGGTACCGTGCGAATGTCTAAATAGATGTGGCAACTGCCCGGGACGACATTGGGGGACACGCCACCATGGATTTCGCCCAGATTTATTGTGGGTTTGCCCAGAATCGGATGGAATTCATGGGGTAGTTCCAGCGTTTCGATCTGATTTATCAATTTTGTCATCATCAAAATTGCATTGATTCCCTTCTCTGGAGTCGATCCATGTGCTTGCTGTCCCGTCGCTGTTATCTTCACAATGATTCGCCCTTTTTCGGCGATGTCGATCTCTTGCATATCGCCACCGATATCCGGTATGATGGCGTGCGTCGGATCAATTAGACGTTTCTCCAGAAGATAACCAATACCATAATCGATTCCATCGGGGTCGGTCGCTTCTTCATCCGATAAAGCGGCGATGAGTAATTGTCCTTTAAAAAGCTGATCCAAATCCAGGTCCTTCAAAATTGCAGCAGCCATGATCAGAGCAGCAAGAGGCCCTTTATTGTCATTGGTACCTCTTCCGTATAGCCTGTCATTTTTCAGAACGACCTCGAACGGATCATGGTCCCAACCCTCTCCCGCTGGCACAACATCCATATGGGCCGGAACCAGTAATCGTATTCCGTTCGTGTTACTGCCTAATTTACCGATAATATTGGATCGCCCCTCCATTCGGGCGAACTCGTGGTAGGGAATGTCGAATTGTGCAAAGTCTCTCTTTACGATGTTCGCGACTCGATATTCTTCACCACGCATTTTAAGATGAGGAAATTCGGGCAATTTTTCAGAGATCACGTTGATTGTTTGTTCTTTTACCATCTCCGTCACTAAACGGATTATCTTCTCCCTGATCTCGATGTAATTGTCCTTATAATAGGTTCTAATCCCATGTCTTGCATCATTTGTGTTCATAGCGACATCCTCCGTTTTGGATGAATAGTTTTATAAAGTTAATTATGGATTTTAGAAAAAAAATCTATCTTTAAGCCATCAGCTGTGACAAGCTTCATTTGAAAAATCTAATAGTAAAACAATCAGATTTGGCATGTCATATATACAAAAAGCATGATTAATTAGCAATAGGCTGCCAGTGCTTTCCTGTTGTTGTCTATTTCCAGACAAAGTCTGAAATGAAATGTAAAACTCTGACAAATGGAGGCAAATTATTGGAGGTAAGAAAAATAAAATTCAATCAAAACATTCACCGTGGAGACTTAAGAGTGGATGAATGATGCAAGTCAGGCGAGAAGCGCTTGTTCGCAACTTTGAAATACAAATTTTACCGTAAACATGTGTTTTATGATGCAGACACGGTTAAACCTAGCTGTTCACGCGTCAACCTGCATTTTACCGCATTGCAGACTATTATTATTTATTAAATTGATCTCTTAACCGATCAACCGATCGAAGTGTGCCTAATCGCTCTTTATATCCTGGGAACTCTAATAATTCTTTTATGTTGATGTCAATATTGTCCGGTGCAATACGAATACGATAGTGCCCTTTGTGATCGTTATCAAAAAGTTCGGTTCTTAATATGCTTGCGTTTATCTTACAGCCGATCTCATCTATAATTCTTCTTATATTCTTGCAATCGTGAATGTCTTTTTTTACGCTGAGCCAGGCCTCATCCGCAGATTCGTATTGAATTCGTCTTGTTAAAAACTTGAGAAGATATTCAAAAGGAGTTAGATTGAACTCGGCTCTATGATTAACCAGGTCAGGAGGGACGGTTATCTCAACCTGACCCTTGTTATTTTTTATACCCAGAATACGAATACTCATCTCTTTCGATTGCGGCCTTTTCGCTACAACCTCGACCCAGCTCATCGCTAAAGCAAGCAGTATCGTCATGATGGTCACCTTCGATACGAGATGTAAATATTGAAATAACCATTCATCGACGTTGTTTTTTAACGACGGCCAGATTTCTGGTACTTGTGAACATATCATGATGAAAATAGATATCCCGGTGAAAATCATGATTATTTTAAAATCGCGGATATAGAATGTCTTGATGAGCGCTGCTCCCATTACCAGAATCGTTATGAGTGCATAGAAAAATTCGGGTAATAAGATAATTTCGTCTTTATCAGGTCCCACGAGGATTAAAATGGAGGTAAGAAGGCATATGACGGCGGAAAAAATGATGATGATCCTTGTATAACGATGATAGTCCTGGATCAGGTTCAATTTTTCAGGACCATGGTCAAAATATGGCAAACTAAGTAAGAGGAACATATTATTGAACGTGGATATCAGACTTCTTATGCCCTGGTATAATTCCTCAGAGGAATAGCGAATGACTGTCTCTTTTAACAGAAGCCATGTTCCGGATAACGTCCAACAGAAAATGGCACATGCTATCCAGATCAATCCATAATCATATACGGTTTTTTCATTTTTAGATTCCTGGTCTTTCGTTTTTTGAATTTTCAACCATATCGCTATCAAAATGACTGCCACAACTGTACTGAGTGTAATGAGGGACGAGGCATAAAACTTTTCTAATGCGGTTAATGGTAGAAGTTGTGATTTCATTTATGAATCCCTCCTTTTATGGTATGCGATATCCGCCTGAAACGTCATGCATAAAAAGCAGGTAGCCTCTCGTCCAGCATGGGTAAAATGAATCAAGCTGTAGATGACGAGGTGGCTCATATGAATTTCTATTCAGTTGAACTGATAAAAGTTATAGATGTCGATTTGATGCGTAATACCACGTTGAACTACGAAACGCTTTTATGCGACAGACGAGTTGTTTCGCTCACCGTCCTGATGGGATATTAAATTAGAGCCGTTGTGAAAAGCATGTCGATACGAATGCCACTCGCTTAGTATCCATCCACTTGGGGACGCTTCATCGCCTCGAGGCCTTTCATCTTGATGACGTTGCGATAGGTGATGAATTTAATTTGTCGCTCTTTGATGATCTGTATAAATTCATCCGACATCAGCGCTTTAAATTCAGCGAATCGATGGTTAGACATCTTCTCTAAGGGGTACTCATCGTTCTGGTCTATGAGTGCTCCCATCTCATCGCTATTTAATCCGATATGAGAGACCAACAGGTTGATATGTCCCGGTTGCAGCTTTTGCGCTAATCTTACCAGGCTATCTGTTTTAGACTCAACGGGAACAGAATAGAGCGCGGCGTATCCCTGTTCATCAAAATAGATCGCGATACCGAGTTTATATTTTCGAGCGAGTGATTCTACGATCTCGCGCCATTCCTGTCTCGCCACGGCGGTGCCCATGTGATAATCGATGTAATCGATTTTTAAACCGCTGCTTAATGCTCGCTCGATCTGAGCCGTCAACTCGCGCTCGATCTCTTCGTCCTGTGGATCGTTTGCGAAGAGTTTTTTGATGGACGGGAAGAAATAACCATTGCTGTCCACCAGAGACGGTACGGCAGACGCACCAAGCACAGGCCCCCAGCGATAATATTTCCATTCAGAATTGAGAGTCAAATGGACTCCCACCGCGATTTGGGGGTTTTTGCTTAAGATAGCGACTGCTTCCTGATACCAGGGGCATACGAACATGACCGATGCTGAAAACGGGATTCCGTGCTTAATCAGACTGTCGGCCGCCATGTTTACGGTGTGATTCATTCCGATGTCGTCGCATCGTATTAAAAGAAAAATGTCGTCCGCACCTGAGGGCTCGATAGCGTATGTATTCTGATAACAGATAATCAGAGAGATGATAATCACCAGTAGGGGGACAAATGGGCGAAAATTTCTCATTGGATACCTCGCAAATGGATAATTATACTGTGTTTAACAAGAACGTTAACTACTGAAATTCCCCGAAATAATTTTTACTTACATGATCCGGGGCATGGTATTCGGATTAAGTAACACAAATTTATTTTAAATTAAGTAATTATCATTGCATTGTCAAGTTAATATTAACAAAAAGTAACTTGCTTTCTGAAATACAATTTTCTATATTCTATCTCATAATATGAAAGACAGAGAGAAACTATGTTGTCATGTCCCCGATGTAAAGAGTTCGATTACCATCGTTCCCATGCTAAAACGGATTACGAACGACTCCGGAAAATCATTTTTAAACAGAGAAAGTACCGATGTCACAGTTGCGGTTATGTTGGTTGGGAAAAGAGCCGTTCTCTGGATAAACGATCCGTATTAAAGACGGTGTTTCTTTATGCCACCGTTATTCTCATTGCCATGTTGGTCGGCATCCTATCGAGATCTTTCTTGATGTGATGCTGGTCATCGGTACTCCAACGAGTACAATCGATCAGATGTAGATTTCATGTTCGTCATATTCAGAATCAATAGGGGGAACTACTGATGCATGCTACCTTTACCTGTCCGCAGTGCGGCAACTCGACCTACTACAGATCCAGAACACACAATTTTATGGAAAGTCTTAGAAAACTAATTTTCAAGCAACGACCGTATCGTTGTCATAGCTGCGACTATAGGGGATGGCTGGTTATTAAATCAAAGAAAGCACATCTTCCACGGAAACGATATGTTCTCTATATCGGGATAATCGTTATCTCCTGCTTAATTGGCTTGATTCTGGGAACTGTCATTTCATGAAGACGGTCGATAGATAAGGTTTGAGCTGATCATTTATCGATCGACCATCCTTCGTTATTTGTGTATACACCGTCAGGATACCCTTCTTCCATGCATGTTTACAATGATCGGCGACATGGATTGTTCAACCATTTTTGGGCAGAATGGCTATAAATTATAGACTAAAATTATTTTTTAAAATTAAAAAAACAATGGGAACTTTAACATGAAATGGCAATAGAATAGTTGATATAAAATGACACATTATTGAAAGATTATTCTTGCATTTTTCGAATTTATTATATAACTTTGCCGAAAAATATTTAAAACAATTCAAAATTAAAGGAGTAAGAATTATGGTTTCAATGAGGTTTGATGAGGATTTCGATTACGATACGATGGACTCATTTTACAATTTCCAGGAAGACGACGATTGGGGAGATAGCGATTGGGAAGATGATGAGGTTGAAGAAGATTGGGACGATGAGGAAGAATGGGAAGATGATGATGAATGGGAAGAGGATGATGAGGACTGGGATGATAGCGAAGAGGACGATGAAGACGATGAAGATTTCGATGATGATGAAGATTGGGATGAAGATGAAGAGGAGGAAGAAGAGGAGGATGACGAATGGGAAGAGGGAAAAAATGAAGATTGGGAGAATTAATCCTCTTATCTCCTGCTTCTCATGATAAGTTTTCCAGAATCAATGCCACCAATAACGGGACCATGATTTCATGATGTCCCGTGAAATGATATCCCTTTCCTGATTTCTGAGTTGGTCTTTGGACTACATTGACCATCGGTCGATAATGATAGATCATATCGAAATTTGCTGTGGTGAAACCATGAGCCTTATGTCCGATATTCCTGGCCATAGTCAGTGCTTTTAAAAAGACTTCGGGAAGAATCACAGCGGATCCGATGTTTAACACGACACCACCCCGTTCGAGTCTTGCTACCTGTCCAGCAAATATCTTAAAGTCGCGATAGGAAAGTTCCCCGATAACGGCTCCATCAGAGTTTGCATGTTGATGAACAATATCAGTCCCGATAGCCACATGTACAGTCAGCGGAATATCCATCTTATAGGCGTTTGCAGCGATGCTCATATCATTGTAAAGGCAATCGGCTTCGATCAAGGCTTTACCCACGGATTCCCCATAACCCAGTCCCAGCTTGCTGCCTGTTAACAACGCGTTGTTTATAAATTCAGGAGTTTCTCTGACCATCCCGAAGCTCCCGTCCTCGATAGCAGCCGCGACATCTTCTGATGTCGTGCCCCACAACGCAGTCTCCGCATCATGGATCACTCCTGCACCGTTAAATGCGATGCAACTCACGATTTTCTTTTCTATTAGTTGAACAATAAGAGGATTTAATCCACATTTAATGACATGGGCGCCCATCATCAAAATAATCGGTTTGTCGTGATGTACCGCATCGACGATATCGGCGACCAGGTGTCGTAAATCATCCCCTTTTAATACATGTGGAATGGAATCGATAAATTTGGATAGTGATGATCCTCTGTTATATTTGGAGGCGAATTGGAGTGTATTAACCTTGCTGGTACGATCTTTTATCGAGTATTCTTTGATCTTATCGATGTCAATTTCTTTGTGACGGGACATATTATTTGGATTTTTTCGTACCTTTCGCACTTTTCAGTTCTGCGGTTATCGATCCGATGATTATTTTGCTCTTCATCTGTACGGGTACCCTTCTGGAATCATCGGTCAACCAGATCGTCAACCGCCCCCTCTGTTTGAAAATTGCATCGCTGCGCAGCACCGGTTCGATCACGATGCAATCAAACGTACCCGCTTTAACCGTTACCCTTTCTTTGCCCAATACCTTTACTTCTAAAGGATATAGTTTCCTGTCCGTATGGTTGTCGATGTAAATGGATTTTCCGACCTCAAGGGGCAGTAAACGCACATAATAGAATGCGCTCAATATGTCCTGTATGCACCGCGGAATTTTTAACGTATCCTTCTTATCGGTGACGGCGATTTGGTTGAAATAATCGTAATCAACGTATTGATCGGAGCGGTAATTACCCTCGCGCAAATGTTTCTCGAATCGCCAACTGAAAATACCATCCTTATCCATGTATGACTCGACTTTATCCCTTACCTTGAAGAACGTTGAGAAGAATTTGCTTGAACGTGCCTCAGAAACGATATGAAAACACTCGTAACCGCGGATTCGTTTGGTATTGGGAATCCCCATTGTCGCTGAACCCGCTACGATGGGCCCGTAACGGATGATGAACGTCAGTTTTTCACCGACATCAAATGCGTTGTTTTGGAGTACCCTGTCGATCGATTGTGTCGTATCAAAGTAGGCGAACTTGGTCTTCTTCGCGTTCACGGCAAACAGCGCGGTACCTTCTCTCTGCTGTGAACTATCCTCAATTAGCGGCCCATCACTCTCCTCATCATCCTTCTCCGTTTCGTCCATGTTCTTGACTGAATCCGCCATTAATTTCTCTAATTGCGCGCTCGAGTCCTGATACGTCGTATCCAATTCAGTCTCTTCTTGAGCTGAGAGCACGGTTACATTCAGCAGCAGGATGCTTATCACTGCCAGGAAACGAAGTTCAATGTGTTTAGACAATAATATTCCCATATCTTACTGAAATTATTAAATTAAAAAAAATGATAGAGTTAGAATTTATCTATTAAATGAAATTTAACAAAATATGTTCCTAAAAATAGAAATAAAGCCTATCTTGTTCTAATAGGATAGGTTCTTCAGCTTTTGCTGAATTAGAAATTCCAGCTCTGGCAATATTCGATCCAGCTCCCGCTCGATCTCGTCGATGGTTTTTTGATAGAACAGGTAGTCACGTCCTATCGGATCATCGATGTCGATATCGTCTTCGTCATAGTACTGTTTGTAGAATGTCTTGAGTAAGAAGACCTTCTCCCTGGATATGGGGTGCAGCGTATCCAAATATTCTTTATGATATCGTTCCATTACCATGACAATGTCTGCTTCATCGATGTGTGACTGCCTCACTCCTTTTGAGATGTGTTTCGAGATGTCAATATCCTTTTCAGCGGCTGCTTTAACAGAGTTAAGTGTCGCCGGATTACCATCGATTCCCAATGTCCCGGCTGAATGAATATGCACCAGTTCGCCGAATTTGGGATACAATTTCTTCTTGAGTAATCCTTCAGCCATTGGACTTCGGCAGCTATTTCCAGAGCATATAAATAAAATAATAAATTTGACCTGATCGAGATTAAGTGCCATCTTTTACTTTACCTATTATAGTTTCAATTTCTATTTGTGTGATTCGACCTTTTCTCCGGATCGTGGGGACGGTCGTTGTCATATCTAATACAGTCGATGGCATGGACCCTGACGCAATCCCCCCATCGATGTAAAGGTCGATTTTTTCTTTGAAACTATTGTAAACCTGGTCGATAGAGATTGGATTCTCCGCGCCACTTATGTTCGCGCTCGTCGATGTCAGAGGGACAGTGCACCTTTCCAACAACTTCAGACATATGGTGTTCTTCGGAATTCTGATGCCAATGTTGCCCTGTCGTCCCAAAAGCCTGGGGTTCACCGCTGATGAAGCTCTGAAAACTAGTGTCAGGGGACCTGGCCAAAATGAATCGCATAATATTTCCGCCGTATGAGGAATGCAATCGACGAGCTTGTTCAGTTGATCGATGTGGTGAATGATAATGAGCATCGGCTTATCTCGGTCGCGTTGTTTCACCGCATAGACCCGCTCGATTGCCTCCTCATTCAATGCATTCGCACCGATGCCATAAACAGTCTCGGTGGGGTAGGCGATAATTCCGCCTTTATGAATAACATCTGCTGCCTCCTGCAACAAACGATCTTCTGGTGTTATTGGATCTATTTGAATTATTCTCAATGCGTCCTTCGCTCCATTTTTTCGTACCCTGGTCGACCCTGTGTCGATAGGCATTCGACCCGATATCGAGGGCATGTCATGCATCGGTCGATCCCGCATCGACCGTTCGGCGTGCCCGTTGCATCGAAGACGATACGCTGTCCTGATGATGCGGCTACTCGCTCAGCAACTGATCGTACAGTGCTAAATTGTTCTCGACTGTGACGGAAATATCGAACTTCGCGCGATTATCAGCTGCATTTTCTCCCAAACGTCGTCTAAGATTTTTATTCTCCGCAAGACTTAAAATCGCGTTTCCCAGGGCGGAAGGATCTCGCGGTGGAACTAATAGACCATTAATTCCATCCTCGATAATTTCAGGGATGCCGCCTGTGCAGGTAGCAATGACCGGTAATCCGACGGCCTGTGCGTCCAAAATCGAGGTGCCCATCCCTTCGAGTTTAGATGCCAGCACAAAAATATCAAACGATTTCAGAAATTCACCGATGTCTTCTCGGTACCCTTTAAAAATAAACCTCGTCCCTAATTTTAAATCACGTGCTAATTGATGAACATCGTCACGATCGGTCCCGTCTCCGATCGCACAAAACGTCATGTTATCGCTGCTGTCGAGCGCGATTCGGGCGGCGTGCAGTAAATTCGGATAGTCTTTGTGACCCACAATCGCCGCAATAGTGCCGACGATGATATGATCGACCGGCAGTCCCTCTCGTCGCTTGAAATCAGACGGGGGAGAGACCTGTGTAAATTTATCAAAATCGACACCACTATGGATGGTGATCAGTTTATTCGCCGGTACCCCATCCGCTATAAGGACGTTTTGAATGGCGTCCGAGATGCAGATGATTTTATCTACATATCTCGTTCGATATTTTAGAGTGCTGAGTAGATTATTCCTCAGATGAAAATCGACTCGCCTGACGGCGATCAGCCTTAGTCCCGGTAGCAGAACCCTCGCTAACAGACCGAGAGAGAGCGCGTGTGCCGAGTGCAGGTGAAGAATTTGAAATTTCTCTCGCTGACAAACTCGTGCGATGCGATGAGCGCTGATCAGATCGAATTCACTGCGCATACCCATGCCGATGTATGGCAGAACCTCGTTCCTGCAATACCGTTCAAATTTAGATCCTGTGCGACAGGCCATCGCCGTCTGATAACCACGGTCATACATCGCCTTGAACAGATACGCTGCTTGCTGCTGACCTCCACGCCAACCTCGTTCTGTATCGACATGTAATACACGGATCGCTCTTTTGTCCATCGCTTTATCGTTAGCTTATTAATTCTATTGATATCTCTTCTGCATCGGCAGGATTGTCCAGACCAATTTTTGCTGTGAACTGTTTTTGCGCGCCTATGTTCCTCTTCTGCCGATGATAATACTGGCGATTGACGCGTTTCCCATCGTCATGGAACGGTTCATGATAGAGATGAATTGGAAATTCATTGTACGATACGTTGATGCCTATGATGCCGCTTCGATATAATCGATGTGCAAGATCATCATCTTCATTACCCCAGCCGATATAGTTTTCATCGTAACCGTTTACACGGACAATGTCAGCGCGATTTATACCACAGGCTCCGCCTCTCAGCTTCGCACCCTGCGCACGCAGACCAGTTAACTTCAAATAATAATAGAGCCTGTCCTTTAAAAATTGCTTTTTTATCTTTCGATGCTGTTTCGATGTAATGATCGAATCGAATTGGCAGTTCGTGATCATATCGATGTCGATGTTACCTGTCTGCTCTTCGCTAAGTCTGACAGGATATGAAGTACAAAATCGACCGATTCTCCGCTGTTGCATCAAAGTTTCGATAAAGTATTTGGTGTAAATAAGATCCTGATCGAGAAAAATGATGTAATCGCCTCGTGATGCTCTAATTCCGTTGTTCCTGCACCGGGCCAGACGAAATCCTCTATCTTCCTGTCGCGTGTAGATAAACGAACGATCGAATTGGCTTTTAAATGCCTTAAGCACGGACAGGATGTCTTCCTGAGACCCATCATCGGAAACGATAAGTTCATCGGGTAACACCGACTGATGAGCCAGTGAGATGAGCGCGCGTTCGAGCAGGTGCGGCCGGTTGTACGCGGTGATGATGACGGACGTTGTGAAACTCATATCCATTTCCATACATTTTTTAAAATATGGGAGATCGCCATTTGTGATACATTTTCATGCATCGGAGTCATTTTCCAACTGTCCTCCTGCCTGAGATAATAATGGTATTTGATTAGATTGAGATCACCGAAAACGGCACTGATCTCGGTAATGACCCATCGACCATCTCTGTTTCGCAGCAGGTCATACGACATGATGTCGAACCCCATCTTTCTGTTCGCATCAAATGCCACGTCTAAGACCTGTTCAGGAATGTCGATGTATTCTTTAAGGGACGATCCGCTGGCAAACGGTTTATTTTTCCTATTTCTTCTGAAAAAACCATAAGCTAATCGATTGTCACACACGACCCTGTAATCACCTTCATTATCCGGCAGGAAATCCTGCAGATACACGTAACCCTTTTGTATTTCCGATTTAAAGTAGGTCCGAACCCCACCACCAAAGATTTTGTTGATATATCGTCTGGCCTGATGTTTTGATTTCAGCAGCCCCACATTCGAGCTGCCGGCGCCGTGAGCGCTTTTGTAGATCATCGGATACTCGGCATGCCGGGTAAACTCCATCGCCTCATCTTTTTGAAAAAATATATGGGTGGGGATAGTCGGGACGTCGTATTTCTGGAACAGATAATATTGGGCGATTTTATCATCATAATGCCAGTAAGAGTGCCAATTCGGGTAGGTGGGGACGCGTAATATCTGGTCGAAAAGATAGATGAATCGCCTGGCCAGATTCTTGATCTCCGGATTATGCTTAGCCCGCCAGATGAAGGCATCATAATGATTTGATAACAGACGGTCCTGCTCCGACTTACTCCAGATGTCGATCAGATCCACGGCGAAACTGTTTCGTTCAATCTCCTGCTGATAGACCGTCCAGAATTTGTTTCTGTCCTTGATCAGTGCGACTGTTTTCATCGGATATGACCTTGCCCTTTAAGTTGATATAATTCGATAGCGAAATTGAAAAAATCTGTCCACTGAAAGATAAGCTGTTTCCAGTTGAATTCTTGTTCCATTTTACGATGAATCGACTGTCCCATCTGAGGTAATATGTCTCTGTTGTCCGTGATCCATTTGAGTCGCTCTGTGAATGCCGCTAAAGTTCTGTCGATGATGAAGCCATTGACTTCGTTTTCGACGAGCTCGGGTACAATTCCGACGTCGGTCGACAGGATCGGCACACCGCAGGCAGCAGCTTCGATGACAGGTCTTGGAGTGCCCTCACATCTCGATGCAGTGATGTAGAGATCCAGGGAGTTGTAAAACGCTCTCATTTGATTATCATCGGTGATAAAGTTATCCTCTTTGGTTTGAACCTTCAGCTCGACGCCGGGTACGCTTTCACACGCCGGTTTTATGAATTCATGGAAACCGCGCTTGTTCGGGTGATTGGTCAGACTGCCGGCCCATCCGACGATCAATTTGTCATTGGCCCGCGGTTTACGCTCCGGATAAAACATCTCCAGATCGCAGGTGTATTTGGTATGAATAATGGGGAAGTAGCGACTGAAGATGTACCATAATTTTTTGCAATGAGTATTTACCAACAACGCTTTACGCAGTCTATGAACGATTTTGCGACTGGGTTTGGCGTTATACCCGGGGGGTACGGTCTTACCATGATCCCACCGATAAAAGGAACGAATCCCGGTAATCACTTTGTCCACGGGGATGTGAGCTTTTAAGACGTTGAAAAACAATCCCTTGTACATAGGAAATATCAAGTTGAAATCACGATGATAGCTCATCCAGTTTTGCTTGTACTCATCGAAATAACAGATCTCCAGATCGAGGTTGGATTGGTTGTATTTTACCAGGTCCCGGGCATTTTTATCCAGAGCCCAGTGGGGAGTATCCGGAATGATCAAGACACGTTTATTAGTCATCAGATTTTACCTAATACCTGGTTAGAATATAATTTTTAAATCCCCCGATCTGTCTTCCGCCGTTCAGATGTTTTTCGAAGAATGACAATAGTCGGTATTTACACCGTTCATGCTTATGCGGTGCGCGATACGGATTTGGTTTGCCTGAATACTGCAGCTTATTGCGCCAATCCATGCGAGCGATCATATCCTGCATTACCCGCGGATGGGTGCCGGTGAATGTACTCAGTCGATTTAGCGGGCCATAGTCAAATTCCTTCGGTGCCTTTTCATAATAGTCCCCGGCTCGTTTTGTACCCCAGTGAACCGTATCCAGGGCTCGCTTCTTGTTTTGCATCAGGTGCGGAGGTCTGACCCAGCCGTAATGGTAAATTTCTGCATGCGCCAGCGCCACTCGCAACTTATGATGCCCTGCTTCCTGTCGCGGATTGTCATAGTAATCAAAATGTCTAAAGGATTGCGCGCTTTGCCAGGAGTAGATATCAGGCTTATTCCTGATGATTCGGATCTCAAACGGGTACCATCCGTGACCGCTGTGGTAATGATCATAGTCGCCCCAGAAATGCTTGTACCCGAACAGCAGACCATCGACTTCGTCTACATCCAGAAGTTCTGTGCATCGTCTTTGTATGATAGGGAGATAGTTCTCATGCACCACTTCATCTGCCTGCAGATAGAATAGCCAATCCCCGGTACAGGCTTCTTTAGCGATATTGGTCTGCATGGCGTTGATGACACCTTTTTTAAAATACTTTTCATCCCAAACGGTATCGATTATACGAATTTTAGGTTCATTGAGCCGAAGGATTTTATCCCTGGTGTCATCATCCGCGTCGCCTGCGGCGATGGCGATGACAAATTCATCGACTATGGGTAAAATAGATGTGATGGATTCGATTACAGGATAATATAGTTTTATTCCGTTGCGTACGAATGAGAATCCACTGATCTTCATGTGTTATGTCCTGTCGTTTTTGTGTTGCTTAGCTTTAATCGTGCGACTCATCTGCGGACGCCCGCTGAGGAGTATCGATGACATCGTAATCGTTAAATTGAAGATCGTACAGCGTCTTATAACGCGGGCATGTGTTTAATAGATCACGATGTGATCCGAGACCGACGATATGCCCCTTATCCATCACCACAATCTTATCGGAGGCCAGGATGGTGGATAATCTGTGTGCGATAACGATGACCGTCCTGTTCTCAGTCGCGTGTTCGATAGCTAATTGCACTTTTTTTTCCGATTCGGTATCGAGGGCGCTTGTGGCTTCATCGAATATCAGAATGGGAGGATCGCCGACGATGGCTCGTGCGATACAAAGTCGCTGTTTCTGTCCTCCTGAAAGATTAGCACCCTTTTGATAGAGCAAGGTCTGATAAGATTTCGGAAATTGTTCGATAAATTCATCAGCATAACTGATATTGGCCGCTTGCATCATTGTTTCATCCGATACTTCGTTCAGAGAACCATATTTGATATTATTGGCGATAGTATCGCTGAACAAAATCGAATCCTGGGTGACGGTTCCGAACAGAAGCCTTAAATCGCGCAGTTTAATGTCTTTGACATCGATCCCATCGATCGTTATCGAACCGCTGGTGACATCATACATACGCGGAAGCAGGTTAACGAGCGTCGTTTTACCCGAGCCGCTGCTGCCGACGAACGCGATACGCTCTCCTTTCTCGATGGTAAGATTGATGTCCTGGAGTACCTTGTTCTGCTCATCGTAAGAGAAGTTGACCTGTTCGAACACGATCCTGCTATCAAATGTTGTTTTCGATATCGCATCCGGAGAATCGATAATTTCCGATTCCTGATCAATAATCTCAAAAATACGATCCAGCGATACTTTGGCGCGTTTTATTTCGGTATATGCCTTGATGATCGTTTTCGTGGGGTGTAACATCGAAAATATAGCGAATAGAAACGCTGAGAAGCTGCCAAAGGATAAAGAACTGTTCTCAGACAGCACCAATCGTCCTCCCAGGATCACCACCAATAGCCCGACCATGGTCCCGTTAAACTCACCCAGTGGCGTGTTAATCGAGGAGTAAATGGCTGCTTTCAACCAGTAAGAGAAATGCTTGCGGTTGATAATTTGGAATTTCTCTAATTCAGCATCTTCCCGGGCAAAGGCTTTCACGATTCGCATGTTGTTCAATACCTCTTCGATATTTGAAAACATGTCGGAAAATTTTCTCTGAATGCGTTTAGCGTATTTTTTGATTTTTTTGCCCAGAAAGCTCATCATCAGGGTGATGACGGGTAAGACGGTGAGACTAATTAAAAAGAGTCTGGCATTGATCGTTATCGCCAATTGGGCGTAAACCAGCATCAGGATGATATCTCTCAACACGTTGAATATCTGATCGATGTACATGGTACTGATGATGTTTACATCGGAGATCATGCGGACGATAGAATCACCCACTTTATTCACATTGAAGAACTTTAAAGATTGGCGTAAATATTTTTCAAACATGTGATTGCGAACATCAATAATTGTCTTTCCATGCAGATTAGCAAACATGATTTTATTTCCGTAGAAAAACAGATTCTTGATGATCGTTAGCACGATCACACCGACGCAAATCGTGTACAAAAGAAGCAGCGGATCAGTTCTCGAAAGCAGGTCTTTTAACTGTCCCACATAAGGCGCTAAAGTTGAAGTGTCGGGGACAGAGAAGATATGGGGTGTGCTGGCGAAATAGTCCGCAACGATGTCCCTGAGCGAATTGAAAAAAATGCCGAATGTTCTTATCGTGGTTTCCGTCTGGCGGGGCAGAAAAACATAGTCGAACAAAGGTATCACCATGGTGATGCTGATACCGCTAAACAGGGCGTATCCCAACATGAATATGAAGCCGAATAGCAGATAGCCCCAGTAGTGAAACATGAATTTATATAATTTAAGTATATTTTTCATCATGCGATCCTGTGTTACGGGAGTCGTTCTCCCTGATACCGACGGATAAGTGGTTCAAATGAGGGGGCTGTATCGAAAGTGCTTAAAAGAAATTCAATACCACATCATATAGATTTAAACAATTTCTATATCTTGTGGTACAATCTCGCTAGATTGGACTTTTGATATCGCCCCTATCCTTTGCTCTCCGCTTTTCTCTGTGTCTTCCAGCGACGATGCATCCAGAACCATTGTTCCGGGTACTTGCTGATATATCTCTCTAAAACTTTATTATACGTCACTAAAAATTGATTGATCCCTTCCTCATCCGGCTGAAGATTTTCCAGATCAGGGAATTTTTCGAAATAAATATTGTAATTTGATCCGTTCGTTCTGGTACAAAACGCAAAATAAACCGGTACTTTCGTCTTCAAAGCGATGAGGGCTGGGCCCTTATTGGTCGAAGCCGGTCGCCCGAAGAAATCGATGAATTCCCCTTTACCGCCTGCGTCCTGATCCATGACGATGAGCACGGATGCTTTGAGATTAAACGCCCTGAGTGTTCCTCTGGCAGCTTCTCCCTTTACTTTTATCGGGATCAAGCCGATTTTTTCCCGATATTCTCTGATAATCCGATCGATAGAACTGTTTTTCTGTTCTTTAAATACGGCGTGCAACGGTCGTCCCTGTGACCCCAGGAAACCTGCTAAGATTTCCCAATTCCCAAAATGACCAGACAGGAAGAGCAGTCCAGAATTCTGTGAGAACGCTTCGTCGCATGTCTGTTGGTTAACGACCGTTATCTTTTTTAAGAGCAATTCTCTGTTTAAAAGCGGAAATCGTGCGAATTCGATGAGCATGAGACCGAAATGACGATAATTATCCCTCAATATCCGCTTCAACTCTTTATCGGTTTTTTCATGGCCAAGCGACGCCTTAAGGTTCTGAAATGCTTTTTCCTTACGAATTTTAATCACATAATAAAATAAATCTCCCAGGATCCTGCCGACCCATAAAGCCATCGTCAAGGGTAAGACTTGTGCCACTTTGCCGAGAATCTTGACCAGGTGATATTCGACCTTATATTGCCGCTCTTTTTTCTTTTTCGTCACCATGCTTAATGAAATACTCCTGATTTATCTGCCGCCTGAGCGTTTGTATCGTTTACCTTTAGCCGCTGGAAATTCTGAATGTAAGTCCGTATCGATTCAAACGACTGGGCTTTTTACAGACTGCGATGAAAGCCATGAACCGACTGTCATCGGTCCGATTTAAATGTGATCAGGTCTGCCTGTATCGGTTTAGGTTACGAGCTTAAGCTTGTTTCCATCAGGAAAGCACCTGCGGTTACTCTGTATCATCAAGGTAATCGTCAGGAAGATAATCCAGTTCATCTTCCTCTTCCCATTGCTGCAACTTCAGTTTATTCCTCCTGCGTATGATCATAAAGCCAAAGATAAATAAAAATAATATTAAAATCCATAGATAAAATTCAAATTCCACCCAGAAATGCCATTTATATTTGTCTTTGATGTACTTAAACCACGATAATTCGAATTCCCAGCTATCAATTCCGATCGAGTGGGTGAATGCCTCATCGACAGTATAGCCTTCGCCGATCTTTTCGAGAATTTGACGAATGCGGTTCATTCCATAACGTTTCTGAAGCAGGATGACCGCAACGTAGCTTTCCTGGTAAGCAAGTTGAGCCTTTGACGGATTGAATTCCAGGACGTGGTCGATATCACTCAGCGGTACGATCGAGTTCGAAATAAGCGCTTTGGATATGGATGTACTTGAGGCGAAGTCTTTCTCATTGGAAAAATACACAGCCAATCCCTCATTTAACCAGCGGGGAATATGCTCTCTGTTTGTCAATTGATGAACGATGAGATGAGTCAGTTCATGTACCGCCGTGGTGAGGTAATTATTTTCCGCGGCGACGGTTTTAATAACGATTGTATTCTGCTGTGGCAGAGCCAGACCAGTGCTCCAGAGCGGAATATTTATGCCGACTACCTTGCGATAGGAATCGTAGGAATTGCATAGATAGAATCTGACTGGCTGGGAGAGTGTTACTTCAAGATCTTGCGATATCCTGGCATAGGTCACGGTCAGATGGTTGACCACCCGTTCAGCCGCTTTATGATCTCCTTCCAGATAATAGATGGTGAAAGGAGGGTGATCCAGCGTGAGCCAATTAAAGCTGTCGACCTGAGCATGAGTCGATGTGATCGTTACTGCTGCAAGGATGGCGATAATCAATTTTCTGATGTTAGCCTTCTGTTCAAACATCGTAGCTTAAATATTCCCAAATAGTATCGGCCATAATATCCAGATGCTCTTTAATCTTTTTACGGGCACAATGAGGGTGTGAGTTGATGCAGGCAGTACCTTTGCAGTAATATAAGGGTTCGGTGCAGTTCTGTAATCGTTGATATTCGGCGGACGGGGTCATCTTTCGTGTTATTTCATCACGATTGAAATTTTTGCCGTGCGTCTTTATTCCAATCTCGACGGTCTTTTCCCAAATGAATCGTTGCAGATCGATGACACTCGAATTATCAAGCTCATCGAGTAGATGGCTGATCTTCAGACCATGGAAGAGCAGGAATAGTATGTGGACCTTCTGGCTGAAGGATAAAATCGTATCTGTTTCAAGGGTGATGTCGTTGTTTGTACTGGTAGTAGTTTCCATGTGTCTTTACTGAATTTTATGATAAATGCGTTAACTGATCCGGTTCAAAATGATGTTGATTAAACTGGCTGTCACTTTTCGTGCCGATGCGGTGTCGTTGATATCACAAAACGTAAACCTGGACAATGAATCGAGGATGAATCCTTCCGACTCAAAATAGCGTCTGGAGATGGATAATTCGTCGTAATTCTTAACCATGGCCGCTACGATGATTGGCAGTTTAAACATCGATGATAGTTTATCCATCGTTTCTTTCATCGGTTCAAGCGTATCTTGATCGTCCCAGTTAAATAAGAAGATGTATCCCAGCACCTTGGGCGATAATAAATCGATCGAATAACGAACTTCGTTCATCATATTCAAGCCGTAGAACTGAAGCATCAACTGATTTGTGATCGGCAAACGACCGATGCAGAGCCTGTCATCGATGGTCTCCGTCTGATTACAAACAGATTTTATAAATTGATGATGATAATCTCCCTGTGAACCGAATACAATAAGTTCCCCAATTCTCATATATCCTTACCATGATTAAATTGCTAGTTAATGAAATCGTCGAACGATGACATCGTTTTTTTAGCAGCTGATTCTTCGCTAAATTAACTTTTCACGGATCAAGAGCAGTTCAGCTTTATCCAGATATACTTTATGCTCCGTTGTGCTAAGATTCTTTTTCCTGTCGGATTCACGTCGTTCATACTGTCTTCTGTCCAATTTACGTCGCTCGGCTGTTAACGATTTTTCCTGATCTGTCTCTGTTAGTATACTGGTAATAATTCTTTCTTTATTATTTGAGGATGAACCCGACTCACCCCTGATCCCGTTTTCATGATGGGCAAGCGGTTTGGTCGGTTGTTTCGTATCGAGTTCTGATTCAATCAGATACCCCTTGTTAAACAGATCGCTGATGATCTCCAGGGTTCGCAGATCTTCCGCTGATGATTCAAGGATGATATCATAGATACTTTGTCTGCCATTCAAATTTTTAATTAGATTCTTCTCAAAATTGGATAAGCTGTTTTTCTCACGGATCATTTGATCACGTACGGTTACGATCGTATCGAGAGACGGGAGATTTCGTTTGATAGTGTCCCATAAGTTAATATGGTTTTTCGCCTGATTGATGAGCGTCGTATTGTCCGATTCGAGTCGTTTCTCATGGTCGATGTTTATCATTTCTACATGAAACGTCCCTTCAGTCCACACGAACATTCGCATCAGCGCCTCTCTGGGTGGTAATTCATTCATGATGGCATCGATGATGAGGCCTTCCCTGATGTATACCGTGCCTTCAAACGATCGATATGTGAGGTGAATTATACCCGATTTACTACCCATTTCAAGGGTTTGGATTAACTCGATCAAACCGAGTTCCGATAGATCGCCCGTGAATCCTTTATCATGTTGAAACTTCTTCTGCTCCAGCAGACTCATCTCTTCAAGCAAATTTTCGATGCGAGCAACGACTTCCTCGATGTAGAATGGTTTGACGATGAGATCGTCTACACCGAGCTCCATACTCTTAATCCGATCATCGACACGCTTTTGACTCGATAGAAAGACGAAGGGTGCATCCTTAACTTCGGGAATCGACTTGACCTTTTCGAAAAAATCATGGCCATTAATTCTTGAAAGGTTGATTTCACTGATGATCAGATCCGGATTCAGGCTGCGTATTATCTCTAATGCTTTTTCTGCCTGATCCCAATAGATGAGTTCATAGCCACTTTCATTCAAACTGTGTCTTAAACTGGAGATATAATTTGAGTCTTCGTCGATTAACAATATTTTTTTGGTTACTGGCATTAAAAGAAAAATCCTGAATTAGGCTGAAACTTTATTCATCATACGTTTTTGAAATTCAGAGGCCTTCTGGCTTTCGGAATTTTCTGGTAAAAGGATACATGATAAAAGTGTCTCTACGGATGATTCATTCCCATCCCAAATAAATATTAAATCATCCTCGCCTAAATTGAGTTCATCACGCATCACCTCAATACGTTTGGCATTTTTTTCGTAGTAATTTGTTAAGGCAATTGAGTAAGGAATGTGAAAGCTGCTCCATACCGAATGTATCAGGTAATTGGCATACTCCCATCGCTCACTGTTTGAACAATCGACGACGAAAATAATACCCATCAGTTTATCTTTCTGCGCGTTGATGAACGGTGCAACCGATTTATTAATGAAGACTCCCAGCAGTGTAATAAAATTGTAGTCGGATTCGGTAATTTTACCAAAATGTACAGCTAAATTGTTTAAAGGTTTTAGTTGCTTTGTCTTAAATGTGTTATTCGTCATTAAATCCATTACCTCATCGAGTCCGTCTTCATCAAATCCGATGACCAACAATTGATCTCTCTCCTGATTCGCTATGATGCGTTTCTCTTTAGGTACTTCATCTATTTTGGTGAATACGGTGTCGATAACCCGATGAGTGGATGATGGTACAGGCTTCTTTTTCAACTCACTTGAATCGTCCTTTTCATCGACCGTTTCGGTGACAGCTTCTTCGTCCTCAACCAATTCCTTTTCATCTTCGTACGTCTCGTTCTTTATTTCAGCGATCTCATCAGTCTGTTCTTCCTGTTCTTCTTTCTGATGATCTAATCGTAACTTGTGTATCTCCTCGATATCGTAATATTGCGGTTCACCCGGGACGATGACATCTTTTTGCTTTTCTTCGATCCGTCTTAATATGGGCCGATCGAATTCAGGCAGTTGAATCTCCTCATTTTCTTGCGGGGGAGAATCGATTTCTTCGTCTGCATCAGCCGTAACATCCGTAAAATCATGCTGTTCTGGTTCTTCTGACTTCTCTGCCTCAGTATATAAAACCTCCTCCTCCTGCTCAGCGATCTCCTCCGAGGTATAGGATCGGTCGAAGTGAACCGATGCGGACTCCGGTTCAGGCGGTCTGACTGTTGTTCGTTTTATCTCCTCATCTTTCGAGGTATCTCTCTTGTCTGATAACTCTTCTCGTTCTTCATGCTCCGTTTGACCCACGGCCTCGATCAATCCATGATTGTGTAATCGGGACAGTCTTTCGAGAGTCTTGATGTCATCCTCAAGGCTCGCATCAATAATCTCCAGAATCGATCGTTTACCATCGATCAGTGATATAAATTCTCTGATGTCATCCGGCACCTTCTGTTTAGTCAGCATATCACGGAAAGCGGGTGATAGGCTGAAGACTGTTTCGGGTGACTGAAACATCTTCATATATTTCTTGCGTTGTTCGATGCGCTTGAACCCCTCTAACAATATTCCCAAATTACTGATCGAGACCACATCCTTGATGTCATCGACTTCCTTGAACAACATGTTAAAGTAACCCTTATCCCATGGTAACATCTGGTAAATCGCGTTTTCGGGTGAAAAATTGCCCAGACTTGCATTGATGATGATCCCGTCTCTGAAATAGACATGTCCTGTTAATTCACGTCCATTATTTAATGTCAGTATCCCGCTCTTTCTCTCTATGCTGAAATTCTCAATCAAGTCGGCTAAATTATGCTCCTGTAATTTTCCCGATATCTTCTGGTATTGCGTCGTTTCCGAGGCCTGTATTTTTTTAATCCGTTTCAGCACCATCCGGATGTGTGCGATCACTTCCTTTACGTGCAGCGGTTTAACCAGGTAATCTTTGGCACCCAATTGAAAGGCTTTCACCCGTTGCTGGACATCTCGCTGGTTCGTCAGAAAAATCAAAGGAATATGAGCCGTATTGGGGTCTGAGTGAAGTTTCTCCAGTAACTTAAATCCGTTAAAATTTGACAGATTTATCTCACTCAAGATCAATCCTGGCTGATTGATCAATGTTTCGTCCCAGGCTTTATTTCCATCATTAGCAGTGATAACCTGAAATCCTGATGCTTGCAGGTTCTCCTTCAATATTAAAAGGTTTTTGGGATCGCTATCAGCTACTAATATGAGTTGATTTGTCATGGTGTTTTCTTTCGAGATACAAAAATCCTAATTTAATTCAATATAAACAAAATTTAAGGATATGTCAAGTTTTTTTTTAGTACAACGTTCAATTTGATGGCATATCGCAATAGATGATTACAAGGAGAACCAGGTGCTGTGCCTATATTAATATATCACTTATATGGGCTAAAATCAAGAAGATAAAAAAATGAATGTGACAATTACATCACAATGATCGAATTGCTAAACGGATACGATTCAGGTACACAGTAGAAGGGTTGACTACCCGATTTTGACAAAATGAGCGAGACTATTTAGGCCAAAACGACATAGATGGTACATTTTGACATAGTAAGCCAATTAGATGTATCATACTGAAAATAATATAGTAAGATTAACTTTTAGTGATTGGCATGAAATTTGTAATTATAAGGAAGCAATTTAGTATGCTATCGAGATTGGATCAAATTACAATTTAAACTGTTTAACGATTAGGCGTAAAGATCACGATAGGAGTGAAGCTTACATAAGCTTAACATAAGACACATAAACGAATATTACATAAGGAAAATATTATGAGCGAAAAAAGGGATATGACTGTTACAAGAGTGCCTATTGTACTGCCGATTATTCCGCTGCGTAATGAAGTGGTATTCCCGAATCAGCTCTTGCCTATAACCGTCGCTCGAAAGAAATCATTGAGACTTCTCGAAAGTCTGGGTGAGTCAGAGAGCACACTGGCTATATTGACGCAACGAGAGTCGTCGACCGAAAATCCTACATACAGCGATCTTTACAATGTAGGTACGTTGGCCAAGATCATGCGGACGATCGATATGCCTGATGGCAGTAAGACGATACTCATTCAGGGTCAACATAGAATCCGGTTGGTGACATATTTGCAGGACAATCCGTTTTTCAAGGCGATGTTCGAATCGCTTTTTGATGAGAACAAGACCAACGATCGCATCGACGCTCTGATGTCGAACATTAGAAAACTTTTTAAACGCACCGTCGATCTTTCTTCTGATATAACCTATGAACAGCTCGTCATGGTGTCCAACATCAAAGAACCTGGTGCGCTTGCCGACATGGTCGCATCGTTCTCCAGTTTCACGATCGAGGAGAAGCAAGACGTCCTGATCACCATCGATGTTGAGGAGCGACTGAAAAAAGTAAATATACTGATGAATAAAAAGTTGCAGACGCTGGAGTTAGGGGAGAAGATACAATCTGATATTCAGAGTAAGATGAATAAAATGCAGCGGGAGATGTACTTACGGGAGCAACTTAAGGCCATCCAAAATGAATTAGGTGAGGGAGCTGAAGGATCTGAGATCAAAGATTTACGGGAAAAGATCCAGAAAGCGAACATGCCACCCGATACCCTGAAGATTGCCGAAAAAGAGGTCACGCGATTGTCTCAAATGCACCCCTCATCTGCCGAATACACGGTTTCCAGAACGTATCTGGATTGGTTGATCGAACTGCCCTGGGGGCAATCTACCGAAGACAACCTTGATGTCGTTAATGTTCAGAATCAATTGGATAAGGATCATTACAATCTCACCAAGGTGAAGAAGAGGATATTGGAATATCTGGCTGTGAGAAAGCTGAAAAATGAAATGAAAGGTCCTATTCTTTGTTTCGTCGGTCCTCCCGGAGTAGGGAAGACCTCGCTGGGCAAATCGATCGCTAACGCCATGGGACGTAAATTTATCCGGATCTCACTCGGTGGCGTACGTGATGAAGCTGAGATCAGAGGACATCGTCGTACCTACATCGGAGCGTTACCGGGACGTATCATCCAGGGGATTAAGAAAGTCCAGTCCAACAATCCGGTGTTCATGCTGGATGAAATCGACAAACTCGGTGCCGATTTTAGGGGTGATCCTTCCTCTGCGCTGCTGGAAGTACTGGATCCTGAACAAAATTACACGTTTAGTGATCATTATCTCGAGGTGCCGTTCGACTTATCGAAGGTCCTTTTCATCGCCACAGCGAATATGGCGGAACCGATTCCGCCGGCTTTAAAGGATAGAATGGAGCTTATCGAGATTCCCAGCTATGTCGAGGAGGAGAAGATCCTTATCGCCAAAAATTTTCTAATCCCGAAACAGATACAAGAGCACGGCTTGAAGCCCGAAAATATCGAATTTACTGATGAGGGGTTACGGTTTATCGTAAATTCTTATACGAGAGAGGCGGGTGTCAGGAATCTGGAACGGGAAATTGCCGGTGTATGCCGCGGCGTGGCTACGTCTGTGGCTAAGGGTGATACTGCGAAACAGGTTATCACGCACGAAAAGGTGGAAGAATATCTGGGAGTAATCAAATATTTTTCCGAGACCGCAGAGAGAATAAATGAAACCGGTATCGCCATCGGATTGGCCTGGACACCAGTGGGTGGTGATATCCTATTCATCGAGTCCACTCAGATGGAAGGAAGCGGTAAGCTGAATTTAACCGGTAAATTAGGCGATGTGATGAAAGAATCCGCATCGGCTGCCCTTTCGTACATACGATCGAAAGCCGATGAGTTTCATATCGATAATTCATTCCATGAGAAACGCGACATCCACATTCATGTACCTGCCGGTGCGATTCCCAAAGATGGTCCTTCAGCGGGAATTACTCTGTTTGTTTCGCTGATATCTCTGTTGACTAATCGGCGGGTGAGGAGTGATATTGCGATGACGGGTGAGATTACTCTGCGCGGATCTGTGCTGCCGGTCGGTGGTATCAAGGAGAAAGTTCTGGCCGCACACAGAGCTGGAATTATGAAAGTGATTCTTCCTGAAAAGAATAAAAAAGATTTATCTGAAATACCTGAACAGATCAAAAATGAGATAGAGTTCTTCTTTATAAACCGTATGAATGAAATGATGGACCTTGTGTTCGAAAACAAAGACGCCACGTAACCACGTGGCGTCTTTATTACTCTATTCAAAATTAACCTTGGCTTTCGTATTCCAGACTTTATTTGTTCTTCTCTTTACACGCAATGCAATGCTGTGTTATCGGTACTGCTTCCAAACGCTCTTTGGGTATTTCTTCGCCGCATGATAGACAGATACCAAACGTACCATTCTCAATTCGATCCAGAGCCGCATCGATATTTCTTAGATATTTTTCATCTCTTGATGCGATATAGAAAGCCTTTTCCCTCTCCTGAGCATCCGTCCCCTGATCGGCCATGTGAGTGGAGTAGGTAGCATCGGTACCAGCTGAATCTTTAACACTCTCTTTAAGAGAAAGATCATGGTGCTGGCCAATATCCTCGAGCAGTTCTTCCCGCTTTTCGAGAAGTAATTTTCTGAAATTTTCTAAGTCTTTACTGTTCATTTCCTGGTTCCAAAAACGATGAACACCTATTTTTCTTTGAGTAATTCTTTACATAGATTATCAATATACAATTTTAGTTTCATATTGTCAAGGATTTTTTATAGGATATCACCGATAAATGTCGAAATTGTAACTTGATTTTAATGATAATATTATTAAATTATACACTTCATCGTGTTGGACGAAGATTGCTCTACGATCTCTTAAGATGACAATTCAAGCAGAGGACGGTTATGGTACGGACTGAATCGAATAGAAATTTTTACAAACATGTTGCGATGAAGTATGAACGAATATCACCCTGTCGCCACCTGTGGTATCCTGATGCTCGTACAATTATCCCGGAAATGGATCTGGATGATGGACTGCGGATTCTCGATGTCGGTTGCGGCAATGGAACACTCATCTTCGTGTTAGCGAACTTTTTACCGAACTGCGAGTTTCACGGCGTCGATAGCTCAGGAAAACAGATTAAAAAATGTATCCGAAAAAATAAGTATGATAACATCAAGTTCCTGCAGGCAGAAGCGGAAAAATTACCATTTGATGATGAGTACTTCGATTTCATTACTTGTGCCAATACAATTCATCTCCTCCCGCAACGCGTCAGAGCCATCGATGAGATGTATCGAGTTTTGAAACCAGGCGGGAATTTATACCTGCTGGAAGCTATTCACAGTCAGCAATACAAAAATAAATTTGATAAGATCTTGCGGCAAAGTCGGTTCATTAGACCACAAAAGAAATTTTTACCCCGATCAGCTTTAATCAATAAAAGCTATCTCGTAATCGAATCTAAATAATTTTAAAATCAGCTTGTAAAGATAAGTTTAATTGTTTACTTTATTATAGACGGCATTATTTGACGGACCATAGTCTATTGCGCGTCGAAATCGTGAAAACAGTTAAACAAACCTATGCAAAAGCGGTGATCCTTATTGAAACAGAATAATCTGCCAGGAGAAAAGCTGTTCATCGTTGCATTTATTATCAGCGGTTTTTCATCGATGACGGCTCAGATCATTATTCTGCGTGAATTGATGATCGTCTTTTCAGGAAATGAACTGACTGTCGGCATTGGGATGGCGGTCTGGTTGATGTGTACCGCAATCGGTAGTTACATCATCTCACGGTTCATTAGTAAGGTCTCAAATCCAGATCTGCTCTTCTTCGGCATGCAAGCAGTTTTATCCGTTTTATTTGTGAGTACGATCTATTTCATCCGTGTCAGCCCTGTGCTTTGGCACTTCACTCGTGGTGAGATGAGTGATCTTTCCTATGTCCTCCTTATTCCATTTGTCACCTTACTACCGCTTTGTGTTTTCAATGGCATGATCTATACGATCGGTACGTACATATTATCCCGCATAGGTTGTATGACCGAAATCGCCGCGTCCAGAATGTATCTGTTCGAAGCGGTTGGCGCGGGATTAGCCACTCTGCTCGGAAGTATCTTTTTGATCCGATTGCTCGATACTTCCCGGCTCGTCACCGTCATCTGTATGTCGTTTATACTGACTTCCTCGTTATGGAGTTTTTACTACTTAAAGAAATGGGCATATCGCCTCTGCGCATGGTTTCTCTACGTCGCAACGTTCAGCTTTCTATTGATCGTTACAGTACCACAATTACACCGGCGAAGCGTCGAAAAATATTGGGGTGAGATCAACCTCATACACTCGGAAACTACGATTTATGGCCATATTGCCGTTACGAAACTCGGGGATTCGATCAGCTTTTACGAAAGTGGCTGCCTGGTGTTCACGTATCCTGATCTGTATTACGCCGAAGAATCGGTTCAGTTTGCTCTTCTGCAGCATCCTGAACCGAAAAATATCCTGTTGATCGGGGGCGGATTAGGTGGCGGGATCGAACAGATTATGAAACATCCGACCATCGATCGTATCGATTATGTCGAACTCGATCCAGCGATCATACGATTGGGACGACAATTTTTACCTGCCGATGTGGTTCGTTTCCTCGATCACCCTGATGTGCACCTTCACACCATGGACGGTAGAGTTTATGTCAAAAACTGCCAGTCGAAATATGATGTGGTCATCGTTAATCTACCTGACCCCAGTACCACTCAGATCAACCGATTTTATTCACTGGACTTTTTTAAATCGATAGACACTTTATTGAATCAAGGGGGTATACTCGGCTTCAGCGTCGTATCATCCGAGAATTATATCTCCGAAGAATTAGCAAAATTCCTTGGCTGTCTCTATCATACGATGCAACAGGTCTTCGAGGATATTGTGCTGATCCCGGGTGATTCCAATTATTTTATCGCCGCGAACCAGGAGAATTACCTCGGCAAGGATGCACAGATCCTGATCGATCGCTTGCACGAAAGATCGCTCAATACGGCTTTCATCCGTGAGTATTATCTGCCGTACCGCATGTCGACAGAGCGTATGGATTACCTGATCGATCGTATTGACAGGCCTGAGTATCGAATCATAAACACCGATTTTAAACCGATAGCAAATTTTTTAAATCTGATCGTTTGGTCAACCTACTTTAACGGCTCTGTCAAATTTGTATTCTCAAGGCTTCTACAGTATAATGATGCGCTATTATTCATCATTCCGATCATGTTATTGATTACGTTTACCTGTTGGAATAGATTTCTAAAAAACAGGCTGACAGTTCTAAAGAATAGTCTGCTGCTGTCCGTCGCAATGATCGGTTTCTCCTCCATGTCGTTCGAGATTATCATCATGCTCGGCTTTCAGGCGATCTATGGTTATATGTATTATCAACTGGCCCTCATCCTCGCCACATTTATGATCGGTCTCTCGATAGGAAGCTATGTTTCAATTAAACGCGGTGGCGACGTGGATAAGAGAATTCGCGATTTCATTCGGGTGCAAGCCGGTATAATCGCATTTTCCGGTGCGTTATTGATCATGCTGATCTCGTCGGCAAAATTTGATTGGGGACATGTCAACGTCCAGCTGCTATTTGCGATCCTCATCCTGACCTCCGGATTTCTATGTGGATTCCAATTTCCGACGGCAACCGTTATTTATCGAAAGATCACTCAGCGAATCGAAAAGGTCGCCGGTGTACTGTATGCTGCCGATCTTTTGGGATCTTGCTTCGGTGCGCTAATCATCAGCGCTATCCTCGTTCCGGCCCTGGGTATTATTCACGCATGTCTGGCATTAGTCCTGATTAATACGGCCGTGGTGTGCGGCCTGATCCTCAGCAGTCGAACATAGAAGACATCTGTCCGTCATCATTCTTTTCACAACTTAAAAAAACGAGATACGATGAGAGAACCTGACCTGCCGAATTTGATCCAATTCCAAGTCCTACAACGCGACTGTCATCAGATGAGGCTTTCACCGGCGAACAGGAAACTCAATAGTCTCACGAAGGGCATATAAAAATAGGAAAAGACAGGAAGATCGAAGACCATACTCAAGACCACCAGCGCTAACAATGCAAAGTGACCATAGCGCTCGAACGTCGACAGAAATCGGTCGTATTTGGCTGGTACCAATCCCGATAAGATCTTGGATCCGTCGAGAGGGGGGAGAGGGATAAGATTAAAGAAAGCCAGAATCAAGTTTATTAACACAGCGAAACTGATCATATTCATACCGATTACCCACACTCCCGATGCCGCGTTGTAAATAGCCTCGATCTGCATAAACCGGTACAATAATCCGAATATAATAGCCAGTAAGAGATTGGATGCGGGTCCTGCCAGTGACACCCACAGCAGGTCTTTGCGCGGATTTTTGAAATTGGCTGGATTTACAGTGACCGGCTTGGCCCAGCCGATATGGATGATGAAGACCATAATCGTTCCCAACAAATCGAGATGCGATAGCGGATTAAGTGTGAGCCTTCCCGAATCTTTCGCCGTAGAATCGCCTAATCGATTGGCGACGTAAGCATGCGAGTACTCATGAAACGTGAGTGCCAGTAAGATAGGGGGTGCTATTATTAGAATCATACTCAATGACAGCATAAAATATACCTTAAATAGAACAATGACTCACCGGATGACGGCGAATTTGACGACCTGTTTTTCATCTTTCGTCTGGATAATCAGGAGATATATCCCACTACCACCCGGGAAATCTCCAATTTCCGCAATCCTCCAGGTAAATGAATTGATCCCGCTTCTCGCATCATCGATTTCGACCGTGCGCACGCGTGTCCCGTCCTCCCTGAATATCGCTATCGTTACCGGACCGGCGCTATCGACTTGATACGAGATGTTAAGTGCCTCATCGATGCCCGGCTTGAAAGGATTGGGGCCTAAGTTAAGTATGATATCGTCGGATTCAATCATCCATGGATCCACCGCCGAGAACGAGATGAGTGAATTCTGCTCCGTGTCGTTCGAGACAACTGCCTGCCCCAGCCAATCGTATCTGTTTTCGACTATCAGACGTGCCTTAAGATTATCGGTGATACTCGTGAACAGGTAAGAATTGAGTCTGCTCAGCTCCAGAGTGAAATCGGAGAGCACACCGATGTTGTCTTCCAGATTGATTGGAATCAAGACAGTCGATACGCTCGTCTCCGGATCGTATACATGATAATAGGAATAAGATAATTGGGCGCTTTGTTCATTGATACTGGTGTCGGCTTTGAACGTTAAATTCCGCTCCGGTTTGGCTTCGTAATAAGAGGCACCCTCCTCATAATAGTTGATCGTGTCGGCACGCGAACCGGTATGGTAATTCCAGATTGAATAATCGATCAGTTCATCTAAAAAAGTGGTATTGTATTTCACCAGTGCTCGTTCGATAGCTTCAAGTACCGGGTAATTTACAATTTCATTCCATATCTCTTTTACAATCGACGCGCCGTATTTTTGGGTGAGCATATGATTCCAGAGACAGTTCCCATACTCGTAGGAGCCATCATAGGTGTCGAATGGCTTGTTGATAAAATTGAAAAAGTTATCCAGATAAAAGTAATAATCGTTGATCTCGTCGTATACCATGTCTTCCATCCATGTCGAAGAGATCTCGTAATAAAAGACCTCATCCTCCCAGAATGGATCATCATCGGGCAGAAACTTATAGCCCATTTGAATAGCATGAAAGTATTCATGGGCAGAGGTGACTCTCATTCCATCCAGTCCTGACGTTGGGAAACCGTAATAATTATTATCGATCTCAATATAACTGATATATCTGTTCGTATCTCCGGGTAGCGTTTTTTCGAAAACCGTTTGTCCGTAAATACGAGAAAAGTTTTTTATATAGATATCGAATTCATCACCTCCACCTGCACCATTATCTGTGGGAGGTGATTCGAAGCGAAGGACAGTCGTCTGATAGTGATGAGATTGATCAAAGCTCTCCATCACTGCATCAACAAAGTCCGGAATATCGTTGGCGGGATTTACATCGACCGGTGAGACGCTGCTGTAGCCGGATTTCTCATAATGAACTCTGAACTGGCCACTGGGACTAACCGCGTTGTATGTGAGTTCGGGACGGGAAATAAACGTTTTCAGAACTGACTGCTGCTCAGAGTTCAATTCGTTCCAATGGCTCTTAATTTGAGCCGCTATCATGGTACCGCTTTTTCTGTGACCTGCTATCTCCTCGATACCGTACCTGTCCGGTAGTTTTTCCGGTGCGTATATCGAGAGTGCGGTGTTAACCAGATAGTCCTGATACGAGATGAGACCGTTGTTATAATCATTTGTTAACTGGTTCGACATCGTGCCTGCAAGGACAACCTGTGGCATAATAAATAAAGTTAACAGTAAATGTATGAAGGCACGAATCATCCCTGCTATTTTCTCCTGAACGTTAATGTTAATGGTACGCCGAAAAAGCCAAATTGTTCTCTCATCCTGTTCTCCAGATAAGATCGATAATTCGGTTTGATTAAATTCGGGTAATTACAAAAAAATGCGAACACAGGTGGCCTGGTCTTGATTTGAGTGCAATACTTGATCTTGATATATTTTCCTTCGACCGAGGGCGGTGGATGGAAAGAAATCGTTTTCTCCAGAAATGCGTTCAAGTCGCTCGTCTTAATCAGTTTCATACGCTCCTCGTAAACTGATTTAGCAATATCCAACACCTTGTATATGCGTTGTTTCGTCAGTGCCGAAATAAACACGATCGGTACGAACGATATTGACGGTAATGCATCTAAAATATCTAATTCGAATTGACGTGCCGTGTGAGTATCTTTTTCGATTAAATCCCATTTATTTACGCCTAATACGATACCTTTGTTATATTTTATCGCTTGTTCGATAATCGATTTATCCTGATCCTGTAGACTATCATTGGCATCGATCAGGACGATGGTAACATCACATTCGCGGATGCTTCTGATGGTGCGTACGGCGCTATAGTATTCGACTTCGTCTTTCACTTTCGTCCGTTTTCTCAAGCCTGCCGTATCGATCATCACGAATCGTTGATCCTGATAGTTAAAGTCCGTGTCGATCGAATCACGAGTGGTGCCTGGTGTCTCCGTCACGATATGCCGCTGTTTGCCTATGATAGCATTGACTAGAGATGATTTACCTACATTGGGTTTACCAACGACGGCTAATTTTATGACATCGTCATGCTCTCCTGTATCCTCACCAGGAAGTTCTGGCAGAGCATGAATCATTTCATCCAGTAAATCGCCGGTGCTTCGGCCGCTTATGGCTGAGATCGAATACGGTTCACCAATTCCCAGATTATAAAAATCATGTATCCCGGGTTCGTGCTTCTCATCATCAATTTTATTGACGACCAGAAATACTGTGCGATTGCTCTTTCTCAAAATGGAACCGATCTCTTCATCCAGATTCGTAATGCCGACTCGACCGTCCACCACGAAAAGGATAATATCAGCCTCATGGATCGCTTCCAATACCTGTTCGAGGACAGCACGATGGATTGTGTTCGTCTTATCGGGCAGGTATCCTCCCGTATCGATAACAGAGAAGTTAACACCAGCCCACTCCGCTTCGGCATAGATTCGGTCGCGTGTGACTCCCGGCTGATCGTCGACGATCGCTTCTCTCTTTCGTATGATTCGGTTGAACAAAGTCGATTTGCCGACATTCGGTCTGCCGATTATTGCCACAATAGGTTTTCGCATTGATTTATCCTGAATTAGAACCCGCTATAGTTTTCTCAATAATCTCCTGAAATCCATATCTATCACCTCAACATGCGTGGACAATCTGTCCGTGAGATCATCGACTGTCCAGTCATCGATTGTCAATCCATCACCGTTCAGACAATTTTTCGGTAAAATATACATATCGATGTTACTTAATGTACTGCAACTGGTACAGATATCCTGCCCGGCCATGAGGCCGGTTACCGTGATGTTGTCTCCGTAAAATTTGTTTTTAACAACGGTCAGGCTTGCCGCTAAATTTTCTATCTTATTCAAGACGGATAATATGTTATTTTCTATGTACGTTTGCGCTAAAGCGGCCGTCACTATGTTGATGTTGCTGCGTTGCCTTATTTTCCTCGGGAACTGTCTTGCCTGTTCCGCGAAATTATCGAGAAAATATCGCATCATTCCGACTCCATTCTCATATTGTGGAAACTCGTCGTATCGCGATGACGCAGGCAATGGCTGAGCAGCTTTGATATAGAATTCGTCAGCAAGATAGACGAAGTGGGAATCCCACATGCCCTTGTATTTCCCGGCCAGCGCTTCGATCGTATCGATCGTCTGCAGAGCCAAATCCTCGGTGACCGGTGAAATCAACGGTAGATTCTCCCTGTATTTCGTCAATCCGACCGGTACGATCGCGACCGATTGAACCCCTGGCTGCAAGCGCGATAGCCGTTCCACCGTGTCGATGAGACGATTCCCGTCATTAATACCAGGACATAGAACGACCTGCGTGTGAATCTCAATATTATTCCTGGTCAGAAATGTTAATTTTTCGAGCAATGCGTCATCGCTGTTGCGTCCTAACATCACTGAACGGAGTCGAGAGTCTGTCGTGTGTACCGAGACGTATAACGGAGAAAGTCGTTGCTGCACGATTCGCTCGAGATCTTTCCGCGATGTATTGCTAAGGGTGACATAATTCCCATGCAAAAACGACAGGCGAAAATCTTCGTCTTTAAAGTATAAATTTGCCCTGAGATTATCCGGATTTTGATCGATGAAACAGAAGATACATTTATTCCCACAATGACGATATTTTACCGGTTCGAACTCCAGTCCTAATTCTTCATCCGGATCCTTTTCTAATTCGACGGTAAATAATTCTCCTGATCGTTCCACGCGCAGTTCGATGAATTCGTCTGCGATGTGGTAACGATAATCGATGATATCGTTTATCGGAAAATTATTTATCCCGATAAGATGATCACCCGGCAGCAAGCCGATTTCATGACCGATTCCTGATTTATTTACTTTGCTGATTATCATGTAGGATTGGTTTCAATACCTGACTCGTGTTAAGCAAATCACAATGTTCAATGAAACGTCGAAACGAATATATTAGACTATTACACCCAAAAACACCTTAAATGTTCATTTTTGGGGGACGATTCATATTTTTTAAGTCAGCGATTAATCAGTTTAATCGATCGCTATTGCGGCGGTAGTTCAGTCATTAATCTGCTGGTCGAACGCGATCTCCGACTGAGACTACAGAACCTTCGATGAGCCGTGCAAGTGCTACCTTATCACCGATCAAATTGACGACCTGGATGATCGCGACCTCTTCAAGCAGATCGATACCATTCATCTCATCTTGCTTATTTCTCAGCACCTTGAAGTAATCACCGATCATTACCCCTGTGGCACTTCCTGGTGTGAAATAAATCGTATCATCATCTTTGATCTTGACTACCTTACCGTGCCAGGTCATGTTAGAAGCCTCCCGGACGATGAGTTTCGCTATATTGTTAATCGCTTTTCTGTTCGCCAGTCCCACTATCGTCTGGTCGAATTCAAAGGAATCTTCGAAGTCGAATTCTTCCGTTTTAACACCGATACCAGGCCTGAATTCAGTCGCTGAAATGGTGTCTGAGAATTTGATCTCACCTGTCGCCGTATCGATAATCTTAAAACTGTATCGTACATGCCCTATCGTCGTCTTGAAAGCGAAAGACCATCTTTTTTTATTTTCATCATCGCCGAATCCTTGTGAACTGGTTTCTTCCTCCAATTCGAGGATTTCTCCGATAATGACTGATTGAACTCCCAGCAGGTTGCCAGCCGCTATTGCTGCTTCCTCGGTAATGACTCCGGATTGGCCCAGGGCCTGTTCATGAATGATCTGCTCGAGCTTCTCCCTTTCGAGGACAACAAAACGGCCCGAACGCACTAACATGCTGATCAGCATATCTGCGATCGCGCTACCGATCTTCTCGCCCCCTACATCGACCAGGTTTACGAATGGGAGAACGGCGACTGTCGTTCTTAAGCCATCATAGGGAGCAAAATCAGGCCCTTCGATGATCGGTTGCTGTTTGATCTGGTTCATATACGAACATCCAGCGATCGAAATTATCATGAACATTACGATAAAATAAATGAAACGTAACTTCATATTCCTCCCTGACTTAGTTTGATCCGGACTGGCCGCCATCCGGACGTGATATAAAAAAGGAGGAATTAAAATGATTTAGTTCCTCCTGATTAGATCCGATATCCTGTATCCGACATTAGGTTTGTTGATATTGAATCCTATTCAATCGATATCGTACTGGTTGGCGGGGAAAGAGCATAGTATGAACCGTTGTGGTTTACTGCTCTATTACGTCAGGTTCATGCGAAAGTGGATCAATCGATCATCATCGTTTCCCTCGCCTGCTGCCGCCTCTGTTTCTATACGCGGTGTCGCCTGTCTCAGTGTACCGTTACGACATTGCCTCGTTCAATTCCTGAGCCGCTTTTAATGATGCATTTGGAAGCCTTCCCGTTGCCCACATTGTTATCGATGACGCCGATTTCGGCGATCTTACTCGATTCAGAACCAAGGGAAAGCCCGGTATCCGGATCGATGAGTTCTTCACCTAACGAATAGATGGTGAATACATCGCCTACCTTGACGCCTGTTTCGGCACCTGCATTAATATAAACATTAGCTCCTGAAACCGTTATCACCTTGGCCTGCCACTGAATCTGCCTCATCTGAGAATCGATCTTAACCATGATTTCTTCGATGGCTTCGCGTGTGGCCTTACCCACGATAGATTCATCAAAATCGTTCTTGTTATTAAAACCAATCCGGTCGGTATCGATCTTGAGGCCTTTTTTCGACTGTTCTTTACGAACGTTATCGGCCGCAATGATCTCACCTGTATTGGTGTTGATGAATCGTACATCGATGCCAACGGTCGCAGAGGAAGATTGAATTCCAAAGCCTAATCCCTTTTGTTTCAGGTTGATGCCGGTTCCGCCTTTCTTATAACCGAATTCGGTAACCGAGCCCACAACGGCCAGTTCGACACCCAATAGCTGTCCGACTTTCGCTGCGCTTTCCTGAGTTACGGCGCCGCTCATTCCCAGGTTCTGTTCTTTCATGATTAACTCGATCGCCTGGCGTTCGAGGACCTGATATTTTCCTGATTTTACCAGTTCCGTGGTCAGCATGTCTGCCATACCCTCTCCGACGGGTTGGCCCGTATACCAACGCCAGTGGTGTTCGGTTTTATCTTCGAATTGAAATACGGCGACTCGTTTTTTTAAGCGCTGTAGTTGATCCTCAGTCTGTCCGCTTACTTTATCGTTGATCAAGGATACGATCAGTAGTAACGCGATCATCATTAACATTATCTTCTTCATAGTAATCTCCTTCCTCAACGAATTCATACTATAGTATCGGCCATATCAGGACTGCCTGGTCTGACAAAACAGATAGATAGCAATAGAGTGAATTCATCAATTGGTTTGCTGCTTCGGCTGAATGCTCAGGACGATGCGGTTCATCGAAGCTTCTTTCACCTTAATATTAAATTTATCGAAGTCCTTGCGTTCGAGTTCTCGGGCTAATTGATCTGCATTGCCCGTAATCTTGACATCGAGTTCAGCCAGGCCGGCAGAAAAATTACGTTGGTAAACATCTTTTATACCGCGAACGTAATATTTGAGAGACGATTTAAAATCGTTGATTTCGGAAAAGGAATCAACATCGTGAACAATGACTTTTACGGTCGTGGCATTGTAAAATTCGTCGCGCCATTTTTCGGCGATTTTGTTGATAAGATCGTTACCCAGCTTTTCGGCTGCCTTCTCGATGGCTTTTGTACCGCCGGTGACTTCATCAATATGGGGATAGGCAGCATGCTGACTGCTCGTCGCGATCACCGAAGCGATATCGGCTTTTATGACACGTGCCGTCAGGTTGGCCTGGCACGATTTCATCCCGCCGAGGTTTATACCCGTGGCTACTTTGGCAACGGCCTTCCCGGTGACGATAATTTCGGCACCCAAATTTTTTCCCAATTGTGCAGCTACCTGGCTATTGCCCGTTAAAGCCGCATAGGCCTGCTCCTGTTTTACATTCTCGCGCATGGTGGCAGCATCGATGCATTCGAATCCCTTCTCCAGGAATTTATTGATGAGAGTGGCCTCGGAAATCGTCATATCCACGGCAAGGAAGTGATACTTATCGTAGGATTGACCGATGTTCTGTTCATCCATGATGATGAGAATTCGGGGATTTTGCATCTTGCCGATCATATTCTGTACCGAGTCCCAGTCGTTTTTAAGATTGGCGATCTCCAATTGCGCGTTGATGACGACCTCGTAAGTGGTCGGATCGGGCAGGCGTTCCGAGATGATCTGATAGTTTTTTACATAGCCTTTAGACCAGGTCAATATATTGTCGGATACTAACTGATAATTCTCTACCAGAGTCGACGATTGTACAAACGTGCCCAGACCCTGCTCGACAGCGTTGCGCAGGGCATCATCGATTGCTTGATCGCGAGCCAATCCCTGATCACCGGCAAAAATAGTGGCCATACCCGTGGCGGTCACTTGATTAAATGTGCTTTGTGGTTGTGCGTTCAAAGCCAGGGTAAAAATGAGTAACCCCATTATGATCAGTTCAATTCCATATTTCTTTCTCAAGGTCTGTGCCTCCAAATATTTTTCTTCATGTATTTTAAAAAACAAGGGGTGTATCATGTAAGCCCCGGTGCACGTCATTGCTTTTATACCTTTACAAAACAATATATCGGAACCATGAGACTATATGATGCACCCCCTCTGAAAAACCGATCAATTAAAATGTGATGCGCAGGGCATTCTGGAAATCACGAATTGCGAGCAATGCATCCGCGCCTGACATTTTTTCGTTGAGCCTGAATTCACCCGTCATCTTATCGGCATTCATAATACCACGATCAACCATCAGAGCGATGGCATTGTAGGCAAAATGGCTGCCTCGAACATCAGGGAATCTGGAGGCCTCACCGATATACTTTGTAGCCAGACTCTCATCCCCGGTCACCATAACCATGATACCTTGCATGACCTCGGCGTAGTTAGCGCGAGTGATCGGCTCGTCTGGTTTAAACGTATGATCCGGATACGGGGTCAGACCGGGCACCTGTACTTCCAGGATATCCTTAATCCAACTTTTTGCCCAGTGATTTTCGATGTCCGTGGCGGCTGCCATGGATTCGACTTTCGTTGCCTCGAGTTTGGTTGGATCATCGGGAGCCTTGAATTCCGTGTCATAGACTCGTTCCCGCTTCTTTTCGATGATGTCCATCAGTTTCAGCTCCGTCATCAGTAAAACGGCCAGATCAGCGCGATCGATTTCTTTAATCAGCGCGACCTTGGCGCCTACTTTTGTGCCTGGTTTCGCACGTTCGATTTTTTGAACGAGCTCCCATTCCTCATTGGCCTCTGTGGCATAGTCACCTTTCAGCTCTACTACCTTTCGGAAAGCATTGACGGATTCCCCGAATTCAAATCCTTCTTTAAGCGTTATCCCTTTGTAGTAATACGCTTTGGACGAGTTGGGATTTATTTTGATCGCACGGTCAAAGGATTTGGTGGCATCCTCGATCCAGTCGTCACCTTTACGTTCCATGGTAATGACGCGACCCTTGATGATGTGCGCATCGACTGATTTATCGTTTTTGTCGATCCCTTTGTCGACGAACTCGTATGCTTTCTTGAACAATTTCTCCGATTCTTTCGCATCTTTTGCATTCTGAGCCTGTTTTGCATAAACCAGACCCATGCCGGAGAACGCTAGCGCATAATCAGGATCCAGTGCGTTAGCCCGTTCGAAACTGGTTAGAGCATCTCCCAGATTACCCTTTTCAAAATCTTCCATTCCACGGCTAAAATGATTTTCAGGCGTATCGAGTACGGATTCTTTCTTAATCGCTTTCGGACCACAACCGACGATAACGACGACGAAGATCGCGATAAGCAATATGGATATGAATTTCAAGTTATATTTCATAATTTATTTCTCCTTTACTTTTAATTAGTCGACGATGAACATCACCTTGCATTTATCAAGGAAATTTTGATTGGCAGCGGCAGAATGTATCATCGCAGCATCGCTAGCCGAAACGACGACGTCGGCCTTGTTCGGTCCTGAGGTCTTAACTGCTTTGACAATAAGCGGATTGGCGGTGACACGGTCATTTGAGCGCGCACGATTAACGTCTTTATCGTAACCAACCATACCCATTTCCACCGCCCATTTACGGTCCACATACTTTGAACCGTAAATCTCATTACCGTTTTCATCTAAAATTTTCGGAGCCATTGCCGGTCTAACACTAAGGCCTGTTGCATCGATAACGAGACCGGTATAAACGCCACCACTTTCCGCGGTATAACCAGCCGATTGTTGAAGGGTAACGCCGGCAGGGACCGGTTTACCTGCGGGCCATGGTTGGCCACAAACGGGGCACAATAGCTGGCCGCCGGTCATCAGCTGTCCTCCGCCAAAATTGGTCGGGAGTAGCGCATCGGTCAAGGCGCCGGTCAATGGGATCTCGACAGTCACTTCAACCGACCCGTCTGATAAATATTTGGGTTCACCTACCTGAGAAAAGCCTTTCAATAATCCTTCAACCCTCGTCTGAATTACGTCGTTCTCAACCATTGCATTGCGTACCGTCGTCTCAGAACTCAAATACACACCCTTTATCGCTTCTAACAGGTTACGCCACGCATCTACTTTAGCAGCTCGGATCGCCATCGCCCTCTGCGCATGCAAAGGTTGGTTGGGATTACCCGTTCCTATTCCCGTGGCCTGTATGATTTGAGATGACCAATCGACACTTCCGCTATTTCCCATCGATTGGTTTACCCATTGAGCATCTGCTGAAAGCACAGAAATAAAAACAATGGCTATCATTAAAACGAATAGTTTACTAATTTTCATTATGATCTCCTTTTTGTTGAATTAAGGTATGGTTCGGAGAAAGCATGTGGTTTCTTTCATCACGATGTCTAAGCTCTTTCACACACAATTATGTACAGAGAATTTATCAACTGAGGGGTAAATCACCTCCTTCCAATTTACCTGTTTATCAGGTAAAAAGTTTCATTTGTTCAGTTTTTCCTGTTTAAAAATTCTCCTATTCTCCTCCCTCAAAAAAAAAGAGCGAATGACGGGATTCGAACCCGCGACAGCTGGCTTGGGAAGCCAGTGCTCTACCA
>JAFGOE010000037.1 GCA_016926625.1 Candidatus Zhuqueibacterota bacterium
CAGAGCTTGAAAATTTTGCGGATCAGTTGGCGGACGGAATTTGCGAAATGCAGGTTGTTCATGAATCCATTCATTCAGGCGCGTTTTTATCCTGGATCGATACATGGCATGCCTGGGGTAGTGCACAGACGCAGGCGCTGGCCTTATGGGGCAAATTAACTGGCAATCGAACCTACATCGATCGTGGCCGATTAGAAGCTGATCATTACTACCTAAGATTGCTGACCTACGGTCACTTGAATGAATGGCGCTTATCCGATGAGGTAGATGAGATCGTATTTCCGCAGATATCGTACGGAATTCGTTGCATGGCATTGGGTCTGTTGAATTTATTCGAAGCGACTGGAGATAGCAGTTACGCGATCTGTGCAGGCTTAACAGCGAGCTGGCTGATGGGCAACAACGCGCCGGAGGAGGTGATGTATGATCAAGCCACCGGTCGTTGTTATGATGGTATCGTGGATAGTACGAGTATAAATCGCAACGCCGGAGCCGAATCGACGATAGAGGCTTTGATGACATTGGAAGCTATTGGTGCTCAACCCATAGCTTACGCCTATCTGCTCACAAAAGCGGAGAAGGAGCTCAGGCAAATCATCGATGAGCAGGGGACGCATATTTGCCGCATTTATGAAGGCAAGGACTTTCGAGTTGGTGTTGTCCATGATATTGTGGAAGACAAATACCGACTTCTCAGAGATAAAAAGTTATATGAGTTTTTAGAAAATCATCATCAATAATTCAAGGACGGACTAATAGATAATTTAAGAGTGGGAGTTTAAAGTTATGAAACTAATTAGAAAAGAGGGCGCCATCCTGGAGCCGATTCCGGAACATCCGTGGGAGTCACAAGCAGTATTAAATCCGGGTACTGTCAGAGAAGGTGATTTCGTTCACATGCTCTATCGGGCCGTGGAGGGCGAAAATTTCTCGACGCTTGGATACGCGAAATTGGATCGCAGCGGTAAGGTAATAGAGCGTATGCCTGAGCCGGCTATCAATCGAACCAGACCCGAGGAGAAGCAAGGGTGTGAAGATGCCCGTATCGTCTTATTTGAAGGGAGTTACTATATTTTTTATACAGCCTATGACGGTACGAACGTACGGGTCAGTGCAGCTTCGACGTCAGATTTTAAAAAATACAAAAAATACGGCGTCATTATACCCGATGTGAATAACAAAGATTCGATGATCTTCCCACAGAGGATAAAAAACAGAATCGTTTTGATTCACAGAGTAGATCCTGATATACAATTTGCGTATTTCGACACGCTGGAGGGGATGCTTTCGGGCGATGTTCGATATTGGGAGCGATATATGAAGAAACTTGATGATTACACGGTCATGCGCCCGAAATTTGAGTGGGAGTTCAAGAAAATAGGAGCTGGTGCGCCACCCATAAAAACCGATGATGGATGGTTGTTAATATATCATGGGGTCGACAAGAACTTAGTCTATCGTGGCGGTGCCGCGTTATTAGATCTCGATGATCCATCGAAAGTGATCAGCCGCTTACCGGAACCGATCATCGAACCGATCAGAACGTATGAATTAGTCGGCGATGTCCCGAACGTCGTTTTCCCGGAGGGTACGGCTCTGTTTGATGATGAATTGATGGTATATTATGGTGGAGCCGACAAGGTGATCGGTATGGCAAATATCAACATTTATGAACTTCTCGATGCATTAAAGAAGCATAGGCAATAGGGCGAGGACAGGGTTTGTCACGAAAAATAAATATTGGAATGATCGGTTATGGTGGATTTGGTCAGTTCCTTGACCATGCATGGCGTTCTGTTGAAGAAATAGAGGTAACTGCTGTTACCGATACAAATTTAAATCTGAAAATCCCTTATCATTATAAAACGTATAGCGATTGGCGGGAATTGATATGCGATGATACCATCGAGGTGGTAGCCGTAGTCACACCACCTTCTTCTCATCATGACATTGTCTGCGCTGCCTTGCGTGCAGGGAAACATGTTTTTGTAGAAAAACCAATAGCCACGACCATGGAAGATGCTGAAGACATTCGCAGCGTTGCTCAGGAAAGTGGTAAAAAGGTCATCGTCGATTTCTTGATGCGATATAATTTTATCATCGAAAAACTTGTTTCTCTGAATGATCAGAAGGTTTTCGGGCAGTTAAGACGGTTCGTGGTAGAAAATTACGCACAGGACGAATTACTGAAAAGGGATCATTGGTTTTGGAACAGGGAAATGAGTGGTGGAATTTTGATTGAACATGCCGTACATTTTATCGATATCGTTCATGCCTTCACCACTTCCGCCATCGTAGAGGTTAATGGATTAAAGTATTCCACGCATGAGGGAAGAGAAAACGAAGTATTGGCGAATGTGTTGTATGAAGATGGCTTGATCGCGACCCATTATCATGCATTTACGCGACCTGGTGTTTTCGAGCAGACAATGATGCGTTTCGTGTTCGATCTGGCGACCATTGAGATTTACGGCTGGATCCCGCTACAGGGTAGGATGGAGTGTATAATTCCCGGGCGGCATCGGGATAAGCTCTTTGTACTGCCTGATCTACGTATCAATCATATCCGGAAGATCGAAGATGTCCTCGATATCTCGAGACCGAATGGCTGGGGCGAGGTCAATAAAAACCGTAAAGTGAATGCCGGAATGGGGATTGTCTCGGGTGGCGCGCGTTATGATGTTGATCTGATGATCGATGCAGAGTTCCGGCTCACTCTTTCGAAAGCCGATGTCTATTCCTCATGTGTGCGAAGCGTGATGACCGATTTTGCGCGATCGATTCTGGATGAGTCATTTGTCCCGAGAATTTCTCTTGATGATGGGTTGCGAAGTCTCGAGGTGGCGGTTCGGGCAACTCAGTTTATTAATCGAGGTTAACTATATTAATTAGAGGAACATAGTAAAGATATTTTACAGAATATTAACAATATTATTATTCTATTCATTTTTTTCCCTTGTGAATGAAAAAACACTTGACTCTAAAAATAAATTTATCTATATTTCGACCATTGTTTTAGTACACTAACTAATAGATACGAATCATGAAAAAGGAGAATAAAATGAAACGAAATCTGATTATTTTTACGATATTGTCACTGTTCGTATTAGTGGGCGTTGTTCAAGCACAGGGCACCAAGGATGATGTTCATCTGTTCCAGAACTTCTTCCGCGATGCTGGTATTACGAAGACTCTGTATGGCGAAGCGGGTGTAATGTATTACGACTACGATGCCTTCAGCAGCATGGACATCCCGGTACGTGGTGGTTATCCGCTTAACGAGCAGGTCGAACTCAATGCGTCCATCGGATATCTCAACTGGAGTGTTGATGGTGGAGACAGCGAATCAGGTCTGACTGATTTATATGTTGGTGGTCGTTACAACATCGTTCCTGATAAGACGAAAATATCCGTCGGTGGTTATGCGACGTTGCCAATAGGCGAAGAAAAAGTCGGTCAGGAGAAGTTAAATTTTGGTGCCTTCGGTGCGCTCCGTCATCCGCTGGATAACGGTATGGTGATCACGGGTACCGCAGGATTAGATTTTATGGAGACCACGACCTATGAGACCAAGATAGATGGTTGGGACTATGAAATCGAAGAGAAGACTGAATATGAAAACGCGTTTGTCCTGGGCGGTGGCGTGATATATCCGGTGAATGCCGAGCTTAATGCAGTCGGTGAATTCGTTTTGAAGACTGAAGGCGACTACATGGCTTTAAGCGCAGGTGCCGATTATAAACTGCAGTCGGGAAGCAGAGTCCGCGGCGGTCTGTTGATCGGTTTGGACGATGGTGCTCCTGATCTGGGTATCATGGCCAGTTTCTTACATTTTTTCTAAAATCGAGACAGTAACATCTCCGGTACTTTTTCTAAGTAGGAAATTGCGTTTGACAAGCTTCTCATTTGAGAGAATAGTTCTGAGGGCTTGTCAGTCATTTAATGAATATATTGAGGCTTTGATTCATCAAAGCCTCTTTTTTTTAAAATCGTGATCTTTTTTTTGCGACGTGTCCTCCGAAATTTTTCTTGCAATATTAAACTAAATAAATTATATTGGCTTATGTTATATAAAGCGGGAGAATATCCCCGTAGGATCTGATAGAAAAAGGACATAGATTAACAATAGAGATGGATTTAGGCAAGTTAACATCGGACATTAAAAAAGGAGCCATTGCTCCTGTTTATTTTTTTTACGGTGATGAGAAATATCTTGTCGACCAGGCTGCGAAGATTGTCATCGATGCTACAATTTCACCCGAGGTAAAGGATTTCAACTTTGATGTTTTTTACGGTAATGAAACCGATATGGTCCGGGTAATCGATATTGCCAGGTCGTTTCCGATGATGGCCGACCGCAGGGTGATTGTGATAAAGGAAGCTCAGAAGTTAGCGGCAAAGGATCTGGATGTTTTGGCGACTTACCTAAGTTCGCCGGTGAATACGACCTGTCTAGTGGTGACGGCATCGACGGGTCAGGTTCGTGGAAAAGCGTTCAATGCGTTAAAGAAAGATGCAGTATCCATCGAATTCAAGCAACTCTATGATAACCAGGTACCAGCCTGGATCATGGATTATGTGAAGCAGCACGGATATATGATCGGAATGGAAACCGCACGAAAACTGCATGCTTACGCCGGGAACTCTATATTGAACCTGGTCAATGAGTTGGAAAAGATATTCTTAAATCTGGAGGGTAGGCGGGAGATCTCTGATAACGATATTCAGATGGTGGTGGGATTTAACCGCAATTTCACGATATTTAATCTTTACGATGCGGTCGGAGAGAAACGTTTGAGTGAATCCCTCACCATAATCGATCATTTGCTGGAGCAGGGGGAGTATCCGACCTCGATCATCATACGTTTAACCGGTTATTTTACGACGCTGCTAAAGGTACTATTCCTCGAACGGGAGAGGATGACCGATGCAGATATCGGCAGAGTGACGGGAGTTCACCCATTTTTTGTAAAAAATTACAAGAAACAGGCCGCCAATTACACAACCGATCAGATCGAGCATGTATTTTCCTATTTATTGGAGGCTGATCGAAACCTGAAGACAAGCTATCAGGCACCAGAGATAATTATGGATTTGTTGACCTACAACATTGTGACGAATTGAATTTAATGAGAACACACTGATATAGTCACTATTTTGCCTCTAATAAATCCAGCGGAGCGAAACGGATTTAATATGATAGTGCAACAGCGGTGAAATCTTACGGTATAATCAGCAGCACTGGTTTCAAAAAGATAATTCAAAAATAATGAACAAAAGACGAACCATTTCCAAAAGGTGATTCGTCATTAAGTGAGACGTTTGTGTCCATATATTTGGGAACTTTTAAACTAGTACAAGGTTAAAATTACAGGAATTGCACATGATACGTGGGGAACGATCGAATAAACCGACAGATGAGGATTTAATCGAGCAGTTTCAAAATGGTGATTTATACGCGTTCGACCTGATCGTCAAGCGGTATAAGAACCAGCTATTGAACTTCGTCTATCGATTTATAGGCAATGTTGAGGAGGCTGAGGATATTGTTCAGGAGACTTTTCTAAGAGTTTATCGAAACCGCAAGGCCTACCAAAAGGTTGCAAAATTTTCCACTTGGATATATACGATCGCAGGAAATCTCGCGAAAACAGAACTCAGAAAACGAAAACGAAGGAAATTTTTCTCGATTTCTGATCTTGGTTACGATGATAAGGATTACGATATAGCGGATGAGGCGTTTAATCCGGAGAAGACAGTCGACAGCAACATCAAGGAAGAGATTATTCATCGAGAGATTCAAGCTCTATCTCCTAAATTTAGAGAAGTGATCGTACTCAGAGACGTACAGCAGCTATCGTATGAAGAGATCAGCGAGATCGTCTCGATACCGCTTGGTACGGTGAAATCAAGAGTCAACAGAGGGCGACTCAAACTTCAAGAGAGATTAAAGAGATTGTTGAAATCCTGATATAAATTTCAGGGGTGGTAAAAAGGAGGACTGACCTGTAACAGCTTTACTACCATAAAACGTAGGGGTTAATATGGATACGTGTAAACGGTTTAAAAAATTGATTTCGGATTTTATTGAAGGCAGTCTTTCAAAATCAGACAGATTCGAGTTTGAGAAGCATCTTGAGCACTGCGAGGGATGTCATTCCGTGTTAGAGCGTGAAAAACGACTTATCGATGGACTGCATCATTTAGGTCATTTGAACACGTCGAAAGATTTCGATACTGTACTCCGCACCAGGATTCGAATCGAGTCGGGCATCGGACGCAGGAGGTTGAATGAACTGGTTTGGACCTGGCCAGCCAAAATTCCTGTCTATGGGATGTCGCTGGCATTGCTCTTAATTGCATTTGTTATGGTTTTCGAGCAGATTAAGGAGCAGAATAAACCCGTGATCCCACAACCGTATGTGAATACAAACTGGCATGGTGGAAATCCAGATCAGAATACCTTTCCAAAAACGTACACCGAAACAGAAAATGTGATCTACATGATCGATCCTCTTGACCCGCAGCAATTAGGAGATGGTTCATATAATGAGACAGAGGGAACGGCTACTTTTGGAATAAAATCAAATTTTGGTGATAGTCTTGAAGATAAACGGGAGACTTCACTTCAATCGATCCGACAAGTGGTTTACTAGTGCAATCGAATCAATGATCAGAGAATTATGAGAACCAGACAAATCCACATATTTTTTTGTTTTACCTTATTCGTTTGCACTGTTCATGCGAATGCCATCTCCGATGAGAGTGTTCTGAATAAGATGCAGCAAGAGATCTCGGAATTGATAGAGATCGCAAAGCCCTCTGTGGTTACCATTTCTACAAAGACTTCACGTTCCTACACTGTAAGTAAGGATAATGGAATTTTTTCAATTTTCGCAAGCGAAGAAGAGAAGACGGTCTCTGACAAGACCATATGTACGGGTCTGATTTATAACGAAGATGGGTATATCGTTACCAAAAATAGAGATGTCAAAGACAGTGATGAGATCACCGTTACGCTTTACGACGGAATGACGTTGCAACCTGAATATATCGGGCATGATCCGCAAACAGGTATATCGGTTCTGAAGATTAATCCTCAACATCTCGTCGCTCCGAAATTTAAACGGGATACACGAGTGGAGGCAGGGGAATGGGTTTTTGTCATTGGCAATTCGATGGGTTGTTCTGCATCGATTTCACTGGGGCTGGTTAATGGATTTGTTAAGAGGGATATGTTCCAATTTTCTGCCATGTTGAGTCCGGGTAACGGTGGTAGTCCAATATTTGATATTGAAGGAAACGTCGTCGGAATTTTGATGTTTAAGATGGAATCCAGCCCTACTCATCAAGGCGATAATGTACCCACCATGTTTTCAAACGTAGGTTTAGCATTACCGATCGACAGAGTTCACGAGATGATGGACGAATTGATCCATGCCCATGAAAATAACACGGGTTGGTTGGGTGTTCGTATACGAAGTGACAGCACGAATAGTAATCGGATTATTGTAGACAGAGTGATCCCCAATACGCCGGCGCAGAAGTATGGACTTATTGAAGGGGATGTATTAGTAACTTATAATAATAGTACGATTCAGGACATGGAACATTTGGGAAAGCTGATAAGTGGGACCGTTCCGGGAAGTGTTGTCCCGATAAGCATCATCAGACAAAACAACAAACTGAATGTGTTTGTGGAGATCGGAAAAAAGAAGCAAGTTTCGATTGATACCGATCGTTCGCGCAATAAAAAGCCGGATGTTCCACGAGCAAGTCATCGATCGGGAAAACAGAACAGCTGGACGAATGATTATTCGGGAAATGATGCCAATAAATTGCATGACAGAGTGAAGAATCTTGAAAATGAATTACAGCAATTGAAAAATAAACTTAATAAACGGCAGAGTAATTAGTAAGAAGATTCAGTAAGGAGAATGGTAGATGGGTCGTAAAGACAGAACATTCGCGTCGAAGATGGCGAAAGGTGCTCACAAAGTTGCTAAAGTTTGTCCCAAATGTGGAGAACCCTATCAAATGGTAAAGGTTGTCTCTTCCGAGAAGAACGATGTGGGCGTCTGGAAATTCAAGGAAAACGTGGTCGCCGTGTGCAAGTGTAACGAAAAGGAAATGTACGCCTGATCGTACTATGCTATTAAAAGAAAGAAGCAAATTAATCCTCGCGACAAGAAATCCGCACAAGGTCATCGAAATAAAATCTATACTATCTAACTTTAACATAGATATTGTGACTTTGAATGATTATCCGGATGTGCCGGAGGTCGTTGAAGATGGGGCGACGATAGAGGAAAACGCTTTAAAGAAGGCCAAAGAAGTACATCGTGCTACCGGTATTACCTCACTCGCAGATGATACCGGACTGGAAGTTGATCATCTCAATGGGCAGCCGGGTGTGTTTTCAAGTCGTTTCGCAGGCGATTCAGCTACATATGCCATGAACAATGCGAAATTGCTGACATTGATGAACAATGTCCCATGGGAAAGAAGGACTGCATGTTTCAGGTGTGTGATAGCTATTGCTGGTGAAGGCCTGGAATATTTAATGGAGGGACGATGCAACGGATATATATTGAATGAAACGCGGGGTGATCACGGATTCGGTTATGATCCCTTGTTTTACGTTCCGGAGTATGCTCAAACATTCTCGCAGATGCCAGCCTCCCTTAAAAATCAGATCAGTCATCGGGGGAAAGCGCTGCAAAAATTGAAATGCTTCTTCGAAAATATTGCTTGATTTTTATTTAAAATATTCTAAATTTAAACTTTTAAATTCACTGAAATCAGAATCCAAATACGAAGAAAAAATCACAACAGGCTAAATTTGGATGATCAGATAGTTTCTTTCGGTGAGTTACGCGATTCAGGATCGGTTTAAAAATTCTTTCCGATCGGGGCGTAGCGCAGTCCGGTTAGCGCGCCTGCTTTGGGAGCAGGAGGTCCCGAGTTCAAATCTCGGCGCCCCGACTTTTATTTTACTCTCTCGATAGTTCATCCTTCAAATAAGGTTAAGCCTATTCTTTTCCCGGATCATGCTATGGGTTCACGCATGAAACGATCAGGAACGATCCATAAATAGATATAATTTATAATCCGAAGCAAACGAACTCTTATAAATATTCAATTAAACGTTAGAAGATCAAATGGGTACAGAATGTATTTTTTGCAAAATTGCCAGGAAGGAGATACCTGCGGAATGCGTGTATGAGAGTGAACTCATCATCGCTTTTCATGACATACGACCCCAGGCACCCTTTCACATCTTGATCATTCCCAGGAAGCATATTGCGACGATCGACGATATCGAGGTTGAGGATAAGCTATTGATCGGTGATCTATTTATCGTAGCGAAAGAGATCGCTCGCGAGCTCGGCCTGCATGCGTCAGGGTACCGGTTGGTTTTCAATTGCGGGCGCAATGCCGGACAGGAGGTATATCATATTCATCTGCATCTCCTGGGCGGACGTAAATTACTATGGCCGCCCGGATAATCGATGTGTTGATGGCAATGCAGTTAGCAAGAATTGTGCTGTGGCAGGTAGTTCGACGATTGAATACGGAATGGATGTCTGGCACCGCTTCGTTTAATTTTCTACTTGATAAAAAAAACTTGATTTTGAAATTAGAAATACTTATATTTAAGTTCATGTATTATATGAACCATAAACCAACTTGAAGGGAGGTTGGAGATTTAATGCCCGCAATTAAAGTTCGGGACGGAGAACCTTTTGAAAAAGCATTACGACGTTTCACGAAAGCATGCGAAAAAGCTGGTTTGATGTCGGATATAAAAAAGCATCAACATTTTGAAAAGCCCAGCGAAAGGAAAAAACGTAAGTTGAACGCGGCGAAGCGAAAGATGCGTAAGGCGAATTCTTTCAATGGATAGAGTATGTTAATTTCTTGGAAGGAGTAGGAGATGGGGTTGACCGAGAAAATGATGGAAGATGTTGTTGTTGCGATGAAAAAAGGGGATAAAGGACGAGTCAATGCGTTGCGATATCTTTTGTCTCAATTAAAATATGCGAAAATAGCATCACAACAATCTCTTACTCCTGAACAAGAAACAGATGTCTTATTGACTGCAACGAAGAAGCATAAGGAAGCCATTGATATCTATTTAAAGTCCGGAAAAGAAGCTCAAGCTGCGAAAGAGCAGCAAGAACTCGATATTATATCCCATTATTTACCGAAGCAGATGACTGAAGAGGAGGTCGAAAACGCGATCTCGGAATTCATCGCACAGACCGGTGCGACGAGCCTGAAAGATATAGGAAAGGTCATGGGGATCGCGATGAGGGAATTGAAAGGTAAAGCCGACGGTAAGATGGTGCAGGAGATTGTAAAACGCAAATTAGCCTGATAAACAGAAAAAAAATAATTAACCTACCAATAAAGTGGATCGAATAAAGCATGGTGTTCTGTCCGCTTTTTTAATTTTAAATGACCAGAATGGGTGTGCTGGATGGCATCATCGGAAATACCATATCTCGACATCACCATCATCGTGATGCTATTGTATTTTATCTACAGAGGATATCGCCGAGGATTCACGGATGAATTCTTCAGAATTTTGGGTACTCTGTTAGGTTTATTAATAGCCATTCGATATATGTCGAATCTGGCGAATCCCATCATTGAAGGTAGTCAGATTTCACCCATCGTCGCCACATTGTTGTCATTTACCGTTCTGTTTATTGGATTGTTGATTGTTTTCAATTTTCTAAAGAAGAAGATCAAGAAGGTTGTCAGTGTCTCGGTGGCTCTGGGGCAATTCGATAAAATAACAGGTGGCACTTTGGGGTTGTTTAAAGGAGCCATCATCATCAGTGTGTTTACGATGGTACTCTCGGTGTTTACGTTTGCTCCAGCGATCAAGGGTCACATCGATAAGTCATTTCTTTTTAATCCGATGCGTAGTATTGCACCCGCTGTTTATGATGTGGTAAAGATCATACTCCCGAATAGTAAATCGTTCCTGTCAGAGATCAATGATAGTATCAATAAAATCCCTCTAGTGAACCGAGATTGGAAAACACAGGCATTCATTGAATTTTATACCAAAAAGAAATAGAAAGCTTTGAAACGAAACGTATTTGAAACACTGGAATTTGATAAAGTCCTCCATCACATCGAGCATTATGCCATCTCCCCATTAGGTTTGGAATTAATTTCTGCAATCAAACCGCTTCGCGATCAGAATGACGTGATCGATCAACTCGATAAGGTAACAGAATTTAGAGTCATTCTCGATTTTGATGATCCACTGTCTATGTATGGTCTGAGCGATATCAGATCATCCCTGGAAAAAACCAGGATTCCAGGAAGTCACCTGTCTATTGAGAAGATAGCCGAGATCCATACGAATCTAGTCGTATTCCGTAAGGTAAGTGAATATTTCAGCCGTCGTCGTGAAAAATATCCGTTGTTATCAGAGATCGCTGCGAAAATATTACCGTTTAAATCGATAGAGAAAGAGATTAATCGATGCATTGATCTGGATTCGATGGAGATTCGTGACAACGCCACTCCGGCACTCGCTCAAATTCGAAGATCCCTCATATCGTTGCAGCATAGCATTAGAAAACGAATGGATACCTTGATGAAACAATTTTCCAGTAAGAATTATTTACAGGAAAATGTGGTCACCTTACGCGAAGGTCGGCTGGTTTTGATGGTTAAAAGCGAGTCAAAGAGTCGCGTAAAAGGTGTTATCCACGATCAATCCGCGACGGGTGCCACGTTGTTCGTTGAGCCGCTTGAGATATTGGACATGAATAATCAGGTGCGCGCTTTGCTGATCGATGAGGAAAGAGAGATCGAAAAGATATTAATTTCACTCACCGCACAGATCGCAGAGGAGATCGACCCGATCAATATGAGTCTGACTCACATGGCGATGATGGATTTCATGAATGCAAAAGCCAGGTTTTCGGCGGAAATTTCCGGTAACCAGCCGCTTATCAATGAGAACGGGTATCTTCACTTTATCGATGCACGGCATCCGTTGCTTTTGATTCACAAAGGTAATCGGCGTGACGCTGTTATCCCGCTTAATCTCGCGATTGGAGATTCATATACAACGCTCATCATCTCCGGTCCGAATGCCGGTGGAAAAACGATTACATTGAAGACCATCGGTTTATTGAGCCTCATGCTCAGTTGCGGATTGCACATTCCCGTCGATCCCAATTCCGACCTGTTTATTTTTAATTCCATTTACAGCGCGATCGGCGATGAACAGTCGATTGAAAATGATCTGTCGACTTTTTCGTCTCACATCGAAAAATTAAAATATATCGTGGATAATGCAACGTCACAGGATTTAGTCATCATCGATGAGATAGCGGCAGGGACTGATCCGGAGGAAGGAGCAGCGCTGGCGATATCGATACTCGAAAAGCTGACCGCGATGGGGTGTGTGACTGTCGTTACGACCCATCTCGGCGCTTTGAAGGTTTACGCTCATGAACGCGATCGTGTGGAGAACGGATCGATGGAATTTGACGGGGAAACCTTACAGCCGACATATCGATTCCGATCGTCTATCCCCGGCTCGAGCTATGCGTTCGAGATTGGCCAACGTTACGGGCTCTCAGATGAGATTATTAATCGATCACGGGAGTTGGTTGGTATTGATAAAAATCGCATGGAGAATTTGTTAATCGATCTCGATAAAAAAATTACCACCTATCAAAGCCGATTAAATGAGATGAGCATTAAGCAGACTGAACTGGATGCCTTGTTAAAATTTAATCAGGTTCGCAAGCAGGAGTTATTAACAAATGAGAAGACATTTAAGCAGCGCGCGGTCATCGAATCGGAAAATATAATATCAACGGCTAAATCGGCCATAGAGAAGGCTATCAGAGAGATAAAGGAAAAAGAAGCATCGCACGAAGCCATTAAATATGCCCAGCAATTGATCAAAGAACAGCAGCAGAAGCTTCAACGATATAAGAAGGAGCTTCAATCTCTCGAGCGAGATGAGCCGGAGTCCGGTTTGAAAACGGCATCGCGAGGCATGAGTGTCAAATGGGTGCCTTACGACAAACACGGGACCGTACTATCGGATGTCGATTCTGCCCAGCGAGTGTTGATAGAGACGGATGGAATCAGGATCAAGGTGCCGCTATCCGAGTTGACGGAGACGAAGAAGCCGGGCAGAAGAAAATCGGTTGTCAACGTCAATGTGGACCATAATCCGAATTGCTCCTTTGAGATCGATCTTCGTGGGATGAACGCTGATGAAGCAATAGCAGCGACGGATAAATTTATCGAAGAAGCCATTTTAGGGGGACTGAATCAGGTGTACATCATACACGGAAAAGGAACCGGTGTGTTGCGTACGAAAATTAATCAATTTTTAGAGACGCACGAACACGTCAAAATGAAGCGATTGGCGGATTGGAATCAGGGCGGTACCGGTGTGACTGTTGTGGAACTTAAATAAATATGTGGTAGTGTTTTTTTATGCTGTGTAGCTGCGCGGACTTGGGATATTTCGTCTGATGAACTCCTCTGAGCAGACATTTGCTTCGAGAAGTTCATCAGCCGTTTTATCTTGTTCCGCTTCACTTCGTTGGACTTAGCTCAGCGGAGATTGAAAAAAGGTAATTATTTTACTTTTCCCAAGTTTTTACATTCATGACCTTGACTGTTACATGATCTTTCTCGCTGCATCATTGGTCTATTATGTTTCATTTTATCAAAAAAGACCTTCTGTTCGTCGGTGAGTAAGTTCCTCACGGCGATACGATGTTGAATCTGTTTTATATATAATTTATTTTTTAAATCACCAATTTTCTTCGCTTGATTTTCAATTGTCTTCGAATCCTTTCCATCTTTTATCATTTCATTCAAATTTATTTCTTCAACATCGAGCTCTGCTTCTAAAGGAATAATCTCTTTCTGATGGGCTGTTCTCAGATCCTGGATTTGCGATTGTTGTTCGGTCGTCAAATCCGGAATTCCAGCTCCCATCTTCATCCCCTTGACGGCATTACATTCCACACCCTGTTTCTCTGGTCCTTTTTGTGCAAATGCTTGTACAGTAACGAGTAGTGATATGATCATGAATAAGATCAAATAGGTTCTAATTCTCATTTTTGGTTCCTTTCCATTTGATTGTTTAATTAATGTGGTATTTTATACATTTAATAGACATTCTAAGTTCCAAAACTATTCCATAAAATATTTCTATAATATGTCGTTTGATTTCGATTCCGCTCTATCTTGTTGTGTTTAATAAAATTTTCTTTCGATGAGTGATTGGCAGAGACTTGACACTCGATCTATCTTCACTCAGCTCCGTTTTATAGAGGCTGATCAGGCTTCTCGCGCGGAGGTCGATGCTCTCTGGGCGGATGAGGAGGGTGACTGCGCCACTTTTCCCAATTTCGCAAGCGTTTTAACTTGTTTTGTAAACGTTCTTCCTGTTTATCGGTAAGAATCGGTGATAAGTCTTTCATCAGCGAATCAAATGCAGCAGCTACATTTTCCCGTGATTCATTTTCTATTTTCATAAACCGTTGTGAATGATCCTCTAAAATCCGCTTTATGTCGTCGATTTGATCCTCTTTCGGTTGAACGACGTGAAAAATAATTCCGGCTAAGCGTTCCCTTGTCTTCATATAGGCAATTTTATCTATTTTCCGGGGACTCATAAAGCAGCGATCCAACATGATTCCGATCATTATGCCTATAATGAATGTTGCTAAAAGGATAATGTACGATTTCTTCTTAACGTTCATGATTTACTCCAATATTAATGGTAAAACGGGATCGAATGCGATCTCCATCATTTTCTCTGGTATCACGATATCAGTGGATGATGACGATTGTTTATGCTGGATGATATTGTAGGACATCATCATGATTAATAATAAAATAGCTCCCACTGCTATCGGTTTGAAGAGACCCAGGAGAGATCGAAAGATGGTTTCTTGATAATTTTCCTGATCATGCTGTTCCCTTATCGTTCTCATGACACGATCAGTGAAGTCGGCACGGAAATGAAACGTATCGTTTTGCGTCAGCAACGACCGCACTTTATCCATTTGTTCTCTCTCCTGTCTTAGAGTATGAGAGTTTGCAAGTGAATCATTCAGCAAATTTCGCTCGTTTTCTCCTAAGTCACTGTCGAATGAATAAAATAATATTTTTTTGATTTTATTCATATCTATGCTCCTACAATGTCTGATAAATTCTCTCTTAGCTTGTCCTGCGCACGCGCAAGACGCGATAAAACCGTGCCCTGGGGAATTTTTAAAATATCCGCCGTCTCCCTTGTGGAATATTCCTGTATTAATCTTAATACGACAACGGCTCTGAATTTTGGTTCCAGTTCTTGAATTGCTTTATGAATCCGAACTTTCAACAAGGAATCCCTCTCACGCTCGTTCGTTGAGATTAAATTCTGATGGTTTTCATTTATCCGTTCGAGTCGCTGATTATTTCGTCTTCGCCGTTTCAATTCATTGATGGAAAGATTGATTGCGATTCTGGTCAGATATGTCACAAGACTTGAGTTGCCCTTAAATCGATCGAGATTCTTGTACAATCGGATGAACGTTTCCTGTCCCACATCATCCGCTTCCGGGCAATTACCCAACATGTTGATGATAACAGATGCGATCCGAGACTCGTATCGCTCAACGATAATCCGAAAAGCCTCAATATTACCACCCAGGCAGTATTTTATTAATTGATCATCAGAAACCACACCTTGACCTCAAATTCAATTTCCATCCATTAGACACCCTGATTCTGTCATTTATTCCCCATTCTTTTACGACGATTATCGTTCTCAATAGACAATATTGACCTATGCTTCAGTCAATAGAGAGAAATACCATATGTTTACAAGCCTCTTCGGCTCCGACTGGAAAAATCAAAACGGTCGTTAGTTATGGAATATACGATGGCACTCCATAAAATGTACAAAAATTTAACTCGAACATCAACACATTTTAAACTTTTCTTATGAGGTGAAAATAGTAAAAGAGACATAAATATGGTGATAAAACCATATGATTATGCGAAATGACCGAATATCACTGTATATAAAAGAAATATCAATTATATTCGAAATATATTTGTTTAATAAATTAAAATATTATCGAA
>JAFGOE010000038.1 GCA_016926625.1 Candidatus Zhuqueibacterota bacterium
ATGGTCTGACCGTAAAGCTCTTTAAATTCTTGAAATCGACTTCCGTCAACGATCCGTGCTATCACTTCACGTATATCATATGGCTTTCTGAGATCGAATGGAATGATGCCATAGATCTCCTCCGGTTCGTAAACGGGGTCTTCGGGTTCGCGGCTCCGGAGTTCAAACTTGCTCGGCGGATCCAGCGTCTCGATGATATTTCTTGCTATTTCCAGAGCATGTTCATCGTTCAACGCATAGTGATCGGCAACGCCCGAAATGCGACAGTGCACATCAGCTCCGCCCAGTTCTTCATCTGTAACCACCTCTCCGGTGGCGGCTTTCACGAGCGGCGGACCTCCGATGAAGATGGTTCCCTGTTTCCGGACGATAACAGCCTCATCACTCATTGCCGGCACATAGGCTCCGCCGGCAGTACATGATCCCATCACGATGGCGATCTGGGCGATCCCCTCCGCCGACAGTCTGGCCTGATTGTAAAAAATCTTACCAAAATGATCTCTATCCGGAAACGTCCCGGCCTGGTGCGGGAGAAAGATCCCTCCGGAATCGACGAGATAGATACACGGGAGACGGTTCTGCATGGCTATTTCCTGTGCCCTCACATGTTTCTTAATGGTCATCGGGAAATAGGTCCCTCCCTTCACCGTGGCATCGTTCGCGATGACGAGCACCTCACGACCGTGTACGACACCGATACCTGTCACGATACCAGCAGCTGGCGCTTCGTTTTCGTACATATCATAGGCAGCCAGGGGGGATAACTCGAGAAACGGTGTGTTCTCATCGAACAGTTTTTTCAGCCTGTCCCTTACAAACAGTTTACCTCTTGATTCATGCATCTCTCTGGCACGGGTCGGCCCTCCCTTTTTTATCTGTTCCAGAGTATCTCGCAATTTCGCGGTGTGTTGCAGCATCGATTCTTTATTTTTTATGAACTCTTCACTCTTCACGTCGATCTTCGATTCTATCTGATACATGATGGGTCCTTTACTGTTAAATAATTGTATGGATCAACCTATTTCAAAACCTCATCGACTCGAATCAGTTTGCTGTCCTTAACAGCAAAATAATTCAATGTTCCATCATCATGAAAGAAAAGACTATGATCTTTCATGGTCACGATATCATCATAAGGTTCGCCGATGTCACCATCAACGACAACGTGCCACTTATCATTCAATTTCGCAGCGTAGGCAACATGTTTTCCATCGGGACTCATACACAAGGTGCCTCCGGCGATGGACTCATATTTTTGACCCTCTTCTTCATTGACGACCACGAACCAGTCGGATCCGACTTTTGCAATGTAGGCCAATTTTTTACTGTCGCTGCTATAGACAGGATACGGCGAGACACCGATGTAATGATAATGTCGATGCTCCTCCCCATCGACGACGACGAACCAACGAAGTCCGACACGCACAACATAAGCGATATGCGCTCCATCGGGACTAAAAATTGGGGGACTGCCCAGCGCATTGTAACGCTTTTGTTCTATATCATCGATGACCATAAACTGCATATCCCCTATCTTACCCGGATTGGCAACTCTCGCTCCGTAAGCATATCGATCCCCCTGGAAGCTGAATACGGGCGTATTGTCCAAAATACCATTGTATTCAGGACCTGGTTGCGAACCGTGAACGATGAACTGCTTATCGTTAAACTCGGCAGCATAATAAAGGTCACCGGTCTGCGGATCGAATTTGATCGTGTTCTCTACCAGATTGTCGTATGGATTACCCTCGACCCCATTAACCACGATAAATCGTTTCGTCTTTCTTTCTGCACCGAAAACGAGACGATCCCCATCAGGGCTGTATAACGGAGTTCCACGAAGTATCGCATCATAGGGTTTGCTCTTAAAAGACTCCGTAATCACATATTTCTTGTCATCGATTTTTACGACGCAGGCAAGTTCGTTATTCACCGGATTGAACGTCAGTGAATGCTGCTCAACAACGTCATACGGTCCATACTCCACCTCATCGACGACCACGAACCACTTTTTATTCTTAACGGCACCGTAAGCAATCCGACTGCCATCAGCACTTATCACCGGCGTGTTCTCCATGATGCCATCATATTCACGCAATTCTCTGCCATCGTAAACGACAAACTGTTTACCATCTCTCCCTGCCACATAGATGATATGGTCACCATCGGGACTGAATTGCAACGTGTTCGCTCCGATTAAATCGTAAACAGCGCGTTCTTCACCATCGATGATAAGATGATCGCCATCATCTTCTTTGACAAGATAAGCGACGTGAAGTCCATCCGGACTGATAATAAACGAATCAAAGAGCGTGCTTTCGTAATTCAACTCGGAAACCACCGTCTCGGTTTTGATGCGTTCGATTTCACGGGTACAGTTGAACAAGGTTGTGAGGAAAGATAGTGTGGCTATGATTACTATGAATGTACGATTTCTCATATGCACCTTAAAATTTAAGTTATGAAAAACAAGTACGACTTTTCCTGTGATCTACTGATCGATTAGACCGGCTTTTTTATATTTCACCAGGCTGATGATTGCAAATGATACCGAGCTTGACAAACCGTAATTGATGGTTCACCAAATGACAGATGAGTGCTGAAGATTCCAGTTTATTTATTCTATTTTTAAATAACGTTCTCTGATGAAATTATCTATCCATCGGTATAACACGATCACGCGCTGTTTATCGAAACCGTTTTTTCGTAATTCACCGATTACGTCTCCTGTTTTGGAGATAACTTCTTCTTCGAGCGGTCTTATTTGTTGCATGTATCCGTTACGTTCGTGATTGATTAACTTCGCCAGATTTAAATAGTCGTTTCCTGATCCACGTGATACAGGAAAACAATGGTGTTTCAGTTCAAGCGCCTTGTCACACAGTTCAGCATTAGCAGAATCTTTTGCCGTAATGACAGCAGGAAGATTCTCCCCTGCAGCTACCCAGAGGGGTATAGCAACGGCGCAAGGTGGAAATCCGAGCAACGTCCAGGCTACCGACGTCTTAACATCCTCGCCTGGCTTCACACCCTGAACAATGAATGATGCCGTCGATGAGTATCGATTAATATAATCTCTAAACGACACAAAGTAGTCCTCGTCCTTTGAGTCAGGCCATGGCCGGGCGTCGAGTCTAATATTTGTAAGTGAGTGGTAAAGTGACCGATCGACTTCTTGAAAAATAAATTGAGGTGAGATCGAATTTTGCGCTGCTTCCTGGTGAAACAGATGTTCTGCAGATTGATAACGAATATAACCATATCCTTTATCTTTGCTGCCTGTGGATGAGAAATTAGTACGCACGAGATAGCCGAACGGAGCGATGGCCGGATCGTTGACGTCTAATTTTACGAAGGAGTGATTTCCGGTTTCGTAGTAAGCCGCTCCGCCCTGAGCATCGATCACGCCAAAATTTGCTTCGATACCTCGTTTCGAATTGGTCTCAACCAGGATCGCTTCGAATTCATCCAGGGAAGAGCAGGACTGAAGAGCGCGTTTCATGAATAATCCCTCCTGATCCTTCGCTTTCGTGGTGTCACCGATGTTTATATTATAGGAGGCTGCGTTCATGATGGCAAAACCGACTTCATTGACGCCGGCCCACACTTCTTTAGCCGCCGCATCATTCGAATTGATCAATCCGAGATAGCTAAATTTACCCTTATCGTCAAAGATGATCTTATTATCAAAATTTCCGGCGTCGCGGTGTTTCCACAGTATGGGTTGACCATCGGGAGTTCCTTTGGCGGATACGATAGCTGTAGTACATGCAGATGCGATCGTGATATTCGTAATGAACAAACATAATAGAGTGATTGCGATAGTTTTCGATCTCATGATATTCTCCAATATGATGCGCAGGGGATGATGAAATACCTATCAATTTGAGCGACATTCATCGTGCGACATTATTTTGATTTAAATAAGTTCCTTGAAATCACGATACGTTGTATCTCTGACGTACCCTCACCCACCTCACACAGGCGGACGTCGCGGTACATTCTTTCCAGAGGCGTCTCTTCCAGATAGCCACGCTGCCCGACAATCTGCATTGCCATTCGCACACACTCTGTGGCAATTTCAGACGCATATAATTTTGCCATAGCGGATTCGAGGACAATTTTCTGATGCGCATCTTCGAGTCGCGCCGAATGCCATATCAGATGTCTTGCCGCTTGTATTTTGGTGTACATATCGGCGATTTTCCATTGATACGATTGATAGTTCGTCTTCGGTTTACCGAGAAACGAAGAAGTTTTCACATGCTCCAAAGCATAATCAAAAGCACCCTGAGCCAGACCGAGAGCCATCGCACCGATGGAAATTCTACCGCCATCCAGGATGATCATAAATTGTTTAAATCCCTCACCTTCATTGCCCAGCATCTTTTCCTGAGGTAAGCGCATATTTTCAAATGCCAATTCTCGCGTATCAGAACCACGCAAGCCCATTTTATCTTCTTTCTTACCCACGACAAAGCCAGGAGTTCCTCTGTCGACGATGAATGATGAGATACCGCGTGAACCGGGTATTTTTTCCGTCTTGGCGGTAATAACAAGGACCTGACACATGCCAGCGTTGGTGATAAAGCATTTATTCCCGTTGATGACCCATTCACTATCTTCGCGTACTGCAACCGTCTTCGTTGCGCCCGCGTCAGAACCTGCACCAGGTTCGGTCAGACCGAACGATCCAAGACCGTTTTTACCGCTGGCCAACGGTGGGATGTACTGCTCCTTTTGCTGACTGTTGCCGAATAAGATAAACGGCATGATTCCGAGTGAATTATGTGCAGCCACCATGATGCCGGTCGATCCACAGACTCGGGATGCTTCTTCCACGGCGATGGCGTAACTGACTGTATCCAATCCTTGCCCCCCATATTCAACGGGTGCCTGTATACCGAACAAACCGAAATCAGACAATTTATCAAACAATTCGCGCGGATATTCACCGGTATCATCGATTTGTCTGGCCAGTGGTTCTATCTCCTGGACTGCAAATTCACGAACTTGATCTCTATAGTGTTGTTGTTTATCTCTGAGTTCCATACTTTTCTCCTCTTTCAAACTCATGCTTACGTTGAGCCATGCATCTTGAAAATTAATTAAACTGACCAGTCAAATCAGCTATTATTATCCCAATAGTCTTTTGGAAATATGAAGCCGCAGAGTATCATTATTCTGTGCGAAGAGTTCCGTGAACAATTGTTCTCTGAAGAGCCTTTCCACCGCATACTCTTTGATGTACCCGTATCCGCCGAATATCTGATTCGCATGATGCACATTTTTAAATGCCGTTTCGCTCGCGAACAGTTTCGCCGCACAGATGAGTTCAGCATAGTCGCTGTGTTGATCGAATGCCACTGCCGCCTTATAGACTAACAGTCGAGCCGCATCGATTGATGTCGACATGTCAGCAAGCATGAATTGGATGGCTTCAAATTCGCAGAGAGGCTGATCAAACTGTGTTCTGACTTTGGAATAATCGATTGATTCCCTTAACGAACCCGCAGAGATACCCACAGCGATGGCTGCTAAGCCGAGTTGATTCAACTGCAATACGGTCTGAGCCGATGCAAGGCCTCCCCCCTCTTTTCCGACGAGGTTCAGGAGAGGGACAGAACAATCATCCAAACGAATATTTCCGATCGCCGCGGCGTTATTTCCCATCATCCGGGGTATGCTTTCAATCTTCAATCCGGGGGTGTTTTTATCGAGGATGAACAGGGAGATCTCGCCTTCATCATCACCCGTTCTGGCAGATACGATAAAGAAATCGGCCAGTTCAGCATCGAGCACATGAGCCTTGAAACCGTTCAGAACATAATTATTACCGCGTAGCGACGCCCGGGTGCGATTCGCATGGTGCGAATAGCTATCGTCCGATTCATTGATAGCAACGGCGCCGATTAGGTCACCGTTCGAGACACGTGAAAGATAATCACGAACGACGTTTTGATCAGAATGAGGCAGCAATCCGCCGATGGACAGCGAATTCATACCAGAGACCAGAAGTGCGGCCGATGCATCATAACTGGCAATCTCTTCAAGAACGATGACTAATGAAAGGGTATCAAATCCGGCTCCGCCTGACTCATTCGGCGTGCATATACCCAGGTAACCTAAATCCTTCAGACTTTTAAGCGTTTCAGGATTAAGACTTCGATCTTTATCCTCATCATTTGCACTAAGAGCAAAATTTTCCTTTACTAAATCTCTAGTAGAATCCCGCAGCATCAATTGATCTTCGGAAAACGCAAAATCCATGAGACCTCCGAGTAATCGTTAAGATATTAAACTGATGTTTACATCGAACAGCTCAGAACTAATGGCAGATATTGAATGCAAAAATCCTTTTCAGTCATCCGGGAAAAGCCAGGCTGTCCTCAATCATCTTCTATGGAATTATATTCAAAATAAATAAAAAATTACAAATTCTTTACAATTAATGCAAGAAAAAAATGATAGATTTAATAAAGATAGCGGATTCAAATTTAAATATTGACATTAACGTTAATAAATTTTATATTATTAGCCAGTTATTTCGATGCTATCGCCAACGGATTGTTCCTCTTTCTCATGATGTATACCGGGATAATCCGATATTTCAAAACATTTGATTACGGCAAAAGATTAAGCAAAGATCCGGCCTAAGGAAACCAGGAGAGAGGTCAGCGACATATCGTACACTCGATTCAATCGATGATAAAAATATACCTACGGCAATTCATGTTCAGATGCATAATGTATTAATGGAAAGGATTATTCAATGTCAGGACTTGAAAATTTACAAACCAATTTAATTAATGGCAAGGCAGATGCGGTGAAACAATTTATGACAGAAGCCATAGACAGCGGCTTGAGCCCCAGGGACATATTGAATAATGGATTACTGAAGGGGATGGAAGAAGTAGGGAGACGATTTAAAAACAACGAATTCTATGTGCCTGAGGTTCTGATAGCGGCCAGGGCGATGAAGGCGGGTATGGAGATATTGAAACCGTTATTAGCCGACACGGGTGTTAATCCAGTAGGCAGAGTCGCTATCGGTACGGTAACCGGGGATTTGCATGATATCGGTAAGAATTTAGTTAGTATGATGTTAGAAGGAGGCGGCTTCGAGGTCATCGATCTCGGAGTTGATGTCAAACCTGAAAAATACATCGACGCAATCAATCAGGGTATACAGATCATCGGAATGTCGGCTCTGCTGACGACGACAATGATGAACATGAAATCGATAATCCATGCGATTGAAGCGGCGAATCTGAGAGATAAAGTCAAAATCATGGTCGGTGGTGCACCGGTAACGGAAAATTTCGCCAGGGAAATCAAGGCCGACGGATACGCCGCCGATGCTGCCTCGGCAGTCGATTTGGCAAAATCTCTTTTAAATTAATAATACTAAAAAGTTACAATATTTAAACAAACTATCTAATAACTTTTTATATAATTTATGATTCAGATCACACCAGATAACTAAAAATTGATTATTTTAGTTATTAATTTTCCTGTTTATCGATGATGATATAAATTGGACATCAAGGAACTATGTGACGAGCAATGGATCTTACAGTTCCAATACCAAGGAAGAGGAATGACATCGAGAGAGAGAGTCATAAAAGCCTTAAGACACGAAGAGCCTGACAAAGTTCCCATCGATCTGGGTGCGATGAGGTCGACCGGAATTATGGCAATCGCTTATAATCGCTTAAAAGACCATCTTGGTTTGACTTCGGGATACACGTACTTGTATGATATTGAGCAACAGTTAGCCGAAATTGAACCTTATTTTTTCGAACGCTTTCAGATCGATGTCGTTGATCTAAACAACAATTTTGGGATTCAGGACGCGGATTGGATAGAATGGAGATTGCCCGATGGCTCACCTGCATTCATTCACAGAGCCAAATATCCTGTCTATCGAAATAATGAATGGCTGATCGTTGACGGAGACCGGGTCGTTGCACGTATGCCAAAAAGCAGCTTGTACTTTGATACTGTGTACCATCCCCTGGAAGATGCCGTTACGACGGCCGAGCTCGATGCGTTTAAATTTCATCGCTATACGGATGAAGAGTTAAGAGATATTGAGCGCCGTGCCAATTTCCTGCATCGTAATACTGATTTAGCGATTATGGCCGGATTTGGTGGTAATATTCTTGAGTTTGGTCAAACGCTGCGGGGCTGGGAAAATTTCATGATCGACCTGATATCGAACCGAGGTTTCGCCGCTGATCTAATGGATAGAATGACTGAGGCTCATCTTGAGAATCTGAAGCTATACTTGCAGGCCGTCGGTGATCGCGTTCAAATCATTCAATTTGGTGATGATCTCGGAACACAGGCAGCGGCTCAACTATCGCCGGATCTGTATCGTGAGATGATTAAACCGTATCACCAGAAAATGTATAAATACGCCAAGCGACATTCGGATCTATTTACATTCCTGCACAGTTGCGGATCGATTTACGATCTGTTACCAGACATTATCGATGCCGGCATTGATATCATCAATCCGGTACAGACTTCGGCAGCCAGAATGGATCCCACAAAATTAAAGTCCGAATTTGGCGATAAAATAACGTTTTGGGGTGGAGGAATCGATACACAATACTTATTACCGACAGCTACGACAGCGGAAATTCATCGTCACATTAAGGAGCGGATCGATATCTTCAAACCCGGCGGCGGGTTTGTATTTACGCAAGTCCATAATGTTCAAGCTGATGTTCCACCTGAAAATATAGTTGCGGTATATGATGCCATCATCAAAAATCGTGAATATTAGATTCAGAGTAATTAGTAGAAAGCACCAACATGTATCATTTTACATCTTAGATTACGCATACTAAAATGGAATATAATCTGAGAATTCACAGCAAACGGACGTCGACGGTTATATTCTAAGCTAAATTATTTGATTTCATAGGAGTGCATTATGAGGTTAGCAAAGTTATTATTCATCCTGATTTTATTCCAGGCACAAAATTTACATTCCCAGACAATTCTTGCGGCGACAGAAAAATATGTCATTATCGATACACAGGGAATGGAAATTTTAAACATCGGCGATGAATACGATGTCTTCAAGCGATCAGGTTCCAATGAAATTATTCGGATTGCTAAGGTAAAGATTATACGATTCGTCAAAGAGAAATATGCAGCCCAGATACTAGCCAAGAGCCCTAATTATGAGATAGAACGAGGCGACTACATCCAGATTCAGGAGTTGAGAGCACCGGCAGAGGCAGGCATTGGCAGTATGAGCAGCAGTAGCAGCAGTAGCAGCAATAAGGGATTATTAAACATGGGTTCTATCATCGGCGGACTGGCTGCTGGAGGCATGGGTTATAAATACCGCATCGATGGTGACGATATTTATGAAAAATATGAGAAAGCTGATACGCGTGAGAAAGCGATGCATTATTATGACGAGACCACTGAGTACGATAACAAAGCTGCCTTCGGATTAGGTTTAGGAGGCACTCTGTTCGGTCTCGGCGTTTTTCATTCTTTATTCGGTAACGCGATCGCACCACCCGATAATCTTTCAGATCCGAGTAATAACAAAAATGATATTTTCTTTTCGTATGGCCCTATCGCTACGGGTTTGTTCACACTGGGATTGGGATATTATTTCCATGATCAGGCGAACAAGGCTTTTGATGATTACGAATCCGCATCGACCCCTTACGATGCGAAAAAACTGTATGAAGACAGTATCACACTCGACAGAAAATCCAATGCAACGTTCGGCATTGGCACAGCTTTTGTAGCATTCGGGTTATTAAATTTAATGACGCATTCATCATCGCCATCGACGACTTATACGGATAACTTGTTTATTTATCCGATTCAGTCACCGAATTTCACTGGAATCGGAGCTCATTTTAACTTTAACAGACCGACCAGAATGAAAATCTATTAGCATTCAAATTGGATGAATAAGTTTAAATTTAACGTAAGTGTAAGAATTTAAATATTAATATTCGTATTGGAGGCAAGAACATGGTCCAATTTTCACAACAGAATGAATTAAGAAAGCTAATCGGCATATTATTAATTTTCTTGTTCATTTTTGCTATCTCATGTGACAAACGAAAGCATTCGAATCCTTTTGATCCCTATTATGAAGGGAATAATCTCAATACAGCGCCTGTCGCTTTGTTTCAAGTCACTCCGGACACCGGTTTCGTCAACACCAATTTCTTCTTTGATGCCTCTGCATCTCACGATACAGAAGATACCACTGTAAACCTTCAATATCGATGGGATTGGGAGAACAATAATACATTCGATACAAATTTTGATACACTCGCCGTTGCCAATCATGTGTTTACAACTGCCGGCTTAAAAACAGTTAAACTGGAAGTCAAAGATTCCGGCGGATTAACGAATACGACGACCAGAAATGTACTGGTTCAGGATGGGGCTACCGGAGATATCAGAGGATCTGTGTTTGATGGAGTCACACAACTTCCCATTGCTGATGTACGGGTAGGAGCGATCAATCATGATGGAGATGAAGTGAAGAGTGTAATGACTGCGAGCGATGGATCTTATCTGCTGAGACTTGGTAGCGGCCAGACGTATTCGCTGTCATTTTTAAAAGCTGGTTTCATCGATATGATATATCATGGCATCACCGTAGAAGCTTCACAAATATTATATCTCGAAGCCCTCTATCAGATCTCCATGGCTTATTCCGGATCAGGTTCGATTACGGGCGAACTGACGAATGCGATCAATGGTGAGGGGATCGAGAACGTTACCATCGATGTAAGACAGGGTATTAATGTTCGTTCAGGCAGCATCGTTACGTCTGCAACCACCAATCAAAACGGACAGTACCAACTGAACGTTGACGCCGGGAATTATACGGCTCAGGCATCGCATCCGGACTTCAACACCACGTTTTTCACGTTGACCAGCATCGGTGGCCAAACGCAAGTCAACATCAATACATCCATGAGTCCTCGTCTGGCAGAGGGAGAAATTCGCATCATTCTGACCTGGGGTGATACTCCTTATGATCTAGATAGTCACCTGACCGGTCCGATACCCGGAAATACAACACGTTTCCATGTTTTCTACAGTGATGAAGGCTCTCGCGACAGCTCCCCGTTTACGTTCCTTGATCATGACGATACACAACAATTTGGTCCCGAGACCATTACGATCGTCGAACAATTCGACGGTGTCTATCGTTATTCGGTCCATGATTTTTCGAACAGAGACTCGAATTCTTCCCTTGTACTGTCCACATCAGGAGCGAAGGTGGAAATTTATGAGGGATCGAACCTGTTACGAACCTTCTATGTGCCGAATAATACGGGAGGTACGCTGTGGACGGTCTTCGAGATGAACCAGGATACGATCACCCCCATTAATACGATGACCTATGTAAGCGATCCGGATGCAGTTCAAAAGAGGACTTCAACACCGTCCGATATCGACCCAATATTTTTCGATTTCGATTTTCCGGATAAATAGATTATTCAACACCCTATATGCCCTGTATGTTCAGCATACAGGGCTTTTTTTTAGCTTAAGAGTGAAAAGCATCGAAAAAATGGTATCAATCCAAATTATATATTAATATTTCGTAACATTAGAAATGCCCCCTGGTTTTGCGGACACGAAACCTCTTTTTCCTGTACGATCCAGATACACTAGTTTCAATTTGATCTAATTGCAAACAAGCATAGCGGAAACATTTTCTCCATCCATCGGATTAATAATAAATAGTAAATTATTTCAAACAATTATCCAAAATAGACGTAACAAAATATAATAATACAAGAGTGCGCGAAGAGTCTAAACATATTTTTATGCACAAACCTGGAAGGAGTATTTAATGATTAAAAAAATCAACGCTTTGCTAAGTTTAACATTTTTCAAAAACGAGCGGGACGCAATCTTTATTTTTCTGCTGATGTTGCTGTTTCAAACAGCGGCGACTCAGGGGGCAGAAGATCGATATCTCATGCGTTTCCCCGACATTCACGAGACCAAGGTCGTATTCGTCTATGGAAATGATATCTGGAAAGCATCGACCATGGGTGGAATTGCCCAGCGGTTGACCATTCATGACGGTGCAGAACAGTATCCGCAGTTTTCACCCGACGGAAGTTTGATCGCGTTTACGGGAGAATATGATGGCAATGCCGATGTCTATGTCATGAATGAGCATGGCGGTGACATTAGAAGACTAACGTTTCATCCCGGTTACGATCGTGTCGTCGGCTGGCATCCATTGGAAAATAAAATTGTTTTCAGCTCGATGCGACATAGTTATGAATATTTCAATAAATTATTTCTGATCTCGCCCGATGGAACAGCACTCGAAGAACTTGTGGTCCACGAAGCGAGTCAGGGAAGTTACTCACCGGATGGAACCCGGCTGGCGTTTAATAAGATCGGACGCGAGAGCCGCACATGGAAGAGATATAAAGGTGGCATGGCTCAGGATATATTTATCATCGATTTTAAAACTCTGGAGGAGAAACAAATTACCTCCTATGAAGGGACGGATCGCGTGCCGATGTGGATCGGAGATAAAATTTATTTCACTTCCGACCGTGACAGGACGCTAAACATCTACCGGTACGACACCGATAGTGAAAAAATTGAACAATTAACCACGCACACGGCTTATGATGTCAGACGGCCGAGCATGGATGATAATCAAATCATCTATGAATTAGGCGGCACGTTATGGGTACTTAATGTCGAATCAGGAGAGAATAAAAAGCTGGACATTGAGATCAGAGCCGATGCACCGGAAACCAGGCCTTATATTAAAGAGGTGCAAGGCGCCGTAACCGATTACGAGAGTTCAGCAACGGGCAAACGCGCTCTTATCGTGGCTCGGGGAGAAATTTTCTCAGTTCCCTCGAAAGAAGGCATCACCATGAATCTCAGCAACAGTTCCGGATCCAGAGAGAAGGATGCGACATGGTCTCCTGACGGTAAGCATATCGCCTATTTTTCTGATAAGAACGGAGAATATGAATTGTACATGATGAATACTCAGGGGACAGAGGTCGTTCAGCTAACGAAACACAATGATGGGTATCGTCATACTATTCGCTGGTCACCCGATAGTAAAAAGCTGGCCTTCGCGGACCAGACTCTGCGCTGTTTTTATTATGATCTCGACAAGAAACAGACCATAGAGGTGGATAAAGCGGATTATGAGAACATCGATGTATCGCTGGATCTTAAGCCAATTTACGATTTTGCGTGGTCACCGGATAGCCGTTTCATCGCTTACTCGAAAATGGATTCAGATCTCGTTAACAAGATATACATCTATTCATTGGAGAAGAATGAATCGCACTGTGTGAGCTATGGTTTGTTCAACGATTTTCATCCTGTATTTTCGAAAGATGGTAAATATCTGTTATTCGTATCCAATCGACGGTTTGATCCGACATTCTGTGATTTCGAATGGGAAATGGTATACAAGAAGATGGCCGGTATATACAGCATGGCACTGACTGCAGATACCGCTCCGTTCATTCCGTTTAAAAATGAACAGGAAGTTGGCGAAATACAACAGAAGGCAGAGACAAAAAATAAAGCAGAAATAACAGACAATGCTCAGGCGAGGGTCGCTATCGATTTTAAAGGAATCGAAAATCGTGTCGAGGCGCTCCCCATCGGGCGAGGGAACTATCGCAATTTGGCTGTGACAGATAGTAAGCTATTCTATTTAAATAAGGATGAAGGTGATTTCAATCGTTTCGAATTTCGGGCTATTGGGCCAAGAGATCTGTATGCATACGATTTTGAATCAAAGGAAGAAAAAGTGGTGATCAAGGGTATCAATGGCTATCATCTATCGGCAGACGGATCGACTATCCTCTATCAAAAAGGAGATACGATCGGCATGATCCCGAGTGATGCGACCGATTCGGAGGGGAAAGAGATCTCACTGGCTGATCTGCGTATGTATTTAGATCCGATAACTGAATGGAAGCAGATGTTCCGTGAGGCATGGAGGTTGGAACGCGACTTCTACTATGAGCCAAACATGCACGGTCAGGACTGGGATCGATTAAGAGATAAGTACGCTAAATTACTCGATAAGGCATCGTGTCGCAGCGATGTAACGTACATCATTGGTGAATTGATCAGTGAATTAAACACCTCTCACACCTACGTTTTCGGTGGCGATCATACCCGGAAGGCTAAATCTGTCAACATCGGCTTACTCGGCGCCACGTACGAAGCGGATCAGAACGCTAACCGTTATCGATTCAAGAAAATATATAGAGTTACCGACTATTCCGGAGATGTCGTTCCACCTCTTTCGCTGCCAGGGATGAACGTGGAGGAGGGAGATTACATCCTTCGTGTTAACGGTAATGATATCTTCGCCGATCAGAATATCTATCGTTATTTCGTCGATCTAGCCAATAAACACGTCACATTGACCATCAACGACAAACCAGGCCTTAACGGATCGCGAGAGATCGTAGTTAAACCGCTGTCAAACGATAGAGACTTAATCTATCAGGACTGGCTGGAGCATAATCGAAAGGTAGTAGAAGAGGCGTCGAATGGTCAGATTGGTTACCTTCATTTTCCGGATACTTACACGGGATCGGCCACTGAATTTCCGAAATATTTCTATTCTCAAACAAGAAAGCAAGGTTTGATTATCGATGCCCGTCACAACGGAGGCGGACTCGATCCGGACATATTCTTAAATCGATTGAACAAGAAACCTCATTCGTATTGGACACGCCGTTACTCGCACGATCAGAGCTCACCCGCATATGCTGTTATGGCGCATATGGTTTGTCTTACGGACAAGCATGCCGGATCTGGTGGAGATGAATTCCCCTATGAATTTCAATGGAAAAAAATGGGACCCGTCGTCGGAACGCGCACCTGGGGTGGACTGGTCGGTATTTCCATGTGGCTGACACTCGTCGATGGTGGCGGTATTACTGCTCCTGATTATCGTATTTATTCGACTGACGGCAAGTGGGTCGTTGAAAACGAAGGAGTGACGCCCGATATACCTGTCGATCTTACGACCAAAGAGATGTCACGGGGATATGATGCCCAATTGATGAAGGGAGTGGAGATTTTAATGCAAAAGATAAAGCAGGAGCCGGTAGCGTGGCCTGCGCACCCCCCCTATCCGATCGATAAATAAATTTTGAAGTACGAAAACAAACAAGGGTATCTTAACGGATGCCCTTGTTCATTTAATTTATCCTATCGTGTTAATTCGCCCAGCGAATCAATCGCGTCTCATGTTTATATCCGAGATCGTCATGCTTCGGAGTTACACGGACCGTGTATCCGTACAGTCCGCTAAACCTGCACATAAACTTCCCGTTGAACGTATACACACCTTCTCTATTACAGTCTTCACAAACCATGTTCTCAATGGCCGCGTCCATAACCGTATTTTCAGGACTGATGTATCCATGATACGTTTCCACGCAGACATCCTCCGGATCGAGCACACCCAGATCGACTTTCGTCGATATCTGTATCTCGCTACCGATCACATGTTCTTTTTTACCGTTACTGGTGACGGAAATTAACTTCACTTTCGCCCAATTATCAGCGATTCGTTTTTTCCAGGCGGCTAGCTCCTTAGCGCGCGACCGTTCGTTCTCAGATAATGTACTATATTTCGCCTCGGACACGGAGTAAAATCTGTCCGTATATTCTCTGACCATCCGATTCGTATTGAACGCCGGGCTGATTGCAGTCATAGAATTTTTCATTAATTCGATCCATTTCCTTGGGATATTGCTCTTACCTCGTTCATAGAACGTCGGGATTACCTCTTTCTCCAACAGGTTATAGATTGCCTGCGATTCCACGTCGTCCTGATATTCATGATCCTCGTACTCTTCACCTCTCCCGATAGCCCAGCCGAGCGAGGGGGAATAGATCTCGTCCCACCAACCATCCAGAGTACTCAAGTTTAAAACACCATTCAATGCGGCCTTCATGCCGCTCGTTCCGCTCGCTTCGTTCGGCCTGCGTGGCGTATTCAACCACACATCCACTCCCTGAACCAGATATCGGGCGATCACCATATCGTAATCCTCAAGAAAAACGACATGTTGCCGGAAATCTTCCATTCGCGCCAGATGTATTATTTTACGAATCAATTCTTTCCCCGGCGTATCTTTCGGGTGAGCCTTACCAGCGAAAATGATCTGCACAGGACAGTCCTTATTTCTCATGATCTGCGCCAATCTGACCGGATCATGAAAAATGAGTGTCGCTCGTTTGTAGGTTGCAAATCTGCGGGCGAATCCGATCGTTAACGCCTCAGGATTAAGAACTTCTTCGGCCAATTCGAGTTCCGAGTGCAACGCGCCCTGTTTAGTCAATTGGTCGGTCAGCCGTCTTCGTGCGAAGGCAACCAGGCGCTCGCGACGTCTCTCATGGGTACGCCAAAGTTCTTCAGCCGGGATCTGTTCGACTCGTTTCCAGATCGTAATATTAATTGGCTCTTGCATCCAGGTCGGGCCGAGGTAACGCTCATATAGACTTGAAAGTTCTTTCGATATCCATGATCCCGGATGAATCCCATTCGTTATGGATGTAATCGGGATCTCTTCATTCGGAATGTCCGGCCAGAGCGAGCTCCACATCTTTCGCGAAACCTTTCCATGCAATTTGCTCACGCCATTGACATGGCTGGCGAGATTGATCGCCAGAATTGCCATCGAGAATTCTTCTTTCGCGTCATACGGATTTTGCATACCGAGTGCGAGGAATTCGGGCATGCTGATATTGAGCCGCTTAATATAGTTTGAGAAATACGTTTCTATCAGTTTCGGTGAAAATTTATCTATCCCTGCCGGGACAGGTGTATGGGTGGTAAATACGGTTCCGGCTCTAACCAGCTCCCTGGCTTCCTGGAAATTTAGATGGTTCTGATCGATCAACATCGCGATACGTTCCAGTGCAAGAAATGCCGAATGCCCTTCATTCATATGATAGACTGAGGGGTGAAGCCCCAGGGCATGTAAAGCCCTTGTCCCTCCGATACCGAGCATGATCTCCTGTTTGATGCGCATCTCTGTGTCGCCGCCGTAAAGCTCATCCGTAATCGTTTTATCGGCCTTATTGTTTTGAGCGATGTTCGTGTCCAGAAGATACGTGGCTATGCGCCCTACTGTTACTTTCCAGATCTGAGCGAAAACCTTCCTGTCAGGATAATCGACTCCTATTATAATGGGTGAACCATTTTCGTCCCGCTGCAGTTCAACCGGCATATTGTAGAAATCGTTCTTTGGATATTCCTCATTCTGCCAGCCATCCGCGTTTAAATATTGATGGAAATAACCCTCCTGATAGAGTAATCCTACACCGACTAATGGGAGCCCCAGCTCGCTGGCAGATTTCAGATGATCGCCAGCAAGCACACCCAGGCCTCCCGAATAATTTTGCATACACTCGGTTAATCCAAATTCTGCCGAAAAATAGGCTATTTTTACATCATGCGCATCGCCATACGTTCTATTATACCAGGTTTTATCCTGTAAATAATCATATAATTTATCATAAACATGCTTCACGACGGCAATGTAACTATCATCCTCCGCTCGCACATCTAATTTATCCTGCCGTATCTTTCCCAGCAGCGTAACGGGATTATGTCCGACTTCCTCCCATAAGTCGCGATCCAGCCTTCTGAACATTTCGATGGCGTCGTGGTTCCACGACCACCATAGATTCATTGCAATCGTTTTTAACTCTTTTAATTTTTCGGGTAATAACGGTATAATGGTAAACGTATTAAGAGGTTGCATTTAGCCAGACTCCTCGATAAATGAATAGGTTTAGATTCAACTCAAAAATGTTAACGTTAACATTTAGTACATAACATTACTAATTTAAATTATAAATTGCAACAGTTTTTTAATACGTTTTAAAATATTTTCTTCGAACCGTCCATGCACCCGTTACAATAAACGAATCATCATATCTCTTGACTTTAAGAAAAATTACTGTATATTAGATGAACAGACATAATAACTAGCTGGCAATGAACTCTAATTCAGGACAATAGGATGGAAATCAGACGCTCGATATTATCCGTTCCCGGTCATATCGTGAAGATGCACGACAAGGCCGCGCATAGTGAAGCCGATGTCATCATGTTTGATCTGGAAGACAGCGTTCCAGTTGGTTCCAAGAAGGTGGCCAGGGAGAACATCGTTGACTCGATTCGCAGGCTGGATTGGTCAGGGAAACTCCTTTCGCTCCGAATCAATGCGGTCGATACATCGTTTGCCTACGGTGATGTGATCTATTGTGTTGAGCACTGTGGTTCAATGTTAAGATCACTGGTACTGCCGAAAGTCAACCATGAAGGAGATATTCACTTCCTGGCTCGATTGCTAAACGGCATAGAAAGCAACTTGAGTCCGGGGCACCCAATCTCTATCGAAGCGTGTATCGAAACGGCGCAAGGTCTGGAACGAATCAGCCGGATCGCTGAGGCCAGCTCAAGGTTGAAAAGTCTTGTTTTCGGGATCGCTGACTTTACAGCATCTATCGGAGCACCACTGACCACTCTCTCCGCGCATGGCGAAGATGATACATCCAATCATTCTGGCCATCGTTGGCATTACATTTTAAATCGCATCGTCACAGCAGCGAAATCGCATGGCCTGTACGCCATCGATGCACCTTACGGAAATTTTCAAGATGAAGAGGGATTAATAGACTCCGCCAGAATGTCGCGGTTACTGGGATTCGACGGGAAGTGGGTCATCCACCCGGGACAAATTTCCATTGTGAACGAGGCATACTCTCCTTCGGAACATGAAATTGAACTCGCTAAACAGATTCTCGAAGCGCATAAGGAAGCCGAGATAAACGGCCGCGGAGCAGCATCGAAAGAAGGCCACATGATCGATAACGCTACGGTCCGATTGGCAGAGAAAGTCTGGGAGTTTGCAATTCAGTTAGGCAACATCGCGTCGTAATTCTTTTTAGCGCTGCTTACTGCTTGAACAGCTTTACTCGTAATAAGATGAGGTATGTAAAAAATGTCGTCCGATCGTTTCGACAAATTCCTGATGTCTACGACACTCATTGAAGCTGATCATCCGCTTATCCGGGATACATCCGCGATGCTGACAAAAGGCGCAGTGACTGACATCGCCAGAGCAGAACGGTTATTTTATTTCATTCGTGATGAGATAACGTATCAATTTTTACCCACTTTTGATGAGCGACATCTGCATGCCGCCTCCATCTTGCAGCATAAACGCGGATATTGTACGCAGAAGGCCATTCTGTTCTGCTCTTTGGCCAGATCGCTGAACATTGCAGCCGGCATAACGTTTTACGATATAATCGATCATTCGCTGCCGGTTAAAGGTTTAAGTATCCTTAAGACAAATATATTATATTATCATGGCATAGCTACATTGCGGTTGAACGGTAGGTGGTTAAGACTCGATGCGACGCTGGATAAAAGACTCTGCGAACGCAATGACCTCAAGATTGTCGACTTTAAAAACAATGAAGACTGCCTGATGCATCCTGAGACAAAATCGGGTGCTCGACACATCGAATATATGAAGGACCATGGGCTTACTGATGACGTTTCCTTTGCAGAAATTTATGGATGGTTTCGAAAAGCTTATCCCCACCTGATTGATCTTGAGAATTGAACACGGTAGCATCATCTTCCTTTACTGAATCGATATGATGGATTAAACTATATGAGTAGATCAGCATGAGCATAAAACAGTTGATTTTCCACGTGGAGTGCATCAATTTTGATTATACCTCAAGATAAGGGCTGCGGGCCGCATGCTTTATGAATGACTAAATTAATCTAAGCTGCGATAAATGTCAGGTGAAAAGGCTGTCATTGACGTGTTACATTTGTTACATCAGGTCCTATTCGTGTCGCAGCACCGGTGCATACGCCCATCGGATGTACGGTGGTAGTGAATGTGATCGAATTTTAACATTAATTTAAAAAAGACTTGACTAAAACGGAAAAATATAATATATTTAAAGACGTAGTTAAGTGTCAAACATAAAATAGACATTTAGGTACATATGAGTCTATCTTTCGTTTTATCCATATTTATCTCGCCTAAATATAAGTTCCAAATCATTAGTAACCCTTATTATATCTTTTATAGTCTTGTATATGCATCAAGACATAACTTATTAAATTTAAATATGTTATGCAAGGGAATTATTATCTTCAAATACCTGTAACATAACTTATGTTGCGGTTTTTAAAATTACGTAAGTGTAAATGTCAAATTAGGAGATTTTAAGCATGCACAAGCGATTACTATTTTTCTGTTTGTACATTTTTACCATCACCAGCCTTCTATTTTCAGCGACTACCGGAAAGATCGCCGGATATGTCTATGATGCCGATAACGGTGGCCCGTTGCCGGGCGCTAATGTTATCATCGAAGGGACGATGATGGGAGCAGCGACGAATCTTGACGGATATTTCGCTATCTTGAACGTCCCGCCTGGTGCTTACACGATCAGGGCAAACGTCGTCGGGTATGCAGCGGTCACGATAAGCAATGTCCGCGTGTCCATCGATCTGACCACGAATTTGGAATTCAAGCTTTCCTCAGAGGTTTTAGCCGGGGAAGAGGTGACGATCGTGGCGGAGAGGCCTATTGTGCAACAGGATGTCTCGGCGAGTCTGGCCAACATTGAATCGAGTCAGATCAACGCCTTGCCCGTCGAGAGTGTCCAGGAGGTCGTGGGGTTGGAAGCTGGCATCGAGGGGATAAATATTCGGGGTGGCGGCGAGGATGAAACGGCGTTCATGGTGGACGGACTCACCTTGCGCGATGAGAGAAACAACATGCCGATAACCAACGTCAGCCTCAGTTCTATTCAGGATGTTCAGGTTCAAACCGGTGGCTTCAATGCCGAGTATGGTAACATCAGATCAGGTATTATAAACGTTGTTACTAAGGAGGGAGAATCGAACCGCTATAGTTTTACGATGACAGCGCGCTACCGACCACCAGGAAAGAAGCATTTTGGTCCGTCGGGATTCGATCCAAACTCGTATTGGAACAGACCTTTTCTGGATGATGAAGTCTGTTGGACCGGAACCAATAACGGAGCCTGGGATACCTACATGCAGCGAGAGTATCCGAGCTTCGAGGGGTGGAACGCGGTATCACAGCGCACGCTCGAGGACGATGATCCAACCAATGATCTCACACCGGAGGCGGCGAAGCGAGTATACGAATATCAGCATCGTAAACAGGGAGATATCAAGCGTCCCGACTATGTGATCGACGCAGGGCTTGGCGGTCCCGTTCCGTTTTTAAATGACCGCTTAGGCAATTTACGATTCTTCCTATCGCATCGTCAGGAACAAGAAGCCTACCTGATCCCACTCAACAGGGAAACCTATAATGATCACATGACACAATTGAAATTAACATCTCAGATAAGCCCTTCGTTGAAATTGACGTTATCCGGATTATACGGTCAGGTTTTAGCAGTCAGCGACAACAATGTTGGTCTCCCGGGAATTCATCGCTATCCGTACGAACTCGCAGCTGAACTCAGCTCGCGCAGTTACATCACGGCGATCATGTACGGAAACGATTACTGGTGCCCAACGACCATAGATAGACACATGTTCTCGGCCAAGCTTACGAACACTGTTAGCTCGAAGACATTCTATGAAATCAGTCTTGAGCGAGTCGGTAATATCTATGACACCAATCCTACCGCCCTCCGCGATACGACCAAGATAACTAAATTTGGAGAGAGCTATTTTCTGGATGAAGCTCCATACGGTTACTGGCCGTACCCCAGTTCAGGAATAGACGGATTGAGAATGGGCGTGGGAATGAGTAACTCTCGAGATTCCAGTAAAATATATACAAATACGATTAAATTCGATCTGACTTCCCAGCTTAATGAATCCAATCAGGTGAAAACAGGATTGGAATTAATAATCAATCAGCATAACATCAAATATGGAGCAGTAGAAAAGACTTTGCCTTCAGGCCGGCCCTGGTCTGTATGGGATGTCACACCGATACGTGCAGGAGCTTTTCTACAGGATAAGTTTGAATTCAAGGGATTAATCGCCAATATCGGATTAAGGCTCGATTATTCCTATGCCGGTCTTGAGTGGTATGATGTCGATATCTATGATAAGGCTTTTTATAGCGCAGATTTCAAGACCAAAGGAGCGACGGATGAGGATTTCGAGAAGAAGGACGCCGAACATCTCTTCTATGTAAGTCCCAGACTGGGAATCTCGCATCCGATAACGACAAACTCCAAACTCTATTTTAACTATGGACATTTCCGTTCGATGCCGGAAGCACAAAGTTTATACAATGTGCAGCGGGTAACCGAAGGCACAGTATCCCGTATCGGTGATCCCAATAATACGCTGAGTAAGACGGTAGCGTATGAATTAGGATATGAGCACAATTTGTTTAATCAATTTTTATTACGATTAGCCGCATATTATAAAGATGTATCCAATAATCTTCCTGATAATTCATCCTATTGGGTGAAATATATCAGTGCTGACAGAAAGGTTAACTACTATAAAGCCGAGGATAATTTCTACGAAGACATCCGTGGTTTTGAAATTTCACTTAAACGATCTTACGGTCGATTTATCACGGGTTTCCTGAATTACACCTATATGGTAGAAACATCGGGTTACTTCGGGAAACTATTCTATTATGAAAATCCTGCGGAACAACGGGATTATGACAGGACGAATATCTATCAGGAGAAACCTCTGCCGCGTCCTTATTTCAGGGCGAATCTAATTTTCCAGACACCTAAAGATTTTGGACCGAATATTCTTGGTGATTTCGATCTTTTAGGTGAATGGCAATTGAGCATCGTGACCTCATGGAAAGAAGGATCCTATGCAACCTGGACTCGCGGAGTGAGTATTCCTGGTATTATCTACAATGTTCAGTGGCCGGATTACTATAATACAAATATGAAATTAAGCAAAAATATTCGGATTGCGGGTCGCCAGCTTGAGTTCTTCATGGACATCAACAACCTGTTCAACAATAAAAATTTCACCTCTTACTCATTTGTCGACGGAAACGATGCCCGCGATTATTATGACTCCTTATTATGGCCGAGAGAAATTGGTGAACCATTAGGTTACAATGTGTTCGGGGATGATAAAATCGGTGATCTGAGACCGGGGAACGTACCCTACGATCCGCTAGAGGCAAATCCGACGAATGATCCGGAAATTGAATCACGAAATCAAAAGCGAATCGATTCAAAATCGTATATTAACAACCCAAATCTAGAATGGTTATATTACCTGAATCCGCGGAGTATAAACTTCGGAATCAGAATTAACTTATAATCTATCTATAGAGTATATTCTGTAATCGAGTAAGAGCAAAACGAGCTGTAAAAAAAACAGAGAAAGGTAAGCAATGATACGTTCTAATAATCGAGCAAAAAACCGTTTAATAATCGCTATGTTCATGGTCATTTTGCTTATAAATTTTATCCATACATCGTATGGCCAGGAAGTAAAGTGGTTTAAAGTTGGTTCACTCCAGACATGGTTTCGGGAGGATGGCTGTGAACCTGAAGTAGGCCGTACATTTCTTCAGGCGGATCAGCAGGACGGATATCGCTGGCCGGCACAATTCCACGGTGCAGATAAGGAAGTCGATAACATGGCAGCCAAAGCTCTATGGATAGCTACCACGAATTACACGGACGCGGCTCAATATGGTGGAGTCACTTATCCTCAGAAGGTCGTCCACGTCGGTCCCCGTGGTTGGGATCTAAACAGAGAATTTATGCCACAAGTGTTTAAACTTATCGGCCGATTCGAACATCCGAAGGTCTATGTCGATGGAATCGAAGCGTCAGAACTAAAATATGATGATATTTTGGATGAAATCGATCCGAACCTTGTATGCGATCGTATGATTTACAATGTCGTCAATACTTCCATCGGCATCACGGAGAAACGAAAGATCATGACCTGGGCTCAGCAAAATCATGATAATTACTTCATAACGGAGTACATTTTCACAAACACAGGCAATGTAGATCCTGACGAGGAAATCGAAAAACCCGATCAGACCCTGGAGAACGTTTATTTCACCTTTCAATATCGTTACTCGGTGAGCCGCGAGGGTGCAGACGGCACGGGCCTCAATTCGCCGCGATGGGGAATCAATGCGATGTTGGGGAAACGCGGAGAAGCAAAAGCGAGCGATAGCAAGGGAAGTTTCGTTTATGCAGGAGATTACGAGGACTGGCTTAATGGTAATGCTGCGGCCGACTCACTGCGCTGTCAGTTTTCCTGGGCTGGGCGACACTCGGGTGCTTCGTACGATCTGATCGGATATCCGGACGTCGTGGGCCAGACGGGCCGTCTTCAAGGACCGCAATATATCGGTGTCGTAACGTTACACGCTGACAAATCGGCTACAGATAAAACCGATGATCCGAAGCAGCCGAGAACAAGCTCGTACGAGCAGTCGGATGATCCCCCCACGCGACCCAATGATCAGTTCGATCCCAAGCGCATGAGCGAGGAATGGAAGTGGATCGCCAGAGGTCATCGTTTACCCAGGCATGCCGAATTGGTCGGAGATGGTTTCCCGGATCAGTTAGAAGGCACACCCGGTGGATTTTCGAATTTAAATTCATACGGACCCTATACGTTAGGACCGGGTGACAGCATCCGCATCGTAATGGCAGAGGCAGTCAACGGACTGGATCGTGAGCTCTGCAAATCGATAGGCAAGGACTGGATCGACGAAAACTCACCCTACACACTACCCGATGGTTCGACAACCACGGATCGAGATCAATTCAAAAACGCGTGGGTCTTCACAGGACAGGATTCCTTATTTAAATCGTTTTCAAGGGCAAGGAAAATATTTACCAATGACTACCAGCTACCATCTACCCCTCCCCCACCCGATTATTTTGAAGTCACATCAGGCGGTGACCGTATCACGCTTTCTTGGAGTAAAACCTCTGAATCGTGGCCAGGATTCGCCGGCTACAAACTTTACAGAGCTGTCGGTAAATATGACACGACATATCAGCAGATCTTTGCGTGTGGAGGAGGTACTGATCATCCGGACCTGGTCAACGAGTTCGATGATATAACTGCCACTCGAGGGAAGGCATATTATTATTACATCACATCCTTCGATGATGGAACCAACAACCCCGGCACCATGGGTAATCCTGCCGGTGTTTTGGAGAGCAGTTTGTTCTGGACGAGAACTATTGAACCGGCATTCTTGAAACGAGAAGCTGGTATCGAACCATATGAAAATCTCAGAATAGTGCCGAATCCGTATAATATCAGAGCACGGGACTTCCAGTATCCCGGAGAACCCGATAAGCTTATGTTTCTGAACATCCCGGGCGAATGTACGATCCGTATCTATACGGAACGTGGAGATCTAATCAAAACAATCATCCATGATGACGGCAGTGGTGACGAGTCATGGAACTTAAATACCGAATATGGACAGGTTGTCGTCAGCGGTGTGTATATCGCTATCATTGAGCCCAAGCAGGGTGATCCCATCACGAAAAAGTTTGTGGTGATCCGATAACGGTTTTAGATAATGTATTGATCGCAAATCATAGTTTAAGGAGACATAAAATGAGAAAATGTTTAACTATTTTCTCCGTAATGATAATCATAATTTCGATGATGATTCCACAGCTTCATGCTCAGAGGAAACTGGCTCAGACGGGTTTTCAATTTCTGTCGGTGGGTACTGACGCCCGAGCAACCGGGATGGGTGAAGCGTTTACCACGGTCGATGGCACATCCAGTGCATTGTTTTATAATCCCGCCGGACTGGCAGGGATGACGAAACTGGTTGATCTTTCATTCAATACGATGGAATGGATCGCCGATATCCAATACTCGTCCGGAACGTTCGCGTACAGTCCCCAAAACGGAAAGTTTGGCGTATTTGGAATCAGTTTCATGACGATCGATTACGGAGAATTCGAATGGACCAAAGTCGCCGATAACGAACAGGGTTTTGAAGACATCAACATCGAATTGGGTAATCCGGAACCACGCGCCTATCAGGGAGGCATCGGTTACGCCAATCAACTGACCGATCGATTTGCAGTCGGCGGACATGTCAAATATGTCTATCAATATTTAGGAAAAAGTTTTATACCGATCTACACCAGAACAGATACGACCATTCGACTGAAAAGCTACTCCAATGATGTTTTCGCATTCGATTTTGGGACAATTTACAAGACCGGCTTCAAGAGTCTCGAATTCGGGATGACGGTTCGTAACTTCTCTCAGGAAGTTAAATATGAACGTGAAGGATTCCAGTTACCGCTGACATTCAAAATCGGATTTTCGATCGACGCGTTCGATTTCTTTCCCAAAGCAACTGTGAATCACTCACTGATCGTTTCTATCGACGCCGTTCACCCCAGATCTTTTGCAGAATACCTGAACCTCGGCACCGAGTATAGTTTTAAAGATCTTATTTTCTTAAGAGCAGGCTATATCACGGGCCAGGATGAATACGGTCTTACAGCAGGAGTCGGTTTCAACTTGTTCGGAGTCGCGTTCGACTATTCCTATGTACCGTTCGATGCGTTTGACAATATACGTCGTATCTCAGCACGATTTTCTTTATAAATAGACAAGCATATGTGTTTGACATGATTCGATCGAATCGTTGCTTTAAGGAGAGATAAAAATGAAATACAACTTCAAATCAATTATCAATATATTATTGATTATCATACTACCGTTCGTTTTCATTCTCGGTTGTGAAAATGAATACCCCGACAGTATCTATGATCCTGATGCACCCATTGGTGAAACTCCGGAAATAACCTCTGTCTCACCTCCGGACAGCACACTGGCGGGTGTAGGAGAGATAACGATTACGGGTAAAAATTTCTCTGCCGATAAGAGTAGAAACGCGGTGTTTTTTAATGCAAAAGTTGCCGAAATCAATGAATCTTCAGAGACTCAGATCATCGTGAAGACCCCGAATCTTCTCAGTGATTCCATCGGGATACGTGTAGCGGTGCAAGAAGCTGAATTATTCAGTAATATTATGCAATATAAATTAAAACCTGCTGCCGTCGCTTTCGGGAACCTGATGGAGGGATCCTATGTCTATGGGATAGCGATCGATCAACAGGGTAATTTGTTCCTGTCCCTCGAAGGAAATGAAATACAGAAAATTGCTCCCGATGGCAGCACCGGCTTATTCTGCGCGACGTCATTCTTAAAAGCGGATAACATGAAAATGGGACCCAATAACACCATCTTCGCGACATTCACCGGTCGTATCCGAAAATTAGTCGCGATTGATGCCAATGGTGTGGAAACGACTTACGCTTCTCTTCCAGCGAATCCAAAAGATTTTGATTTCGATGAAAACGGTGATATCTGGGTATCGATCGGCAACGACGTGTATATAGTAAAGGCTGAAGATCAGACCAATCAGAAGATGCTCACCTTCGATAATGAGACGTACACGATACGTGTCTTTGAGGGTCATGTCTACATTCTAACAAAAGGTACCGACGGAGCGGATAGCAAGATCTACCGGGCAGAGATACTGGATGAGACTTTGGGTGAACCTGAATTAGTGCTCGATATCTCAGCAGCGACCTGGCTGAATAACTCAAATGTGCTTTGCTTTACTTTCAGCGCTGCGGGCACGATGGTGTTGGGCACCGAAGCAGAACCGGACGCCATCTTCTTGTATAATCTATCCGACGGCAGTAATGAAGTTCTATACCCGGGACTTGTAGCACCCAACATTTACGCCATGAGTTGGGATGAATCAAGCTACCTCTATGTGGTTCGTCAATACGAGTTAGACGATGGCACGAGGGCAGTAGAGATCATTCGAATCGATATGGCTCAAGATGGTGCGCCATATTATGGACGCAGGTAGGAGATAAATTAACTGATCGAATAAAAATGATCTATATAAGCTTGACTTAGTGTTTCTGTATTTGACAGGATACATCGGTTGAATTCTTACCGTGAATTTAATCGATTTTGATAACTTATCGATGACATGTATATGTTCACATCGGTTCAGAAATCAGCAAATCAAATTGATTGGAACTTACTTGTCGAAATCAACCATTAACATATTAAAATGAAAGGAGGCTGCCTATTGCATAATTTTCAACTTAATCAAGAAGTGGCATTTTTAAAAATCAAAATTAAACAACTCAACACGGAGGTTAATTTATGAGAAAACTCATACTGTCTTTATTTATTATCGTTTTAATGGCCATGCCGGTTATCGCACAGGATGCGATGGTCCAAATTATCCATAACGCGGCGGACATTGATGTTCGTTCCGTCGATGTCTATGCAAATGATGGATTGTTACTGGATAATTTTGAATTCAGAAAGGCGACCGCGTTTACGGCTCTTCCAGCTGGCACTTATACTATTGTGATTGCGCCGGACAATAGCGCGAATGCTCAGGATTCAGTCATTACCCAATTTGATCTAACATTGGAAGCCGGTGCCAAATATGTGGCGATCGTGAACGGTATTTCCGAGATGAATCTCGCGAAATATCAAAATCCGGATCCGGATAATCGGAATATCCAACTCTCTCCCTTTGTGGTCGGTAACGCGCAGGAAGCTGCGGTTGATCCGGCAAAAGTGGAATTTATGGTATTTCATGGATCCACCGATGCTCCGGCAGTGGATGTGATGGTTGGTGGCAACGTGCTGATCGACAACGCTGATTACGGAATGAATACTCCCTATCTCGCTGTTGATCCTGCGCAATATCAACTGGATATCACACCTGCTGAGGATAATGCGACCATCGTCGCTTCATTTGATGCAGATCTATCAGGCTTAGCAGGTGGCGCCGCCGTGGTGTTCGCCTCCGGATTCCTGACACCTGATGCGAACGAAGGTGGCAAGGCGTTCGGCTTGTTCGCCGCATTACCGGACGGCCAGGTGGTCGAATTCCCGATCATCATCGTGCTGCCTGCAGGACCATGGACGAATCTGGGTGTGAATAGCGAATGGGCGTTCGATGCGGTGTTCGATAGCACCGTCAATCAGACCCATGGTATCGCCGTGTG
>JAFGOE010000039.1 GCA_016926625.1 Candidatus Zhuqueibacterota bacterium
CAAAGGCAAGGAAATTATCCCTCCTGTCGCATTCGTCGGCGGCGTCGCCGCGAATAAAGGCATCCTCCAGGCTGTCATCGATATCTTTCAGTTTCAAGCGAATCAATGTTTCGTCCCTGTGTATAAATTCTGGTTCGAGGCGATCGGCTCAGCCTGTAAATCGCTTGAAATGAAAGATGGTATACGCACAGCCGAATTACAGCGTGTGATCAGTGACCTGTCCGATAAAACCGCTTTCGCATCAAAGCATGTTGGAAATCCGGATATTAACTTTACAACAACAGCCATATCCAGCGACAAGGTTATTCTCCTGCGAGATAGAGTCAAACGTTATCAGTTTATCGGCGACAACAAAGTGCCCTGTTATCTGGGGGTCGATATCGGATCGGTAAGCACGAAACTTGTGCTCATCGACGAGAACGATGAGCTTATCTATGAGATTTATACGCGAACCAACGCGCGTCCGATCGAAGTGGTTGCAGAGGGACTGGATAAGATAGGATGGGAGCTGGGAGATCGAATCCAGGTGAAGGGGGTGGGCACCACAGGATCCGGACGCGAGCTGATCGGAGTACTGATCGGAGCCGACACCATAAGGGATGAAATTACCGCACACAAGACCGGTGCCATGAACATCAGCGAAAAATTGACTCATAAAAACGTGGATACCATATTCGATATCGGGGGTCAGGATTCTAAATTTATCGCGATCGAAAACGGTGTCGTCGTGGATTTTACCATGAACGAAGCCTGTGCGGCAGGAACCGGTTCATTTCTCGAAGAACAGGCCGAGAAATTGGGCATCAACATCTATAATGAATTTTCCGACCTGGCGCTTAAATCGGACCAACCGGTGCGACTCGGTGAACGATGCACCGTCTTCATGGAAAAAGATATCATACCGTATATTCAAGCGGGTGTCCCCAAAATGGATATAGCAGCCGGATTGGCGTATTCCATTGTGTATAACTATTTAAATCGCGTTGTTCGCGGCAGGAAGATCGGCAATACGATCTATTTCCAGGGTGGTACCGCGTACAACGATTCAGTCGCCGGTGCGTTCGCGACGATACTGAACAAAGAGATCATTGTCCCGCCTTACAACGGCGTGATCGGCGCGATCGGTGCAGCTATATTAGCCAAAGAAACTATCGCAGGACAGCGTGCGACCACATCTTTCCGCGGATTCAGCATCGGTTCGATCGACTACTCATTGAAAAATTTTACCTGCAAGGGATGCTCGAATTTTTGTGATATCCAGGAGTTTACCGTCGAAGGTAAGAAAACCTATTGGGGAAACAAATGCTCTGAACGATTTAAACAAAATGTTCGCGCAACTCGGCGGCCATGTATTGGTGACCTGATCGATTATCGACATCAGTTATTGGATGAATATGCGCATGATGACGATTTAGGCCGTCCCTCGGTCGGCTACATCCGAAGTATGTACTATTACGATCAATATCCGTTCTGGTCCGCTTATCTCCATGAACTGGGATATCGTATCGTGTTGTCGGATAAGACCAACAGGAAGATAATAAACGATGGGGTGGAGTCGCTGATCTCTGAACCCTGTTTCCCCATCTCTGCCGCTCATGGGCATGTCCGTAATCTGATGGAGAAGAAGGTCGATTTTGTGCTAATTCCGAACGTTATCGATACAGAGACCTCGATTAAGAATACCTATTCGTTCCTTTGTCCCTGGGGACAGGTGTTATGCTTCTTCATCCAAAACAATCCGAAGTTTGAATCGTTAGGCGATCGGTTATTGATGCCTAATCTTCGATTCTATCATGGTAGGGATTACATAAGAAAAAGGCTCGAGTTGCTGGCGGACCGATTGGGTCATTCTCGAAGACGCAATCGCCTGGCCGTGGCAGCGGCGTTCGAGTCGCTGGATGATTACAGAATGAAATTAGCGAGCAAAGGCAAGTCGATCCTGACGCAGCTAAACGAATGTGGAGAAAAAGCGATCATACTACTCGGCAGACCTTATAACATCTACGATGCTGCGATCAATCTGAACATTCCCGATAAACTGCGGGAACATTATGGTATCAATGTGCTCCCGTTCGATTATTTAAGCGTGGATGACATAGACATCGCCGACATCAATGATAACATGTACTGGAACTACGGCAGGAAGATATTGCAGGCTGCGAAATTTGTCCGAAACAAGCCCAAGTTCGATTTGATCTATATCACGAATTTTAAGTGCGGACCCGACTCGTACGTAAAACATTATTGCAGTGAAGCTGCACAGAAGCCGTTGTTAATGTTGCAGTTCGACGGCCATGGAAATGACGCCGGCGCCCTCACCCGCTGCGAAGCCTACCTCGACAGCAAGGGGTTCCTGAAGTAGATTGGTTAGTATGAGACAATGTGTCAGATATGGTGAATGTTTATTTTTTGACGACGACATTTAACCACGAAGCTAACGAAGAAAAAGCTATTACACGAAGAAAAGCAATAACACGAAGCTCACGAAGTAGACGAAGAACACGAAGCCCATCTCCTCACCACCCGAAGAATTAATTAACATAAAAAAAAATATTAATATTTTTAAAATGCTTTATCTACTATTTTTATTAAACTTCTGGGGTAGAGTGGCGTGGGGCTTCGTGTTCTTCGTGGTTCTTGCTTTTCTTCGTGAGCTTCGTGTTACTGCTTTTCTTCGTGTAAAAAACAACCTTCCGTTGTGATAAAGATTTTAAAACCTCCTATCAATCATAAACTCCGCCCATTCTTTTAGTAACATCTTGTAGCGGCTATCGGGGAGGAGATCGAGGTTGGGCAGTGCTTTGTGGATGTAAGTTTCTGCGAGATGGCTCGTGTAGCGTATTCCTCCGAGTTCGATCAACAACTGTTTCACCTCTTCGAAGTCATCTGTTGTGGCTTTCTGATTACCGATCGTCGTCAGCAGTTTCTGCCTTTGTGCAGAAGATGCATTTTGCAGAGCATGCAACAGGATTGTGGTCTTCTTGCCTTCCCGGATATCTGATCCCACGGGTTTCCCGAGCAATTTCTCATCACCGATCACGCCCAATATATCGTCCTGCAACTGAAAGGCGATTCCACAGTTTCCGGTAAATTCCTTCAATCCCTTTATCTGCACATCGTTGAGATCGTCTGTGTTCTTTCCGATCATGGCGCCAGCGATGCTGGAGAATTCGTAGAGCACACCGGTTTTAAGCCATAACATTTGAATCACATCGTCTTCCGTGATACTGGCGATATCCCTGTTTTGCAGGCTTAACTGCACATCGAGTACTTCACCGTAGAGCAGCATGTTTAAGATGTAGGTCTGCAAGTGACGTACGATGGTAAGTACAACGTTCGCAGCGACATTGTGCTTCAGCGCGCAATCGAAAAACATGGCTGTGCTCCAACCGTGCTGAACATCCCCGGCAAGGATGGCGATGTCGCGTCCGTACTCTATCGCTTTGCTCTCGGACAGATTCATGTCGGTTTTTCCCCGTTGCGTCATTAACCGATGAACGGTTGCCTGACCGCGACGTAAATCATCGTTATCGATCACGTCGTCATGCACCAGTGTCCATGTATGAAAGAGCTCGACTCCTGCTGCGGCGCATAAGGCTTGCTCTTCGTCGCCGCCCACGCTGCCGCATGATAACAACAATATGGCTGGTCGCAACCGCTTCGAGGGCCTCCGGAGATAAGCGAGCACGCTTTCTTTGATATGTTCGGGTTTCAAATAATCGACCACATCACAGTTCAAAATGTAATCGGATACTTTTTTAGATGTATTTTCAAGATACCTAATAAATTCCTGATTTGGCATGAGTTATTCCTCTTGAGTTATCAAATCGTCATTCATCTCAATTCGTTTACTCAAAAATATTAATTATTATAACAATCCTATCCCTCAAATACAAGTAAATTTTTAATTTTATTCTTGATTATTTGCCAATTATAACGTATAATTTCAACTGATATTCCATGTCAAGGGTTCATCAGTAATGGACGTGAGCCTGCTAATATTTGAGCATACAGGTATTATTCGAACAATCTTACGGCGATAATGGACGCGATACGACAGACTCTTCAAAAATATTTCGGGTATTCTGAATTCAGGCCTCTGCAGCAGGAGATCATCGAGGCGATATTGAATCACCAGGATGCATTCGTTCTGATGCCTACGGGTGGCGGAAAATCGCTCTGTTATCAATTGCCCTCAATCATTCAGGAAGGTCTCACCGTCGTCATCTCACCCCTGATCTCACTCATGAAAGATCAAGTCGATAGTCTGCTGGCAAACGGGATTTCAGCGGCGTTCATTAACAGCAGTTTGACCTATGAGCAGATAGACGATATCAAGGAGCAATTACAAAAAGGCAAGATCGATTTACTGTATATCGCTCCGGAAAGATTGATGATGCCGAATTTCCTCGCTTTTCTGGAAAAACTCAAAATCAGTCTCTTCGCCGTCGATGAAGCGCATTGTATCTCGGAGTGGGGACATGATTTCAGACCCGAGTACCGTGAGCTCACCATATTGAAACAGAAATTTTCGGCGACTACGCTTATCGCTTTGACTGCGACGGCAACGCCCCTTGTTCAGGATGATATCATCACGCAATTACACCTCACGAATCCTCAGATTTTTAAGGCGAGCTTCAATCGTCATAACCTGTTCTACCAGGTGCTGCCCAAGATTGATACCTATCAGCAGCTCTCGGATTATTTGCTCGAGCATCAGGATGAATCCGGAATTATCTACTGTGCAACCCGAAAGACCGTCGATAACCTTACCACACAGCTAGCTTTGGACGGTATCAAGGCGCTGCCCTATCATGCAGGACTCTCGAAGAAAGAGCGCGATAGAAATCAGGATGACTTTATTCAGGATAATGCCGACATTATCGTCGCCACCATCGCGTTCGGCATGGGAATCGATAAACCGAATGTTCGATTTGTAATCCATTACGATCTGCCGAAAAACCTGGAGGGGTACTATCAGGAGACAGGCAGGGCGGGCCGCGACGGATTGAAGAGTGATTGCATCCTCTATTACAGCTATGGCGACAAGATAAAAATCGAGTATTTCATCAATGAGATGGGTGAATCGAAAGAGAGGGAGATCGCATACGAAAAACTACAGAAGATCATCCAATACTGCGACAGTCGCCTGTGCAGGCGAAAATTGTTATTGTCCTATTTTGGAGAGGAATATCCGGAAGAAAATTGCGGAACGTGTGACAATTGCACCCAGCATGTCGATACCTTTGATGCGACCATCCCCGCGCAGATGTTTCTGTCATGTGTCGCCAGGGTTGGTCAACGTTTTGGGGTAAACTATATTATCGATATTCTCAAAGGTTCAAAGAGCGAACGGCTTATTCACAACGGGCACAACCGGATTTCAACGTACGGGATCGGTAGAGATTATACGAAAGACGAATGGACCGAGATCGCAAGGGGTCTGATCAATTATGGATATCTCCAGATCGAGGGCGGGGTGTATCCGATTTTAAAGATGGCGGACAAAGCGACTGATGTTCTGTTCAACAATGTACCCGTCAAGCTCCCCCTGTTGAAAGAGAGAAAGACTGGAATGAAGAAATTTGTGAGTGGCAAGATGAATATGGAATTATTCTCCCGCTTAAGAGCCTTACGTAAGCAAATCTCACAGGAGGAGGGAGTACCGCCATACATCATATTCAATGATGTCACCCTGCAGGAGATCGCGACGAAAATGCCGTCCACCTGGGATCAGTTACATCGGATCACGGGTATTGGCTACTATAAAATTAAAAAGTACGGGCCGCGACTTCTGAAAACGGTGATCGGATTTTCTCAGACGAGTTCGTCGGGGTTGGATGAATGGGGAGGAGGAGCCAATAAAGTCCCGCCCATGTCAGATACCTGCCTGTTTACGTACAAACTGATACAGAGTAAAAAATCGATCCCCGAGATAGCCAGCATCCGTGAGCTTTCACAAGGGACGATCGTAAAGCACATACTCATTCTGCTGGAACATCAGAAAGAATTAGATATCGATCAATTTCTGACTAAAGAGAAGCAGATGCACATTGAAGAAGCGATACAAAAATTAAATACAGATCGCCTTACGCCATTGAAGGAGCATCTTGGTGCAGGTTATTCATATGATGACCTTCGTCTGGCGATGGCGTTTAGAAATGTAGCTAAGAACGAATGATTCTATTAACTTGTTCTAGTGGAGGGTGAACATGCCTGAAAGTAAAAAGTTCGGATTACCGGAAAACGCGTTTCGTGAATTGAAACACGGGGAGGAGTATATATCGGTCGTCCCTGCTCAATCGCAAATGCGGGAAGTCACGATGCGCTCGATCATCTTCGGGCTCATTATGGCCGTCGTCTTCTCCGCAGCCACGGCCTATATCGCGTTAAAATTAGGTCAGGGGATTGAAACGGCCATCCCAATCGCTATTCTGGCAATCGGATTCTCTGCGATGGTTGCCCGTAAGAGTACGTTATTGGAAAACGTCAATATTTTGGCGATCGGTGCCACATCCGGTATCATCGTCGGCGGATCGGTGTTCACCATGCCCGCCGTGTATATACTGGGAATTGAGCACATGTCGAATTTTTTCCAGATATTTATTGTGCCGTTATTCGGCGCCGTATTAGGTGTCCTTCTTTTAATCCCCTTTCGCCGCTATTTTGTGACCGACATGCATGGGAAACTGCCGTTCCCCGAGGCGACGGCGACCGTGGAAGTCCTGGTCACCGGTGAAAAAGGGGGAAAACAGGCCGGTGTTTTAGCGTATGCCATGGGGATCGGCGCTATATTCGATTTTTTGAGCACGTCGATGCACGCCTGGACCGAAAACTTTACGACGTCGACCATCGGTATGTTCTCGGTGCTTACGCATAAAGTGAAAGCCATCTTCAACTTGAACACCTCGGCTGCGATAGCCGGGCTCGGATACCTGATCGGTGTCCGCTATGCCGCCATCATACTCGCGGGCTCGCTGATGTCGTATTTTGTTATTGTGCCTTTATTTGCCTATCTCGGAAATTACATCAACGTGATCCTTCCTCCGGGCGAGGCGCTGTTATCGACCATGTCGGCTGAAGATATCTGGTACTATTATGCGAGATACATCGGGATCGGTGGTATCTTCGCCGCTGGCCTGATTTCGATCTTAAAGATGTCACCCGTTATCGTTAAAGCGCTGGCCCAGGCCTCGAGCGAATTAAAGAAGATGTTTCGCAAACATGAAGATCAACCCGAAGCGGTACGAACCGAGGATGATATCAAGATGTCCACCGTGATCCTCATGATTTTAGGCTTGACGATCGTCATCTGGGCCTATTTCAGATTCTCTGTTCTGGCGAATACGCCGAATGCCACGTCGCTCTCTCTTATTTCAATCGCTATCACCCTGATCATCAGCTTTCTCTTTGTATCAGTATCGGCATGGGCGATCGCGATGATCAGCGTCACCCCCATTTCGGGTATGACGTTGATGACGCTCATCGTATCGGCGGTTATTTTATCACAATTGGGACTCACGGGCGATTCCGG
>JAFGOE010000040.1 GCA_016926625.1 Candidatus Zhuqueibacterota bacterium
AAAGATGGTTCGGTGAGATGCGCTGTCTTTGTTTTCAACAAAATATCCCTTCCATGGCTCCAGAATATGCCAGTTACGTTCATAGCCGATCATTCCGTCCGCGCGGTAGTAAATGAGATCGCCGATATCATTGCTGACATTACGGACACTATCCCAGAGCACTGGATACGGGAACGGATTGGCGATCTGATTCCAACCTGGTTGTAGCTCAATACTGAATACATCATTATTTTTCGGCGACGAACCCTGTCCTGTGCTATAGTTCTTCGGTTTATCGCTCACGATCCAAACCGAACTGCCCCGCTCGATGCCGGGCTGATTATCCCATGATTCACTCATGTATTCCACATAATCGTTGATCTCAGCATCGGGATTCCATTGGAATAGACGCCAGTAATAAGGTGAATATGTTCCGAAATCATCTTCGAAATTTGCAGCTATTGATTGGTCGTCAAGATCATAAGGTACTGAAAACATTTGATATACTGTGTCAACAACTGTCGTGGATGACTCGGATGGCGTGGATACCGGAATCCATGCAAATTCGTCCTCATCTTCCGTTGGGAATCTTACGAATCCGTAATCTGTCAGCGCCTCCATCTGATACTTCAGGCCTCTGATCGTCAACACATCAGGCGGTATCAAAATATCGACGGTTGAGGATATATTAGTGGAATCCGTCAAACTGACGGGAATCACATGTACTTCGCCTGAACCACCCACTGAATATTTCAATCCGCCTTCCAGGAGATCGAAAGGAGACGGACTGAAGCGGAAGCTTAGATTAAGAGCGTTCCCTTTCATTGCGGTGGTATCGGAACTTGCGATCGTGGCGATCCGCGGCATGTCGACATGATGGTTTTCGGTCGTGTACAATCTTAATTCATCGACGATACCGCTGAATCCGACAGACTGTCCCCAAAAATTGGGATTTCCACCGATATAGGTGTTTGTACTCGCAAGCGGATACGAGAGCTCATAGTCGTGCCTCTTAATCAATCTGCGGTTCAAGTAGACCGTGATCTGATCTAAACCGTAAACAATGTTTAAATGATACCATTTACCCGTCTTGATTTGATATTCTGTATTAAATTTACCATTATGATAATAAATCCAGAGGTTCAATTTATTGTCGAGATATGCCCCATGTCCGGAATAAACCGGATAAGAATTTGAAACGATCTGTTGATCGCGTTCATGCACAACTAAACAATTGAACCAGAATTCGATGGTTCCGGGCACGCTGTTAGAATTGACATCGAGATCGACGTAAGAGTTGCGTGTTCCGTTAAATTGATAGGCTGATCCGATGATCCCTTCGACAAATTCCACATTACGGAGAACAGCCTGATTTCCATGAATACTCGAATCGTATGTTGTATCACCAACACCCGGTTCAAAGCTAAAATTTGCCAACGTGGTGTCATAATCAGTGTAACCATAGTAATAACTGAACCATGGATGTCCATTGGAAAGCAAAGGAGTGGTTAATACTTCGCCGGATCGACCATAATACCACCAAACGGACGATTGATCAGGATAGTACCCGCTATGTCGTATAACAGGAGAACCATCCACCAATAATACGGCATCATACCCGCCCTGGCCTGCCTTATTCAAGATATAACTCGATATCCGGTTACGGCCGATCTTGATATGGTCCGTAACATCCAGTCCGTTTATGTTCCATCCATCCACCCGTTTCAGTGATGATGATGTATCGACGGCGACAAGAATTCCGTTGATGTAAATGTTTACAGAATCCTTGAACCCGACGTACAATAAAGCCGATTTCGGTTTTGCGTACACATGAAAATCCTTGATAAACCAGGCGTTATCAGGGCCATGTTCCAATGCATTTTTCAACGGATAGTAACCATCGGTGTACCACCCGGATAACGATGAGAGCATATTAGTACCGTCATTATCGACGACCGCTTCCGCCTCCACATCGATCGATCGGATTTCACTATAGTTATCATTATGATTGAGAGTCACCTGTGTTTTTACTTGTCCCACGACTTGCGGAGAATAGGTTAGATAGGCTCGAACACTGTCGTTTCGAGCAATACTCATCGAATCCACATTTAATTTAAAGGAACGAGTATAGGTCGTGTCGATCAGCATATCGCTGATGATTAGTGCTGAATCCGACGAATGATTGGCGACTACAAAACTCAATGTCTTCCTTGATCCGACGATGAGTTTACCGAAATTTAATGTAGTCGGATTAATCTCGATATAGGGACCATTATACTTGACGCAGGTCGCATGAACCGGAACGACCAGATTTTGACGCCCCACATTCGGATCATTATTTCTGATCGTCATGCTCAACGACAGCGTATCGGTGTTAAGCGGAAGATAGGTCAGATTGACTGTATGACTATCACCCGGAGCGATGAGAAAAAACCGCTCGCTGATTTTAAATTGGGGATTATTGATCGATATCTCGGTCACCTCAAGATTCTTCTCACCCGTATTCATGATATGAACTGAACGAGTACGCTCACGATTAATTACCGTCGTGCCAAAATCGATCACATCCATCGACAGTGCGATTCTTTGAGCGAACAGATCTCTTCCTGCACCTCTAACTACAATATTTATACTTTCATTCAATGGATCATTGGAAAAAATTGTAATGTTTGCCGACTGTGTCCCTAAGAGCGTCGGTGTGAACCTGACGGTCAGGTAATAGTATCCATCAGGTACGATCGAAAATGAAGTGCTGTTCACTGAAAATTGAGCAGCAGAACTTTGAATATTTTGGACTTCCAGTACTTTCTCGCCGCTATTGTACAGGGGGACGCTGAGTTCAACGCTCCTCATGAGCGGTTGAGTACCGAATTCAAGCGAGTCCGCTTCGACCACGAGTCGCTGGTCTCTTAAACGCCTCGAACTGCCGTCTAATCCTAACGTAATGCGTGGATGAATAGGATCATTGCTTTCGATGACCAGATGACTGTAAATCGTATCGACTCTCGAGGGGTGAAAACGGACAGAGATGACGGTATTTTCTCCCTGTAATAAGTTGAACTTCGCTTTCGTATCATCTACGGAGAAATTAGTGTCCAGTACTGACGACTGCAGGATCGTTAACGTATCGTTGCCGACGTTGGAGATATAGATATTTCGAGAACTGCCGGAGTTTAATGCAATTTCGCCGAACGAGACGCGCGACGGCGATGCAGATATCCGTTGTATGCCCGGCCTGAGATAACCATATCCTTGCAAAGGTATCTCGACCGTCGTCTTTTCCACATCATCGCATTGTATTAATAACGTCGAATGAATCTCGCCGGTGATAACGGGACTGAATAAGACAGAAACCAGTACCGCTGACTTGCCATCAAGTTTGAAACTTTCGTTGTCGACCCGGAATTGACTGTCAGCCACAGAGATTTCATGGATAGTAAGCGGATAATCTCCAAGGTTGGACACGTAGATCCCGGCTGTCGCTGAATCCCCCAGTGCAACCTGATCGAAATTAACTCCATCGGAATCAACATGAATCTGTTGTCGCGCTTTGGCAGTTCCTACGCCCGACAAATAGAGATGATAGACCGTCGAATCATCATATTCCTCAACCAGATCGAGTGTCGCATTAAATTCAAGGAAATCAGTAGGCTGAAACTCTATGGTAACGGCGAGACTGTCGTTTCCCGGTATCACGAATCTTTTAGCAGAAAGTCTGAAGACCGGATTATCGATTGTTTGAGGGATCAAGTGGAGCGATTTTTCTCCTTTATTGAATAGTATAAATTCCACTTGCTTTTTCTCACCCAGAGCGACATGACCGCAATTTACGGAATCATTTTCTACAAAATATACGGCTGCTGTCGAATCTCTTCCCATCCCCCTGATTTTGACAACGGCTTCCGTATTGGCAGGGTCATTGCTGACGATGATGATTGAATCTTCAAACGTTTTCTTCTCTATCGGTTTAAATTCGAGGTGTATTTGCGCCGTATCCCCCGCTGCGACGGAAAAACTCTGCTGTTCCGCCGGAATCCAGAAATTCTCACGATCAGTTCGATTGATGCGGGAGATTTGCAGGACTTGTTCACCCGCATTGTGTACATCGATCACGGCAAAACGGGAAGAATAGATTGCGACATCGGCGAAATCGATGCTATCCGGAGACACCACGATTTCCTGAGTTACCGGCAGGCTTCCGACACCCCGAATCGGCACGCGTGACAGCGGATGTTCAATATCGTTGCTCCGAATGGACAACGTATCCCAATACTCTATCTCATTTTTCGGATTAAAGTAGATTTCAAAATTACGAGCCTTACCGGGCTGTAATACAAAAGAATCGCTTTCCACGGTAAATACGCTTTCCGTCAGCGACATGCCGTACACAATCAATTCCTTTTCACCGCTATTTTGTAAGGCAAAATCTTGCACTCCGGTAAACGAAACCGGAATATCGCCGAAATTAATACTTGAAGGGATTGCTGTAACTTGCTGATTTTTAATTATTCTACCTTCTCCGCTTAATAATATTGATAAGCGGGACCGTTGCGGATCGTTCGACGTTACCGTTAACGTATCGTAATAGTTTTTGATAATAGCTGGTTTAAACATGACGAGTACATATCGGGCATCCTGCTCTTCAATCTGTAGCTGCGTTTCACTTAATTGAAAAGCGCTGGTATCTTGATTCGCGAGTTGTACATCGAGAGTGTTTTCACCTGTATTTCGAACCATTAATAATAACGACTTTTCATCGTAAATAGGTACATCACCAAATTTTAATTCGTTATCGCTCAGGTAGATCGCTGCTGGATTAAGCTCTCTTCCGATACCGTTTAGCGATAACTGCATGGAAGGTAAATTCTCCGCATTACTGATGATTTTCAGGTTCGCGGTGATAACTCCGGTTGAAGCGGGTGTGAACTTCACCCCTAACAGATGATATGCGCCCGGATACACACTGAAACTCCTCTTTGTTATGATCTCGAACTGCGCATTGGCAATAGAAACATTAGATACATTAAGATTTTTTTCTCCGTTATTATATATTTTGATGTACTTTACTGCTGTATGATTGACCGGAACTGTTCCGAAACCCAAAACGTTTCCAGTGAGATTAGTGCTGATCGTCGGCGGAGTCAGCGAACGCCCCAGTCCGTTCATATTCAAAAACGTCTCAGGTCTTAACGGGTCGTTGCTTATTATCGTTAGTACACCGTCGATACGTCCCAGCGATTGCGGTGTGAACGTGACGACGAGGAACTTCTGTGATCCAGGCCTGATGGTAAATGCAGAATCCTGGACATTGAACTGTGAGTTATTGATCGAGAGATTGCTTACAATCAAATCCTTCTCGCCGTTGTTCTTGACCCAGAGATACTTCGTTATCATCATTCCAAGACCGGTCTCGCCGAAATCGATCCTGTCCGGTTCCAGTACGATCTCCTGATCCCTTAGAGGACGCCCTGCGCCTTGCAAATAGATCGTCATGGTCGAATCTTGCGGATCATTACTCAAAATGGTCATTTCACTCAAATAGGTAATGCTGGCATCGGGCGTGAACGAGATAAGTATGGCCTGGCTATCATTCGGGAGGACGCTAAATTCTAATTCCTGATCGATCGCAAAATGGGGATCGCTCATGGAGATATTATTTATTTCGAGCGTCGTTTCACCCTGATTTTTGATGGTGACACTCTTTGTCACCTCCTTGTTCAGGTCGACGACGCCGAAGTTGATACTATCAGCGGAAACGACGATGTCGGGGGGATCGGCGAGCCTTGCGATACCGGATAAGGGGTATCTGAAATGTGCGGAATCCGGATCGTTGTTTTCGATGATAAGATGTGACAAAATCTCACCGGTTTCCACGGGTTTAAACACAATACTCACGAATATAGTCTGTTCGTTCGGTGGCGGAGGGAGAGTCGGTTCGATGCCATACAGCGTCGTATCATAGAGTGCGTAAAAATTTTCGTTTTCGCTTCGAATTCCAGTGATTTTTAAGGTATCCGATCCCAAGTTGCTGATATAGAACGATTTAGTCGATTTCTGACCCAGGATTACCGCCGTCTCGAAATTTATCCCTGACGGTGGATTGATATATATTTTAGGTGCTCCATACCCCCTCCCATACGCCAAGACGTGTTTTTCAGGCTCAATCGGATCATTACTCAGTATGCTAATAACCCCATTTATCTCATTGGCGTAGGTGGGGGTAAACCGGATACTAATAAACTCAGAATCCGCAGGCGCTAATTTAAAACTCCTGAACTTCGAAAGGATCTCAAAATGAGGATTATTCGACGTGATATTAGATATCCGCAGCGTATCTGCGCCATTATTTTTAATGCATAGCGAACGATTTGCCGTGGCACCGACGCGCACGCTGTCGAATTCAAGGATATCCGGAACGACCACGATCTTTGGCGCAAACAGTTCGTAACCGATGCCCTGCAGGTAGAGTGTATTACTCTGATTAATCTGGTTGTCGATATTCGATTCTGAAAATCGAGTTTTAAGCGGTTCTTCGATGTGGCTAAAAATCTCGGCGATCGAATTGATCGGACCGGTTACTGAAGGTGAAAATGAAACATTCAGCGAAATTGAGCTGTTCTTTTCAATGATCAGGCTCGGATCGCCCACGATCGCATAATCTGAGTTATGCACGTTTATGCTATCGATTTTGATGGTGAAGGCACTGATATTCCTGATCGTAAACGAGTGGGTTAGCGAGTAACCGATTGGGACTTCACCGTAATCAAGCGTATCCGGCTCAAGCACCATCGCATCGTAATGATGAAATCCGTATCCGCGCAGTGCGATGCTCTGGGGACTCTGAGTTGAGTTGGAGAGAATAATCATCTCCGAGGTATACATACCAGTGTCCGCCGGTGAAAATTCGATCACAATAGTATGTGAGTCTCCCGGGACAATTTTCAGGGATTTCAGCATATCATGGGAGAACGATGTGTCAGTAAAATTGATCGCCTCGATATGGATGTCCTGATTTCCTGTGTTGACCAGCGTAAGCGAATCGAGTTTCGAATGATCGACAGCAACGGAATCGAACTCGATCACGTCGGGCTTGACCAGCAGATCCCAGCGTCTCGCGTACCCTTCCCCGGCCAGGATGACGCTTCTATCCGCTTCAGGTCTATCGGTGCTGATAATTAATTCTGACTCATATCGTATCGTGTCCTGCGGCGAAAATGTCACCGTGATTAGCTCTGAATCTCCGGGTGCTGTTGAGAACGATAGCTTATCCGCTGTGAATCCGGAATCAGTGAGCTGGATAGTGTTAACATGTATCGGTACATTGCCCAGATTTCGGTAGATGAATGTGTCAGATTTTAACGTATCAATGCCAACCAGGCCGAAATCAAGAGAATCCGTTGAAATGGCAACGCTGACCGTCTCCGGTAGAACCGGTACAAATTTCATTTTCGTCATGTTCGGTTGAGTATGGACTAAATATGTCTTTAACATCGGATAATCAGGATTGTAGGCCACAAATTGATTAACAGACGATCCATCCGTTACATCATCTAATATTGGGGTCCATTCGCTGATGAGTTCAGCGCTTTCTGCGTCATAAACGCCTCGCATATACGAATCGCTGGTCGTGTCGTAGTTAACGATTTCCAGATAACCGTTTTCATCGACAATGAAAGAACACTTTTTTACGAGATTAATACCGGTAAACATCGAGGGGGGCTGACTCTTCCTCCCTTCAAGTCGATAATAGTTTGCGTCGATGTTTTTATTCAGGAAATAGACGTGAGAATTTCTTTCGTTGGCGTAAATCGATATCCGGGGATCAAAATATTGATCGTTTAAGCTATAGATTTCAGTCTCGCCGAAGGACTCGTCGGGATTGAGCACAACGTAACCTGCCTGATTCGCTTTCTCATAGATGAACCATTTCGCCTGATTCGCGGCGACGGCGATATCGGTGTTGATGAGATTCCGTTCGTCGGTGAATGTTCGTACGCCTTCAGGACTGACGTTCCCTTCGAAATCGATGCTGATAAATTTACCCCGGCTGCTATCGTGTCCCGCAGCGTAACTATGCCAGCACACCCACATGGTTCCGCTGGAATCGGAAGCGATTTTCGGAGCCAGAACGCCCTGATCCGATTGTATTACATGCGGACCGTTCTGGATATTTCCCTCTGCGTCGAATATAAGGAATGAGCATACGTTTTCAGCTTCAAACTGACCCTGATAGGCGAGCCAGACCAGTCCTGTTCTGTGATTCAGGGCTCCGCGTAACGTCTGGTACGCGCCAGTGACAAGGCTTGAAGAGTATCCGATAATCGTTTCCGTTTTGATCACGTTTCCCTCGTGATCCATTATTTTAAGATAGATCGGCTGTCCGCTGCCCGGATCTTTTAAATAGAAACACCACACATTTCCGGAATTATCGATAACGAAATTTTCGTTGTAAGTTTGCGACGAATCTGCTATTAGCTGCCAGCCGTTCACCGGAGGCTTGTCGATACGTGTATCAACGACAAACGGATCGCTGTAGATGGTATGTTCATTCGAAGCATCGAAGGCTTCCAGTTTTACGACAACATAATCCCCAAAACTATCATAAAAATCAACGCCTGCGTTCCAGACGATGGTTTTATTCGTATCGGGCGTTATGTTAAACCCGATATCACCCGAAGTGGATGTTACAGCGACCGGTTCTCCGCTGTTAGTGACTTCCATTCGGATGAGGAGGTCGTCACCATCTTCATCCACCACATCGTAGACCACATCGACCAGGTTCGTGCCTGTCCTCTGGCTTGCAGTGATCCTTGTAATAACAGGAGCATTCTGCCCGAAAAGATTGCTTGTCAATAAAAATAGTATGATCAGGGAAAATATAATTAAACTCGAATTACGCTTCATCGTTGTCCATCCATGATTTGATAAATTGCTCACCAATTAACTAGATTACGGATAGTTTAATTACCAGGAGGTCTGGGAGGTTCGTCTAACTTTCGAATCTCCGGAATTTCAGGGATGATATACGCCTCTTTGCCCGCACGGGAGTCATTACCGGGAAGATATCCCAAATCGAGAATGTTAGACATGGTTTGCATTCTCTCATTTATTATCGGGACGACACCCTGTCGCTGCATGGCAAAGTAGGTATATTTTTGATCCAATATAACAAAATGGTTCGCGGCAAATGTATTTCCTAATACATGAATCATCGCATCCACGAACATCTGCTTCTCATAGGCTTTCAGAAAATCCGGATCCAGGTCTGTCGCCTGCACGAAATAATCACGTGATGCTTCATAGTTTTTCAAATCGAACGCATCCAGGCCATTAGAATAGGCTAAAAATGCATCTGAATTCTGTGTCGATATATTTTTGATCGCATCCTTGATCTTAGGATTTACGGTCAGATTCAGCTGCATGATAATTTTCTTAAGGATATCAGTGCCGATAGTCGAGAAATCAGGATCCTCTTTCGTGAATTGGTATTGCTGAACATTGTTCTGGTCCAGCATGTCGATCATCGAGAGGTTAAACGTCGTATTGAGTCCGGGTTTAATCTGATAAGTTCCTCCGATCAGATATCTAGCCCGCAGAATCGACCCAATACCGCGTATAATATTGTCCTCGATTAGTTGCTGTCGCGTCAGATTCAATTTGTTCAGCAAGATCTGCAGCTCCCTGCGCTCGACGACCTCGATTTCATCGGATAGAGCGAGGTCGCTACTCAGGATGTCGGCCATCCCTTTCCCGATGTTATCCCATTTCGCATCATAATCATCATTTACAAAGTAGATCATTGCTAATCGGTTGGGTATGGGTGGAGTGTAGGTCATCCTTCGCTCGCGATCGATAGCTGCATCGATCCCTTCGACCAGATCGAGCTGTGTGGTCGTAAAATATTTTACTTCATTGAATTGTTTATACGGTGCATCGTAGGGAAGGATTTCATGATATTTGAATATATTTCGTGCCAGGTCAGTCTTTCCCAGAACTTCTAAATTCTGACCCGCATAAAAGATGGCGCAACTGTTATAGTCATCCAGTTTCAGGACGCGTTTGGCCATGGAGAACGATTCTTTGTAATTTTGCAGCATGTAATAGGAGATAAATCCGCCAGTAAGGGCTCTAATGTCCTGCGATGCATCCACTCCCCCACTTTCCAGTATGATTTTAGAATATTCAGCCGCCGCTTTTTCGTAATCTTGATCCTTCAAATATTGATCGGCAGCGGAATACTTATCAGCCGCGTACAGTGTAGCTTGAATAATTAACAAAAAGAGCATAAGGAATAAACGGTAACGTTTCACGCGAGATCCTTTCGAAAGATTAGATAAAACTTATTTCATGCAAAGGATGCTAAATTGCTTATTGAGGTATACAATTCGCGTGAAATTGTGCAATTTTCATTCCACAATAATATGATATTAATCGTTAATAATCAGTTATTAAATATTCTATAAGCTGATAAATATAATAAAAATAATATATTTCGGCTTTAATATATATTAATTTATTGCAATAAAAGTGACTATATTGTTATAAAGATTCGAGTGTTTTACTATCGAACGATGATAAGATAGAGGAATTAATTGTATCGGGTAGATAAAATATCAGGTTGGCAATTATTTTCAGCAGGAGTCGTCCTGTCATTGCGTTCCCGCTGAGCGGGAGAAGCAATCTCATGCACTGGTGCAAGGGACTTGTCCGCTGCGCTCACTCATGGGATTGCTTCGCGATTCTTTAAAAGCGGAATCGCGAAGCAATGACAGGTAATGTGCTGTCACCGAAATGGCAGTAAAACGCGATAAGCAATCCAATGCCTACTTCTGCAGCAGCATCTTCCTTGTCGCACTAACTCCATCTATCTCGAGGCGGTAGATATAGTGGCCGCTCGGATGGTCGGATGCATCCCAGTGCACATTGTGTACACCCCGCTCCTGAAATCCATCGGCTAGAATCGTGACGACATCGCCTAACAGGTTATATACCACCAGCTTGACATAGCTGTCTTGCAATAGCGAATAATCGATCGTCGTGGATGGATTAAACGGATTGGGGTAATTCTGATTTAGTGAAAATTTAGCTGGATTAATCGTTAAAATATTATCAACACTCGTCATCGGAGGTGTAAATTCATAAATTGTCCCCGCGACTTTTTCATATGGCTGTGGGTATACTCTATTGCCGACTATTTCGACGCCTCCGATCACATAAATTTTATTATCGTAGACTGCACTACTATGAGCCGCCAGTGTAGCAAGGAGATCGGTTTCTGTGCTCCAGGTGTCATTCGTCGGATCATATACTTCATTTACTTTAAAAATTAAATATCCGGAAGATCCACCCATGACATAAATTTTACCACCGACAATAGCTACAGTCAAATGTAACCTTGATGTCGACATGTATCGCTTCCTTGTCCATTCGTTTAAAAGTGGATCATATTCGAATACGGTTGATCGGCCACTTCCATCGTGGGAATTTTCTCCTCCGATCAGGTAAATTTTTCCATCGACTGCTGCAGCAGCAAAAGCATCTCTGTGTTCAGGCATATATCCTTCTGCTGTTGTCCATGTATCTGCTGCAGGATCATATATTTCAACGGTTTTTGGAAAAATAGAAGAATTGCTTCTTCCTCCTATCGTGTAGATCTTCCCATCGACAGCGACCGCACAGGAGAATGACTTCGCCGTGGGTAATGGAGCCTTCTCTGTCCATTGCTGAGTGGCAGGATCAAATACGAAGACATTGTCCTTATGAGCATCTCCCAGATCCCCTAACCGTCCTCCGATCAGGTAAATCTTTCCATTTAATGCACAGGCAGAAGCACCACTTCGTGGTTCTGGTAATTCTGTGGACACATAGGGGCCAATCCCATTTTGGGGATCGTAGACTTCTACTGTTTTGACAGCATTAGGATAGGTCAATTTCGTCCAGCCACCCATGA
>JAFGOE010000041.1 GCA_016926625.1 Candidatus Zhuqueibacterota bacterium
AACGACGATACGTATGATGGCACCTACAACAGTAAATTAGATTTTAAATCGTTCGGTGATACCGGGATCCTAATACGGGGGAGCAACATGGAAGGTCGCCTCGGTTTACCGATGCGCATGGTGTATATGGGAGCGAATCAGGATAGTCTGGTGGGACCCGAGTTAGTCGAAAACGTGATGAATCCGCTAAAATATAATGGACAAGAACAGTATTATCAAATCCCAATCATCGCTTCTATTCCGGATACGTCTCAGCAGCAGGGCGCCTTCATCGATATTCCGGTACGTATCGACGATGTGACTGGTCTGGATATCCGATCGGTGTCATTCCGGCTGACGTATGATCCCGCTATAATCGAATTCAGGCAGTCGATACAGTTCGGTACCATGACCCAAACTTGGAATAATGCGACTGTGACGACGGATGACAGTTCCGTTCAGGTCACCGTAAGTGGCAGCAGCGCATTAACGAGTGCCGGCGACCTGATTAAGCTTAGATTTAAAGTGACCGGAGCAGAGGGTAGCACGTCTCCGCTCGACTTAGCACAGTTCACTACGAATAACAATACGATTGCCATCGCGCCGACAGATGGCACTTTATCCGTGCTTGCGCCGGTCATGATCGCCGTGACGCTGCCCGATACGAGTGAAGAGAGAGGATTACGGATATCCATCCCGGTGGATGTATCCGACGTAACCGGACTGGAGGTCTCTGCGGTCAGTTTTGAGATCAACTTCAGCGATGAGGTATTGGAGATCACGGGGTTCGACATTCAAAACAGTCTGACAGCGTCGTGGGAGACGGCCTATTTGAGTCAGATCCCTGACGGTGCGCAGATCTCGTTGAGTGGTACGACATTCCTCGAGGGATCAGGAACGTTACTGTACCTCAATTTTGATGTGATCGGAAACACAGGTGACACGACCGCACTTGAATTGAGCAGCTTCCGATTCAATGATGGGGTACCGGTTTCATCGTTAAACGACGGTAGTTTTACGGTGCTGCAGCCGCCGCTACTGGCAATCGCGGTTCCGGACACAACAGTCGTTTTCGGTGAAAATTTATTATTACCGATCTTTGTAGGCGATGTAGATGATTACGACGTTCAATCTATCCATATGACGATCACGTACGATCAATCCGTTGTCGAGGCCTTATCGATGACGAATGAAGGCACGATCAGCAGCACATGGACCGATGTTCAATACACGATCGAGGAGGGGTCGATCATCGCATCGCTCTCAGGCGAACAAGCATTGACTGGGGCCGGTGAGTTGATATTCCTCGAATTGGCGGCTATCGGGAAGGTGGGTGATACGACCCGCATTAAAATCGAGGAGATCACGTTTAATAAAGGGAATCCTGAAGGCGTTAAAGATTCAGGAGTGATCACGATTCTCGCGCCAACGGTGTTGGTCAGCATGCCGGACACGACGGCCAGGAACGGTGAACTGATCAACGTACCGGTGATCGTGGATGACCTCAGCGGTCTCGACGTCATGTCCGTTAAATTGACAATCTCATATGATTCACGAGTCCTGGACGCCATTGGTGTTGTGCAGCAGGGATCGTTATCAGAAGATAAAGGAATGCTGACCTTCAGAGATTATCCCGGAAGCGCTTATGTAGCGTTCAACGGAGTATCTCCGCTTGAGGGTAGCGGATCCCTATTTTTCATTCAATTCTCAGTCATCGGAGGCGACAGTTCCGGCACAGAACTCGTTTTCAATTATGTCACTTTCAATAATGGCATTCCGAAATCTGAGTTGAGTAATGGTTCGCTTACAGTCTACGGGACAGTCCCACGAGTACAGATTGCGTTGCCGGATACCAATGGTTTCGCGGGTCGATCGATAAAGATTCCCGTATTTGTGGACAATCTGAGCGATATGGATGTAACATCGGTGGCAATGAGTATTACCTATAATCATGATGTGCTTTCTGCTACCGGGATTACTCAGAACGGGACCCTATCGGCACAGTGGCAAACCACCACTCCGGAATTACTGCAGGGCAAAATTAATATCAGTTTGACAGGAGATACACCACTTCCGACGGGTGATGTTCTGGTTTATATAGATTTTGATATTGTGGGAGCACCCGAATCGACGACCATCCTTCATTTTGAGAGTGTACTCTTTAATCAGGGTATACCGATCGCTACGACCAGGGATGGTATTTTTACGACGGTCGAAATGCCTGTCCTTAGTGTCACCCTTCCGGACACCGGCGGATATCGACTGGAGGGACTGCTGGTTCCGGTGAAGGTTGGTTATCTAACGGACTACGAAATTCGGTCGTTCGATTGTACTATATCGTTCAATCAGGACATTGTCAACGCGGCGTCGATCATTAAAAATAACTCTTTGACAGCAGGCTGGACCGATGTAATTTTCGAAGAGGAGACGAATCTCATTCATGTTCAGATGAGTGGCATTGAGGCGTTGATCGGAGAAGGAGTTCTCTTCTTTATCGAAATGGAAATTATCGGACAACCGGGTGATTCGACGGGATTAGAGTGGCAGCAATTTGTATTCAATGAAGGGATTCCTCAGGCGGATACACGTAATGGTTCGATGAGAGTATTTTCTATTCCTGAAATCGTGGTGGCCCTGCCTGATACGACCGTCATGTCCGGTACCTCGATTCAAATTCCGATTTCCGTCGACGATTTGACAGACAAAAATGTCCAATATATCAATACCATGATCAGTTTCAATCCCAACGTCCTCCGTTGCAGCGGTATTGATGCCAGTAATTCGATCATGTCACAATGGGATGATGTGACTGTTAATTTATTCACCAATAGAGTGCATCTGATTTTTAGCGGTGAGAAACCACTTACAGGGGGAGGGACGCTCATCTATTTGAATTTCGATGTGATCGGAGCAGATAGCTCGTCGACAACCTTAAATTTCATGTATTTCAGGTTCAATGAAGGCATCCCGATAGCTATCCGGCAGAATGGTTTGCTGCGAATCGAAGGGGTGATCCCGGTGGAGTTAGCCACCTTTGATGCTCAATACCGTCATGGTGCGGTGTACCTCACGTGGAGCACGGCAACCGAGACCAATAATTATGGCTTCGAAATACAGAAATCGATCGCCGATTCCAGTCGCAGTCATCATTGGGAGGTCATCGGATTTGTGAAAGGACAGGGAACGACTGCGCTTCACCATTCATATGAGTTTGTGGATCATGAGATGAATGGCGAGACGCTGATGTACCGTTTAAAGCAGATCGATTTCGATGGCCGATTTACGATCTACCATTCCGTAATGGTGGACATAGCGAAACCGTCCTCGATCGATCTCGTACAGAATTACCCTAATCCGTTCAATGGATCGACGCTAATCCGTTATACGATCTCGCAACCTGGGCGAGTCAGCGTCAAGGTGTTCAATCTGTTGGGTAAGGAGGTTGCCACACTGGTGGATGAAAACCAATCCACAGGGCGTTACACCATCGATTGGTACGCGAAAGATGAGGCTGGACGGGCGCTTTCGTCGGGAATTTATTTTTATCGGCTTGAATCTAACGGATATATGATAACGAAAAAGATGATTTTATTGGAATAAGAGATCTGTGTGGGTTAGTGAATCAAACGATATCGATGGTCAGTACCTGGGATTTCGGCAGGTGCACCACCTTAAGTTGCAGGGATGGATAGGAGGTGCTATGTTCCAGAAAAATGAATTGGTAACTTAAAAAATAAATCTTGTTTTTTTCCGATATTTTTTTAATTTATAGGCATGACACGATACGAAAAAGCGGTTAGAACCATTATTCATACCTGTGTTCGCTTAAAGGACAGGGAGTCGCTTCTTATTGTCGTCGATGAAGAGCATCGCGAGACCGGAAAATTGTTACAAAAAACCGCTCTAAGGGTGAGTCCTCATGTATTTTTACTGGAATATTCCGATACCGGAGGTGCGCGCTCACAGATCTCTCCGAAATTGTCGAATCTCCTCATCGGGATGAACTCCGTCATATTTGCCTCCAGCAGGAGTTTCATCGGTTCTCAAGAATTACAGACCGCGTGTCATCATGGAGTTCGCGTGTTATGTATTTCGGACGTGGGCCAGGAGGCGATTGCGCGATGCGTTAACACAGATTTTAAGTATATTGCAGATAAGTCCAGGCGTATTGCCGATCTGCTATCCATCGGAAAAAAGCTGAAGATAACGACCAGGGCAGGTACTGAGCTGTCGGCGATGATCAACAACAGGTCTGCGGTTGCAGAGACCGGGATCGTCGAGGAGGCGGGTCTGTTCTCTTCACTTCCGTCAGGCAAAGCGACGATCATGCCGCAACGGTTCAAAATGGACGGCGTTCTCATCGTGGACGGATCATTTAGTCATAACCTGTTGAATACAGAATCGTTACGATTAGACATCAAAGGCGGTTATGTCAGGAAGATCTATGGAAATGATGGGGCTGTACGCTTAAGGAAACTGCTTGATAAGGTTGGCAGGAACGGAAGAGAAATTATTGAAATCGGTCTGGGAACCAATCCGAAAGCGCTGCTATCGGGCCAAACATCGGAAGATGATAAGGTACATGGCACGGTACACATTGTGCTGGGGAACAGGAGTGACGACAGAAAATTCGATTATGTGACTAATCGCATAACACTTATCATCAAGTCCCCAACATTGGGGATCGACAATCATCTGCTGATTCAGGACGGTCTGTTCAAAGTTTAATAACCTCTCAAGTTCTTAAACTGTCTTCTGTCCTTTTTGGT
>JAFGOE010000042.1 GCA_016926625.1 Candidatus Zhuqueibacterota bacterium
GCTGATGGTTCACTTGGATTGCCCGAAAAGGCACCGTTTGATGGCATTCTGGTTTCGGCAGCGGCTCCGTCTGTCCCGGATGAGCTGATAGGACAACTTCGCGATCACGGGAAAATGGTGATCCCTGTCGGGTCTCAGCATCAACAAAAATTGATTTTAATTTCCAAACGGGGTGATTCGTATATCGAAAAATCGATATGTGGTTGTATTTTCGTTCCGCTTATCGGCCAGAAGGGGTGGAGCAGGTAATTCATCAACGACGTGTATACTATGAAGGAGATATTAAGACATATGGTAAACATCAAGCGAGATTTGCTCCTCGTCTTAAAAGGGGGGATGATCGGTATCGCCAACATCATCCCGGGTGTCTCAGGCGGCACCATCGCAGTGGTTTTGGGAATTTATGAAAATCTAATCGAAGCGATCAGTAATTTTTTGACAAACAGAGAGAAACGGTGTGCGTATATACTCTTTTTAGCAAAGGTCGCCATCGGAGCAATCGTCGTGCTTTTCCTCTCTGCACAGTTAATGAAATATCTGCTGGAGAATTATTATATTTATACCAACCTGGCGTTCGTTGGATTAATCGCGGGTTCGATTCCTTCAATTTATAAAAGTAACCAGGATATGAAATTGAACGCAGCATCATTATTTGCTTTTATTGCCGGTGCGGCGATCATCTTCATATTTGAATTTGCCTTTCCTCATGTGGAAAAGCAGGAAGGTTATCGAGTGACATTCGAGCTAACGACACATTCCGCTCTGATGCTGTGTGTTGCTGGATTCTTTTCGGGTGGCTCGATGATCGTCCCAGGTATCAGCGGATCGTTCGTCATGTTGTTAATGGGACAATATTATATCGTCACATCAGCCTTAGCTGATAGGCATTTGATGACCCTTGTGGTAACGGGCATCGGTGTGGTTTTAGGAATTATCGTATTTGCCAAGTTAATCAATTATTGCTTGAAACATCACTCAAAGGAGACGTTTTACTTCATCCTCGGTCTGGTCATCGCGTCTCTGTTCTCTATATATCCGGGATTACCTGAAAGTACGATAGGTCTTCTAATCGCTGTATCGATCACGATATTATTTTTCGGGATATCCTATATTATCGGCGAGCACAGTTCGTCTCGCCATTTGTAAACGAATGCACATTGAAACAAACATCGGGGCGTAGCGCAGCCCGGTTAGCGCGCCTGCTTCGGGAGCAGGAAGTCGGAGGTTCAAATCCTCTCGCCCCGACTATCAAATTATTGTAGGTATTAAATCCTCTTTTTTATGAGTGATCCGTTCATACATTCCAAACCAATCGATCTTACGACACACTGTTCTATTTTACTCCACAAATTAATTATCAAACTCATTTTCGAAATCAATTATTCTGTCATTTTAATATAATTCCGGAGGATGTTTAGCATGAATAATGCAATCTTTAATGTACCACCGCCACAAAACGAACCCATATTAGCGTATGGTCCTCAGAGCAATGAAAAAAAAATGTTGAAAGAAAAATTGACCGAGTTAAAGAAAAATACGATAGAAATCCCCGCCTTCATCGGCAGCGAAGAGGTGAAGACGGGAAATTTGGGCGAGTGCCGGTGTCCCCACGAGCATGCACACCTCTTAGCAACTTATCATCAGGTAGGGGAGGAGGAGGTTGGGACTGCCATCGCTTCGGCACTGAGCGTCAGAGAAAAGTGGGCTGCAATGCCGTGGGAGGCACGAGCGGCTATTTTCTTGAAAGCAGCGGATCTGCTTGCGACAAAATATCATCCCATACTAAATGCAGCGACGATGTTGGGACAGAGCAAGACGGTGTACGAAGCGGAGATCGATTCAGCCTGCGAACTCATCGATTTCTGGCGGTTTAATACATACTATATGCAACAGATATATCAGCAGCAGCCGCTATCCTCTCGTGGATGCTGGAATGCGACCATGCAACGGCCTCTGGAAGGATTTATTTTTGCGGTCACACCGTTCAATTTTACATCGATTGCAGGGAATTTACCTACGGCACCCGCCATCATGGGCAACGTTGTCCTGTGGAAACCCGCCTCATCGGCCGTATATAATGCATACTTTATCATGAAACTGCTTAAGGAAGCGGGATTACCCGATGGCGTTATTAATATGATTCCGGGACGCGGCAGCGCAGTGGGGAACCTGGTGCTGAATGACCGGCATCTCGCAGGTATCCACTTCACGGGCTCAACATCCGTATTCCAGAGTATGTGGAGGACGATCGGAAATAATATCGCCAGTTACCTTACGTATCCCAGGATTGTCGGGGAGACAGGGGGAAAAGATTTTATTTTCGTCCATCCATCCGCCGATAGCAATCAACTCTTGACTGCGATGATACGAGGTGCGTTCGGGTACCAGGGACAAAAATGCTCGGCCGCCTCACGCGCCTATGTGCCGAAAAGCCTGTGGCCTGCTCTGAAAGAAAGATTGATGACAGAGGTCAGTAAGCTGAAAATTGGTGATCCTGAAGATTTCCGAAATTTTATGGGTGCTGTTATCGATAAAGCGGCCTTCAATACCATTAAAAGTTATATCGATTACGTGAAAACATCAAACGACGCCGAATTCGTCGTCGGAGGCACCTACGACGATTCGAAAGGATATTTCATCCATCCGACGATCGTTCAGACGACCGATCCTCACTATAAGTTGATGGAGGAAGAAATATTCGGACCGGTCTTAACAGTGTACGTCTATCCTGATTCAGAATACGAGAAAACTCTCGAATTGTGTGATACGACTTCACCCTACGGATTGACCGGTGCTATTTTTGCAAACGACCGGGAAGCGATCTTAAAAGCCACCGCGATGCTGGAACACGCGGCAGGGAATTTCTACATCAACGATAAACCGACGGGTGCGGTGGTAGGTCAGCAACCGTTCGGCGGTTCAAGAGCGTCAGGTACTAACGATAAAGCAGGAAGCCTGATCAATCTGCAGCGCTGGGTGACGCCGCGGACGATAAAAGAAAATTTCATCCCGCCGACCAACTATTCATATCGTTACATGGAGGAAAAATAGAGCAAAGGATTAACACTTTGTCCGCAACTCCTCTGCTGTATCTTACATCATGAAAGTGGTGTGGAAAAGTCGTGTCGTCGTGACTTTTTTTAAATCGCTAATCCCGTGAAGAAAAGAAAAGCGGGACAGACGCATTTTAAATCGAAATGGAGGTAAGCTATGAAAGTATTGAAGACTATTATTTTTATTATTTTAGCCTTGATTCTATTATTTCTGATTGTGGCTCTGTTTTTACCATCTTCCTATACATTGGAACGCTCGACCGAGATCAAGCAACCCGTGGAAGCAGTCTATAATACTGTTTTAGACTATGATCTACGCTTGCAATGGGATCCCTGGCTGGCAAAAGATTCGACCGCAACGACTGACATCATGACAGGTGATTCGACCGGTGTCGGAGCCAAATGGTCCTGGGATGGCAAGATCGTCGGTGCTGGTTTCGAAAAAGTTGAAAACGTCGTGCCGTATGAAAAGATCGATGCTAAACTTCAATTCACTCGTCCCCAGGAGATGGCCAGTGACATCGTCTGGAATTTCGAACCGTTACCAGAGGGCACAAAGGTCACCTGGACAATATCAGGCAACTTAGGATATCCTTTCGAACGCTATATGGGATTGATGATGGAAAGCTTTCTCGGCAAAGATTTCGAACATGGACTACAATCGCTGAAAGAATTGATTGAGAAATAGGAAGGACGACCATCCATTAATAAATTGATAGCAAGACTGACGAGCTTATCCTGAGAGTGATCTGAGGATGAGCTCGTCTGTAGTGATCTCCCGGCAAATCGAATATGAATTCAAAACCACTCTATGTCAAACGCAATATCGTCATGTACTTCAGATGATAAAAAATTCTTATTAATTTTTAAAAATCTACTATCTGACCATGAAAAAAAAATTGATGATCCATCATATCATCATATTTTTCTTGTTTTCTGACGAATAATTTAGTAAATTTTAATATATTTCAGATATATTCACTGATATAATATACAGTCATTATTAAATGTAAATTTAAACGATCTCTTCTTAATAACATTGAACATCATCGTAACTTTACGATTGAGTCTAAAATCCTAATGAAGATATTTAAATGTTCATACTCACCGAACCTGTATATGTATTAAATATACCTACTGTGGCTAAAATTTAGCAGACGATTATTGAGATTATTTTAATTATCGCCCATCCACATGACTGTGCCAGTATATTTAAACGTTGATACGTTTTCTTAAAGCATTATTATATTTTTTGTCCTGATTCTGTTTCGCTGCGACGGGGATTAGATTTTCTAATCCGTACATGGCTTTATCGTTTTTTCTATGAAGTTCGCCTTTATATATAAAAAAATGTAATCATCTCTTTATATGATAACAACCTTCCAAAATACTAAAAATTACCGAATCAAAAGAAAACTAACCACGTTTATTCTTTCAATGACAACCTGTTTCTTGTCTATCAGCATACTCTATGCACGACCTTTCGACTGTAAGTTTGCTCATATTACCACCGGAGATGGGCTCTCGTCTAACGTTGTATACCATGTTCTTCAAGATAGACGCGGATTTATGTGGTTTGCTACGAGTGAAGGTCTATGTCGTTATGACGGTTATTCTATCAAAGAATATGTATATAGCCCACTGGATTCAACGTCCATTTCTTCTAGTTGGTGTTCCGAGTTGTACGAAGATCATCTGGGGTATATTTGGATAGGTACCGTATATGGTGGATTGAACCGATTCGATCCGACAACCGAAAAATTTATTCATTTTAAGAATGATCCTGATGATTCTACTACCATAAATGCGTACGTAGTATTTGGAATAAGCCAGGATAGTCGCGGAGCATTTTGGCTTGGAACTTGGAATGGGCTTGATAGACTCGTCATATCACGAGATCCCCAAACGAACGAGGAACAATTTGAATTTACCCATTACCAACACGATCCGAAAAATCTTAATAGTCTAAGCGATAATCGTATATGGCATATATTTCTGGATAAATTTGACATTCTCTGGATCAGCACGCAAGACAGCGGTCTCGTGAAGTTTGATATTGCCAATGAAATGTTCACCCGCTATCAACATGATCCAGATAATCCTAATAGCATTAGCTTCGATCGCGTACGATACGTGTATGAAGATCCGCTGGGTAATGGAGACATACTATGGGTCGGCACACTCGGCGGACTCAATAAATTTGATAAATCAACCGATAAATTCGTCCGATTTTTACATGACGATGATAATAATTTTAGTCTTAGTGATAATGGTGTAGTGCCCATTTTTAGAGATAGTAAAGGTAATTTATGGATCGGAACACGAGGAGGTCTGAATATCTATGACGAAGAAAATGAGACATTTTATCATTGTGAGTACGATACAACGAATGTTAAAAGTATAAGCAGTGACTTTGTGTATTCGATCTGTGAGGACAGGAATGGAGTCTTATGGTTTGGGACAATCAATGGCGGAGTCGATAGGCTGTTAAATGAACGAAAAAAATTTAATGTATTTGAGGGAACGGCAAAGAATTCGAAATTTAAAGAATTAAAATCAATGTACATAATTTATGAAGATAGTGACGGCATATTGTGGTTCGGGACTGAATTTGGATTATATCAATTCGATCGAACAAAAGAACAGATCGTACACTATAAACATGATCCGGAAAATGAAAATTCGTTGATTTTTAATAGTGTCTATTCAATCTTTGAAGAACCCAATTGTATGGATAAGACTTTATGGATTGCATGTTATGGTGGGGGACTCGATCGTCTGACTCTGCATAAAAATGAACAAACCGGAGAGGAGATCCCATACTTTAAACATTTTACTCACGATCCGAACGATCCGAGCAGCATCAGTAGTGATTGCGTTTATAAGATTTTCCAAGATGGTACCGGAAAGCTATGGATCGCGACATGTGATGGTTTAAATTATTTCGATCGACAAAATGAAAAATTTGCTCGCTATTTTCATGACCCTGACAATCATACCAGTCTCAGTCATAATCGAGTCAATGTCATACATCAATCGCCTCGAGATAGTACGAATATTCTTTGGATCGGAACATCGGCAGGACTGAATAAATTCTACACCGATAAACATGAATTTATTCGTTATACTCATAATAAGGTAGATTCCAACAGTATAAATTATGATTTTATCTGTTCTATATGCAGGAATTTGACGGCTGAAGGCGATATCTTATGGATTGGAACATTCGGAGGTGGACTCGAGAGATTCGACATCGAAACAGAACAATTCACACATTTCACTTCCGATGATGGGCTAAACAGCAATCAGATCTATAGTATCATCGAGGATATTCATGGTTACCTCTGGCTCAGCACCTTGAAAGGGATTTCTAGATTTGATCCCAGAACAGCGACTTTTATTAACTATAATCGCGATGATGGCATTCTCGAACATATCCACTACTCCGAATCACATTATGTGACCAATGATGGTAAAATATACATAAGCGGAGGATCAGGATTTATATCGTTTTATCCGGATAGTATCGAGGAGAATTCTTTTATACCACCCATTGTGATTACCGATTTTAAAGTCTTCAATAAAACTGTTCAATTAGGGAAGTCGATCACTGCAATCGAACGAATTGATTTATCACATAGACAGAACTTTTTCTCGTTTGAATTTGCCGCGTTGGATTATACGAATCCGAAGAAAAATCAATATGCCTACAAATTAGACGGGGTCGATGCAGATTGGATATATTGTGGCGACAGACGGCAGGCTTTCTACACCAATATCCGTCCCGGTGAGTATCGGTTCAGGATCAAAGGCTCCAATAATGATGGAATCTGGAACGAGGAGGGGGAGTCGATTCGGCTAAGGATCATCCCTCCGTTTTGGATGACGACCTGGTTTCGAACATTGATGGTAATCATTTTCCTTGTCAGCCTTGTCTCGTTTTATGAAATGCGGATGTCGATATTGATGAAGGAGAAAAAACTGCAGCAGTCGTTCTCTCAACGCCTGATCGAGGATCTTGAAAAGGGGAGGAAAAGATTTGCAGGTGAACTACATGACAGCCTGGGTCAAAATTTATTGATCATTAAAAATGAGCTTCAACAGATTATATCAAAATTTTCTGATCAGATCCTTTTAGAAAACGAATTGAATACAGTATCTTCGCTAGTATCAGAATCTATAGATGAAATTCGTCAGATTGCAACGGATCTGCATCCCCATCATCTCGATCGACTGGGATTAAAAAAAGCAATAGAAGCATTGTTGTATAAGTTTGTCCATTCGACCGACATCGAATTCATTATCGACATGGATGAGATTGATGAGCTGTTTCCAAAAAGCTTTGAAATTCACATCTTTCGTCTCATTCAGGAAGGACTGAGCAATATCGTAAAACATGCGGATGCGACCATCGTCCATATTGAAATTAAAAATAAGGTAAAGTACGCACAAATCATCATCGGCGATAATGGCAAGGGATTTAATGTCAAATTATACCAATCAGGAAAAGTAGAATATCAGGGATTCGGTCTAACGGGAATGAGCGAACGGATTAAAATCTTAGAGGGAAAGTTAAAAATAGATTCTAATCCCGGTAAGGGCACAAAGATTATTATCCAAATCCCGATAGATATCAAAACGTGATCAGGTATTGGGTTGTTCATTACGATTAGTTTGCAACTAATTTCTTGTGATTAACGATACGCCACAGAGACGAACTGAAGTCTAATAGATAAATCGATTCCTGAACGTCTGAAAATTTGAGCCGCATCATCTGTTTCTACATTTTATAAATTCTATTAACCGCTGCATAACTCCGTAAGTTATATCATCCACCATTATACCCACCTAAATACGCGCTGAGTACAAATACTTAAAAAATTAAGTAAAATTACTCATATCCAAATGAGTATACTCATCCATTGATTTCCCCCATTTTAATTTCTATCTTTATTACAGATTCGGAATCAAGGAACGCAAATGCATAAAAGAATCGTTTACCACAAAATAAGGAGGCATATTATAAAAAATATTCTTGTTTTGTGATGATTATTCATGGTTTCCGAACTTGATCTTGCGAAATTGACTGATCCTCAACAAGCAGGAGATTCATCCTCGGATTTATCGACCGAGTCTGAATTATCCACGAAGCCCCTTTGATCTAAAATTAATCGCTCCCTCTTCATACGAAAGACGAAAAATCCCTACTACAAAACAAATTGTAAAATGGTAATTAAGATATTCCACTGTGAAAAACACGTGAGGATATGCCTCTATGTGGAATCACCTTGATCCGCAATGATCTTTTTTATGAAGGAATTAATAAAAAAATGGTGATTGCGCTAGCATTTATATAGCAGCCTGTAATTTATCGCGCCGAGTAATAATTCAAAAGAAAGGAGGAATTATTATGAGGGTAGTGAGACAATTTTGCCTTATCCTGCTTATTATTTTGTATCCAATTATTAAGTTGATATATGGATCCGAAGAGCTCTCACAAATGATAAATGGATCGGTTCCAACAATCGGGACCGTCCATACTCTGGTCGTTTTCGCCGCGTTTAAAGATGATCCGCAGCC
>JAFGOE010000043.1 GCA_016926625.1 Candidatus Zhuqueibacterota bacterium
AATTTGAAAATATTTTTTTTGATTAATTTTTTTCAAAATTATTTGAATAATTTAATTATTTTTAGGAATTGTCTTCTCTTGGTGTTTTGAGATTTAATTTAATGTATGATATAGAAATCGAAATCATTTAATAATAACAATAAGATAAAAATATTTTTTGTAATGTCAAGAAAATACTGGCAAATATGCTAAGTGTATTTTAAATCATCAGAATAGAGATTATTAACTATCTCAGTGCTATTTGAATGATCATTGAATTGTTAATGACAAATGTAATGAATAACAAAGTAATATATTACATCATCATCTGGCCAGCCAGCCGCCGTCGATTGCGATTGTGTAGCCGTGCATGTAGGATGATGCATCTGAGGCAAGGAAAACGGCGACGCCCTGCAAGTCCTCAGGAGTACCCCAGCGGCCGGCGGGGATACGGTCCAGAATCGCCTTGTTGCGTACCGGATCTGCTCGTAATGCAGCCGTGTTATCCGTGGCCATATAACCGGGTGCAATGGCATTCACATTGATGTTGTGCGGTGCCAGTTCGTTGGCGAGCGCACGCGTCAGTCCCATCACGGCGCTCTTTGAGGATGTGTATGAAGGCACCAGGATACCGCCCTGGAATGACAGCATCGATGCGGTATTGATGATCTTACCACCCCTGCCCTGCTCTAACATCACTTTCGCCGCGGCCTGGCTGAGGAAGAAAAGGGTTCTGATATTGATGTTCATGACATCGTCCCAGTCTTTCTCGTTGAATTCAGTCAACGGTGCACGACGGATAATGCCGGCATTATTCACCAGGATATCGATGGATCCCATAGTCTTCCGGGCGATGCTGATAATCTGCTCGACGCTTTCCTTGCGTGATAAATCGGCGGTAATTGATTCACAGCGTCGGCCGAGCTTTTCTATCTGTCGTTTACTATCGGCCATGTCCAGAATATCCACCAATATGACGTCGGCACCTGCCTCGGCCAATCCTTTGGCTATAGCCTGGCCTAAGCCTCGGGCTGCGCCGGTGACGATGGCGACTTTGTCGTTTAGTTTGAATTGATCGAGTATCATGAGGGATCTCCTTTGGTTTTTATTTAAGATAAAAGCTTTGACCACGAAGCTAACGAAGAAAACGAAGTACCAGCCGTAAAAAATTGAACCACCGAGAACACAGAGTTCACAGAGCCCTTCCCCACCTCTTTAAAAAATTTAACACGAAGCTCACGAAGATTAAGAAGTACACGAAGCGCCACCCAATGAAAAAATTGAACCACCGAGAACACAGAGGGCACAGAGCCCTGCCCCGCCTCTTTAAAAAATTTAACACGAAGCTCACGAAGTTCGTGAAGCCCAAACGTTAAAAGCTTCACCACAGAATACACAGAGGGCACAGAGCCCTACACCCTGACCCCTCTGCACGATTTTTATTAAATTTCGCGAAGCAGGATAAAAATTTAAAAAAAATGGGTGGATGGGAGTAGGGCTCGGTGGACTCTGTGTTCTCGGTGGTTCAATTTTTTACGGGTGGTACTTCGTGTACTTCGTCACCTTCGTTAGCTTCGTGTTAAATTTTTTTACTATAAAACTCTACTCTCATCCTTCAATATAAATTTATTTTAAATGATCAATGTCGATCCCGTCCATGTCCTCAAACGTCTGGTTCTCGCCGCCCATGCCCCAGCAGAAGGTATAGGCGCCGGTCCCTGCACCGGAATGGATCGACCAGCTGGGAGAGATTACTGCCTGGCGATTGGCGACCACGATGTGGCGCGTCTCATCTTCAGGCCCCATCAGGTGAAAGACGCGGGTGTTCTCCGCCATATCGAAATAGAGATACACCTCCATGCGGCGCTCGTGCGTATGTGGAGGCATTGTGTTCCAGGCCGAACCGGGTTCCAGCACCGTGAATCCCATCACCACCTGACAGCTCTGGATGCCGTGCGGATGGATATATTTGTAAATGGTACGTTTGTTCGATGTTTCCGCCGCACCGACCTGTGTCGCCTCCGCATCGGCCAGCTTCGCCTGCTTTGTGGGATAGGTATGATGAGCGGGAAAACTCAGCAGGTAAAAAGCGGCAGTATCTGTCGCATTAACACTGCTGAAGACGATCTCCTTTGATCCTTTTCCGATGTACAGTCCGTCCCGGTTATTCATTGTAAAGGTGGTTCCATCGACCGATATCTCTCCATTACCACCGATGTTGAGCACACCGATCTCCCGGCGCTCGCAGAAGTAGTCGGTGGCAAGCTCTTTCGAGCCTGAGAGCGATAATTTATTTTTACCGGGAACGGCCGAACCGATGATGCCGCGGTCGACCTCGGAATATAGCAGGTAAAGTTGATCGGGTTGAAAAAGTTTATCGACCAGGAATGAATCTCTGATCTCCTGCGTGGTCATCCGCTGGAAACGGATGGGATCAGCAACATATCGTAGTTCCATAATAGTTCCTTCATTATTATAAGTCTTCTTTGATAAATTCTTTTTATTAACACGAAGCACACAAAGAAAAAAATAGGACACGAAGCACACAAAGAACCACACCAATTCCCTCCCTCTGGAGAAAAAAAATATTTAAAATAAATTTAAATTTAATTCTTCGGGTGGCTGGGAGTTGGGCTTCGTGGGCTTCGTGATCTGTGTTTTTCTTCGTGAGCTTCGCGTCCTCAAAGGTTTTTAACAAACAACCTCCAACCTCCACCAAGACGAGTTGATTTAATATCGTGCCTCGATCGGATTATTCAACCTCGTGAGCACCTCATCAAGATATTCGACGAACGCCTCCCGGCTTCTAATACCGTCAGGCTCCTTTTCCCAGGCTGCCAGGAAGTAATAGGATAATTGACCGGCAGTAGGTTTCAGAACAACGACATGACTGTATTCATCCTCGGTTATTTCGAGGAGATCCGCCTGTCGGTACAGGACGGCCATGCCGAGTTTATCCTCTGCCAGGCTCTGGACGCCATAGTTTGCGAGATAGCACCAGCCTTCATCACCCTCCGATTCAATCAGCTCCGCATCCGGATGTTTGACGATGCCGGTGCAGAGATTATTTGGTTCGCTATCGATTTTTAGATCATGTCTCGTCATCCGTCTCCCGGCGGTAATGGATAGATCGGAGCTTACATTGTAATGTGCACCCCCCACCTTCCAGCCCCAGTACCTGGTACGGATCAGCGACTGCACGGGACCGTTCAGCACGATCTCGCAGGCACTGCTGTCGACCTCGCTCACCCGAACGGCCTTATTTTCATGCCACATACCGATGGAGCCGATCCCAAGCGATTCGCCGACTTTCAGCACATCCATCCCCCAATCGGACATTTCATGATAGGAGTCGTAGCCATCCAATCCCACATCCTGCAGCACCATATCAAGCACCTTTTTACCATAGATGTCGGTAGCATTGCGCCAGTCGAGATAAAACCGGTAGCCAACCTTATCGGATTCCCAGCCCGGGCCCTCGTAGCGGATGTATTCCGAATGATCGGTGTGTTCCGGGGGTACTCGTAAACATTGGACGTTGTGGAAGGCACCGCCGATATATTTTCGGTTCACGAATTTACCGCCGACCTTCACGGACAGCTCAGCCTGGGTACGTTTGGGGTATTCCCGTGACTTTTCGCCGGAGGCAGCATATCTAATACTGAGTGTCTTTGTTTCCCCGGGCTTAAAATCCTCCACGATGACGATCTGGTCAGGTTCACCATCTCTATTAAGATCGTTAGCCTGACTGGGGAGTTCTGTGCCGTTGGAGAAAATAACAAACGCGTTAGGATTAAATGTCTCGACTTTCTCACTGATTTTAGCTAAGTCGAAGAAAACGGCCTCATCGCTACGTTGCAGATCTATTTTGTTGACCAGTCGTAACGTTGTTGATTCCGGGTATGCGTTCTTGATCGTCTCGTCCACCTTATCAGTAGAAGTGCAACCGATGATGGATATGAGTATGACAAAAATGAATAAAAATACGGGATATTTCATGGAGTACCTCCGTTTTGAGTTTTATCGTCATCAGACAATTTCAAGGAATTGTTTAATTCGGTGTATAGAAGACATTTCAAAAAATTTTAACATAGAGTTCACAGAGCCCTACCCCACACCACAATAAATAGAGTAATTTAATGTAATAGATTAGAAGAGTCGAGATTAAAAGCAAAAATGGTAATGTATAAATTTCAACTCTGAATTTCATCAAATTTTGATATGTTGATGCGTCATGATACCCATCAACTTGAATGAACTATTGGATCAATTCCGGATATAAACAGCTTTCTATCTGTTAAATCAAAATAATAAAAAATTTACATTTAGTCCAGTAAAAAAAAATCAAAAGAGGATTTTTTATTTTAATATGGCAAAAGTAACACCTGAGATCTGGGAAAAGGCTTGATTTCCAGATTATATTCTGGCTAAATACTAAAGAGTAGGTGCTTTTTATGATGCTGATAAGGAACGAATAAAATATTTTAATTTCTACGATATCATCCCAATACAATAAAAAAATACTTGACAAATAGCAAATAATTCATTAAATTTTTGGTATTATTTAATATGTTGCGCCGATAGCACTACTTTTAAAGTGCTCGTGGAAGTTTGAACAGAACCTAATGAAAATAAAAAATCACCTCTCTTTGATCTATCGTACGCAACAGCGTTAGTTTCAATTTCACTTTCTTAAAATCTGACCTCTATAACTACTTTAACAGTAAAAAACTAATTTTTATTCTTTTTTCGATTTGCAAAACTAAGCAAAATTATCCTTCAGATGGCTCGTTAAAAATGGTATGATCATGATTTTAAGCGAAAGGAATCATTTAAGCGAATCGAGCAATTTTATTCACGCCGGCGTCCTTGGAGGAGCGATCGGTGGATTGATCATGGCATTCGTGATGATCATCGTCAAATGGATCTTCGGATTTGGCAATATACCCATCACCATAACATCTGTCAAAATTCTCTTCGTCGGCATCGCATCCGGAGGGCTCACCGGTTGGGTGTTCAGCTATTATGTCAAAACATCTAATAGGTTGAATTTAAATTTTACAGGCCGAGTATTAGCGAAAATCTCAGTTTTTATTGCAGGATTCATCATAGTAACATTAACGCATCAACTCGCTGCTAAGGATGCTCTCCATAAAATAAATACTTATATGAGATTCGACGAAACAGGTCAGGTCTATTACGGAGGCGGACCTCTTGGCGAACCCAGTTTTGAGATGATAGCGTGCGGATTGTTAGGTAGTGTTTTCTTTCTTTTCCTTGCCAACGGATTATCACGAATGAGGTCGCCAAATGATAAGGTACTTTCGTATATTATCAGCTATTCAGCCCTGATCGGCATGTTAGCGTGGAGCTCTGTCTATATTCTCTACGAAATTATGCTAAACTTTGGAATTATTCAATTTAACGTTGCTCCCTTCGGTACGAGAGCTTATTTTGTGACAAATTTTACAAATCCGGCACGTATTTTTATCTACGTAATAATAGCTATAATTTATGATGTTGCCATGATAACGACGATATCGAAGATGGTGAAACCGGAGAACAATGAGCTTCAACCTCGCGATCAGGAATTTTTAGATAGAATAGACAGGATCATCGAAGAAGAAATGAGTGATCACAATTTTGGACCGACGCGGCTTGCCGAGAGGATATATTTATCAAAAGAGCATCTGAACAGAAGGATAAACAAACTCACAGGGCAAAGTACAACGGTATATATACGCAGCGTGAAATTATATCACGCTGCAAATCTACTGGAACAGGGATACGGTAATGTCAGTCAGGTAGCCGACAGAGTTGGTTTCTCTGATATCAACTACTTCAGCCGATGTTTCAAGGAACTGTTCAAGGTTTCTCCTAAAGAATACCCCAAGCATCCGACATCTCACACGAACCATGGTTTATCTTCTTTCGATTTAGAATGATAAACGACTCTTTTTAATAATTCAGATTTCCAGGCCTGAATGTCTTCTCCGTGCTAATTTTTGCTTGATGAGTACGAATTTTCATTTTTTGAATCATAATTATCGATGAATATTCTTTGTATATTATTCTTATAATAATTTGAAATTCATCTAATTAATGACAGCTGATGATTTCCTGATCATATCACTCGGGAGCATTGGTGTGGGGACAAAGAGTAAAAACCAGCTTCGTGGTATTCATTTTCTTCCTTTTATCCAGTACGTTGATCTTTATGCTGAAAAGATCACTTGCTCCGTACGAAATTAATCATCCAGAGTCTGGTCTTGAGACGATGTCGGACCATAACTGTGATACAACATTGGATGTCCGTGGATTTCATAATGTATTAGAAATGATATCTGCTGTGACTTCGCGCGATTCCGGAACAACTGAAAAATATTTATTGGTCAATAAAGCCGTCATCAAGGACAACGGTGAAGCTGAAATTCGCGAACCAGCTGCTCTAAGTCTTCATTTATTTGGCGGGGCGAAACTCGATTCCATCCTCCATGAAATAACACTTTTTGGGCCAATCTGGCATGGATATAACGATCAGGGGCACGATAAATGGGAGTGGGAAGATTATTGCACGGTAAAGTACAGTAACTTTTGTGTTGCGGATTTATCGGGATACCTGCATGAATCGATTCGATTCATCGTCAGTGAAGGCGACCATGGAGGTACCTGGTGGGCTCCCCTCCTCAGACCCCTGGTCGAATTATTTGCCCCGAGTGCGCTTACCGATGATATCGTGTTCGACGTGACGGTTCGGATCGATGATCTGCTGGCACACGATGAAGTCACCCTGGTCGGCGATTGTGATCTCAGGGGTGAATGCGCGGAGTTGACGGTGGCATTCAAAGAATTACAAAATGACGCCCTACATAGCAAATGAGGATAAGAAAAGATTATCACATGATCATAAAAAAATGAATGATCAGTAAGGATAATACTACTATTCATCATACATTAAGCATAAACCCATCTTCGACAGTGATGGTGTAAATAATATAGAGATAACTCTCTATAATACAATTGATTAAGATCAATAAATGGAGTGTGTGCGTGTTACTACAAATTCACTCAAGCTGTATTCCTACCACTGTCGATGGTTCTTTGATGTTCATCGCAGCCAAAATGGCTTGTTGTTTTTTCGTTAACTCAGTCATTAAGCTGATGGTTTTGCCCTGGTGGCGAAATTCACCGACATAGATGCGATTCATTTCATCGCGTATTTTAGACCAGCTCATGCCGATTTTATGTTCAACGATTCTGGCCAATACGAGCGCCAGAAAGCACAGGAAAATATGACAGCGTATCCGATCATCCCGGCTGTGATAATTGGGTCGCAATTCAAGGGTGGTCTTCAGCGAACGGAACGCTTTTTCGACATCATTGAGTTGTTTGTAGCCAAAGACCACATCAGTCAAGGATAAGGTCTCGTCACTGGTCTCGATCAGAAATTTGCCATCGAAACGACCGTCAGCAGCAATCCGGGATTTAGTGATCTTGAGCTGTCCATTTTTCAGTTCTTTGATATAGCGGCTATACACCGGATACGATTTGAGTTCACACACCTCTTTGGTGTGAGAACGACTACGGCGACGATTGGCATGCTCCAGTTTTTGTTCGATCGCCGTGATAATGGATTGGCGCACCGTTTTCGCACGTACTTCTTCGTCGACATTCTTGACAAGGACTAATCGTTTCCGTTTTAAACCATCACCCAGCATGATCTCTTTGGCAAACAGCTTCT
>JAFGOE010000044.1 GCA_016926625.1 Candidatus Zhuqueibacterota bacterium
ATATCTGAGCCTTTTCGCAGTATTCATGACCTTTAAACAATAAAAATAACTTGATATTTTAAATATTTCATGTTATTTTGAATAAATTGCATGGAATACATAATTGGAATCATTTGCAAATCTAAGAGAGGTTACGATGGAACGATACAGATTGAAACCAGGAGATCCAATCAATTTAAAAAAGATCGATGCCAACGATGCAGCTGATTGGAGCGGGAAAAAACAGGAAGCAAAAGACGAGGTGAAGCAACTCAACGCACGTTTAGATGAATTGCAGGAGATCTTCTATGCCCAGGGTAAACATAAATTACTGATTGTACTTCAGGGCATGGACACCAGTGGCAAGGATGGTACCATCCGAAAAGTATTCGATAACGTCAATCCCCAGGGCGTGAGAGTAGCTAATTTCAAATCGCCGACTCAGAAGGAGTTGAGTCACGACTTCCTGTGGCGGGTTCATCATGAGGTTCCTGAAAAAGGAATGATCACGATATTCAACCGCAGTCATTACGAAGACGTCCTCATCGTTCGTGTTCATGACATGGTTTCCAAAGACATCTGGGGAAAGAGGTATGAATTAATCAATGAATTTGAAAAGCTTCTCTATTCTGAAGGCACCACCATCTTAAAATTTTATCTGCACATCGATAAAATTGAACAGAAGAAGCGATTACAATCGCGAGTCGACAAACCAGAAAAGCATTGGAAATTTAATCCGGCCGATCTAAAAGAACGGAAGCATTGGGATGAATACATCAAGGCCTATGAAGATGCTCTGATGAAGACAAGCACTGATTATGCTCCCTGGTACATCGTTCCTGCCAATCGCAAATGGTACAGGAATTTGGTTATATCGAAGATATTGGTGAATAAGTTAGAGGAACTCGAAGTGGATTACCCAAAGCCGGTTGCTGATTTTAAAGATATAAAGATCGTGTAAACGGACGGACGATATTGGATTTGAACATTATTTTCAATTAAACGTATTTCGATGATGATTTCGTCCTGTTCAGTACTGTAAATTTTCGTCTATTGCAACGAGTACCGTTCATAAATTTTCATCAGGTAATATTTTCCGAAAGCAGAGCAGTCCGTCCCGGTAAGATTCTGCTCTCAACACATAGTGAAATGCGTTCAGGTTCATACAGAGATTAAAATCCTCTTCAGGTGCCCAATCCATATTCGGATCGAAAAATTTACGAGCGCTCTCCGCCTGTCTTAAATTTTCGACGATGGAGGGAAAGTCCGTTTGCTCCCCCAGCAGGCGATCTCTGAGATATTCGGCACATGCCAGATCTTCGGCTGTCATTTCTTGTCCCGCGTGGCCCATGGCGACCAGAGACACCGATGGTGGATGTTTCCAGCGCAAATACGACACGATAGCATCGGCGTTAACGAAGCTGCCCGTGATGATCTCGTCTGCATCAATAGCGTTCACGATCCCCTGAGTGCCCGCACTGGTAGTCTGCACGATGGTTTTTTCCGAAAAATCAACGTTCCGGATCAGCGTCGGAGAGTTCCCGTAATCAAAACCGGGCTGTATGATTCCACCTCGTTCACCGACCAGAACATAATCCGGGTTATCATGTTTCAGTTGATACGCCAGTTGGATGTCGCCGATTGGGATGATCGTCCTGGCGCCGTTTTGAAAAATATAGCAGGCGGTTGAAAATGCACGAAATACGTCGATGATGACGGTTATTCCCCGAGCCTTTCTGGCTCCTTCGATCAGATGCAATACGTTTACGTTCATTTAGTTATTCGCCTTTCCATGAGGTTAATCCAAATCCAGCACACCAATCCCCCCAACACGTAGTAGAGCATATCGTTCCAGTGAAATGAATTCCCTATCAGCGTTCTACCGATGAAGCAGGAACGTATCCATTCCAGAATCGGCGCATGACACAATTGCGAGAATTCGAGGATACAGGTAACAAAAACCACCCATAAGATAATGTAATTTTTATTCACTCGCGGGAAAATTAAACAGAACAAGAAAATCCAAAAAACGACATAGAACAGTCCGCCCAGCGAATTGTTCACCCAAAGCGCTAACGGGCCGTTGTAAAACTTGCTGTAAAAACCGACAGGAATCAGCACGATTAACGAATAGATCAATCTGATCCTCAATTTATCGTCGGTGCACATTGTTCATTCCCATGTTTAACTAAAAAGCATCGTGTACCCAGTCCTTTTGAATACGGTACTATTGAGGTGCACATTGTTGATTCCCATGCTTTACTAAAAATAAAACGGTTTGTGTGATCGATAATCTTCTGCTCAGCGAGCAAACACGAACTATCCTAATACCAGATCAAGAATATGCCGATATATTTACCTCGATCTGGTCATCGGCCATATAGGCGAAAGCCATTTGGGGCGTATTGTGTGCGAAACCGTAATCACCGTTGTTACTGATCACGATCACCCCGCCTAATCCTTTCACACGTTCGCCCAGGAGTTCAATCGCTCGTTCGGCAGCGTCCATCGCATTCGCTGTACGGAGCATATCACAGGTGGTCTTGCTCAGCAGCACCTTCAGGATCGATTCGCCCCAACCTGTCGCTGAGGCAGCACCCAGCAGATTATCCGCATAAGCTCCGGCTCCGATGATCGGAGAATCCCCGACTCGCCCGGGTAATTTACGCGGCGTACCACCTGTCGACGTCGCTGCAGCCAAATTGCCATATTGATCCAGGGCGACGGCTCCGACAGTATCGCATCCGCTCCGGTCGAATGGTCTACGTGTCGTAAATCCCGGATCATGTTTTATTCGCTCGTAATACTCTCGTTCACGTTCGGTTAGGAGTTCTTCCGGTTTTACCTGGACAAATTCCATGCGGTCAGCAAATCGCTGAGCTCCATTGCCGATAAGGAAACAATGCTCGGTGCGTTCCATCACCTTACGAGCGATCGATACTGGATGCAGATAATTTTGTACACCTGCCACAGCGCCGTAATCCAGATTGCTACCGTCCATAATCATAGCGTCGAGCTCTATCTCCCCCACCGCATTCAAAAATGCACCTCGTCCCGCATCGAATGTGGGATCGAGCTCCAGCATATTGACTGCTTTTTCCACTGCGTCCAGCGCGGTTAATCCTGAACGCAGTAAAGGGTACACATGGTCGACGGCTTTCTGCAGTCCTTCCAGATGAGCTGCACACTCATTTTCAGGAATGTTCCAGGCACCCCCATGTACAATCAATTTCGGGTTCATAGATTTCACATCCATGTACGCACCCTCCGATTGAAAGAGAAGATAACAGTTTATGGAGAAAAAATCAAGATAAATGAAGCAGTGTTCTCAGGTAAAATGATCTTTTGTTTTCGTTGCGTGCATTGTAAGGCTAAAATGACGCTCGAAACGCAACACAAGATATTTTACATGTAACTTTAATTTTTTTATTGATATTTTGCTACAAATACTTTATATTAAATTTTATTTTTATCGCATAAAATTGGCGAGGACTGTTTAATGAGCAATGTCATACTTGACGATAAGATAGTTCAATATAAATTTCGAATCGATGAGCTCCTGAAAGAATTACAACAGTTTACGTTCGATATTCAGATTAAAGACTTACAGGAATTAATCAGCAGTCTGAAGACCAATATCAACGAACCGTTTCTATTCGTCGTGATAGGTGAGGTTAAATCGGGCAAAAGCAGCTTCATCAATTCATTATTAAACGAAACCATCTGTAAAGTCGACGCCGCTCCGTGTACTGATGTCATTCAGAAAATCATCTATAGTGACAGCAAATCAGAGATCGATTTAAAGAAGGATTACCGGCAGGTCGGTTTACCCTTAGAGATTTTAAAAACGATTGCCATCGTCGACACCCCGGGCACGAATACCATCATCAAAAACCATCAAGAGATTACGCAAAAATTTATTCCAAACAGCGACATTGTTTTCTTTGTCTTTCTATCCAAGAATCCGCACACGCAATCATCATGGGAGATGCTGGATTACATCAGCGAGGACTGGCGAAAGAAAGTGGTATTTGTTCTGCATCAGGCCGATGTAGCAAAGCCTGAAGAATTAAGTGTAAATTTGGAGAAATTGCGTGAATATGCCATCAAACGAGACATCGAAAACCCACGCATTTTTGTGACCTCATCAGAATGGGAAAACGCGGGTGATGAACGGAGTGGTTTCGCAGAGGTACGCGATTTTATCCGTGAGACAGTGATTGGTGGCAGGCATTACCAACTAAAACTTGTTTCGATCCTGGATTCTACAGAACGAGCGGTTACCAAAATTTCTGAGAGTCTCGAATTAAGGAAAAAACGTTTCGATGCTGACAAGGAGATCGTCGAACGCGCAAAGAGCCGCCTGAACGTCGGCAAAGAACAATCGAATTATGAAGTACGGGGGCTCATCGACAGGCTTGTTGGCAATTACGATCGTATCGCGGATGAAGTAAAGATTGAGTTCAGGGAAGGTTTATCGGTATTTACATTGTTTAAAAAATCCATCAATTCATTGTTCAGAAAAGACAGGTCGATCGGCGAATGGATTCGGGACCTGCAGCAACGATTCGAGGGACGTTTGAACAGCACATTCGAGGAGATCGCGAGTGACGGGGCCAAACAATTTCTGGAAGGTGTGCGCCATTTACTGAGGAATCTGTTGGAAGATTTAGTGCGTATCAAGAACATTCCGATGCGCGATGAGGAACTATTCAGGAAGATCGGTGAGAGGCGTAATGAAGTGATCGATGATGTGCGGCAGCGTGTGGCCCAATTACTGAACAACGATGCATTTGCTAATTCGTTGAAGGACAGTCCGGAATCGATGGCTCCGACCATCTTTGGTAGCAGCATTTTAGCGTTATTAGGGACGATCATACTCACCGTGACAAACGGAGCTTTCTTTGATATCACAGGCGGTTTGCTTACCGGTATCGGGGTGTTACTGGCGAGTGGTATCATCATTTTCAAGCGAGGTAAGATCATCCATAAATTCGAGAAAGGTCTGGATGAGGGGAAGAAAAAATTCAGAGCCGATTTAACCGAAAAACTAAACGCCAAGCTGAGATCAGTTTACGACGACATCAACATGAGTTTTGTGGAATTTTACGAATACGTCTCTAACGAAGAGAATAAATTGCTTCCAATGATGGATCGTTTCACTACGATTAATTCAGAATTTGAAGAATTGGCAACCACCATCAAATCAAATTTTAAGGTTTAATCACAAGCGGTGATATCCAATTATGACGGAATCTACATTTAAAAAAGTCGGACAATCGCAAGAACGGATGTACGGGGAGCCAGGGTTACTGATATGTGGCTTTAACAGAGCACAGCATGCCACTTTAATTGAGCTGTTAGCACAAATTGAGTTAAGCGACCTGCCGATAGTGTTCTTAGGAGTCGAACATTCCGATTTGACGATTCAGCAGGCTTTTCGACTTCCGCACAGGAGTGGCTTTGATAAAGATTCTAACTTACCCACTGCCATCATCATGTCGGGTTTTACTGAGACCGAGTTACATAAACTGATTTCCGGATATAAAAAAATTTCATTGCCATACCCTTTATGGGCATCATTGACGCCGATCTCAGAGAACTGGAAGGTGGTCGCGTTGTTAAACGAACTGAAATCAGAACGAGAGGCGTTCATTAAGAGGCAGCAAGATCAAAGTAAGTCTTGAATGGATTCACAAATAATAGAGACAAAATGTTTGTTAAGTAAATTACGATGCAACGTTCAATATAAAACACCGGAGGATTATCATGATTGTAACAACCAAACAATTATTTGAAGTCGCCTATGGTAAATTTGCAGTAGGCGCCTACAACATAAACAATATGGAACAAACGCTGGGTTTATTCAGAGGCAATATCCAATCCAAGGCACCCTTCATTGTGCAGATTTCTAAAGGTGCTCGGAAATATGCTGAAGTCAAGATGTTGGAAAACATGATCCGCGCTGCTGAGGAGCTGTTTCCCGAAGCCATTTTTGCAGTCCATTTGGATCATGGCGACGAAGAGACGTGTTATGATTGCATCGATTCCGGATTCTATAGTTCGGTGATGATCGATGCTTCCCATCATCCGTTCAAAGAAAATGCGGCGATTACTAAACGCGTCGTCGAACGCGCCCATGCCAAAGGCATCAGTGTCGAGGCCGAACTGGGACAACTAGGCGGAGTAGAAGAAGATGTTAAAGTCGATGAAAAAAACGCAAACCTGACGGATCCGAATGAGGCGAAAGAGTTCGTGCGCCAGAGCGGATGCGACAGCCTTGCCGTCGCCATCGGGACCAGCCATGGTGCGTATAAGTTTACGGGCAGCCAGGGCTTGCATTTTAACCGCATCGCCGAGATTCAGAAATTGCTGCCCCAATACCCCCTCGTTATGCATGGCTCAAGCAGCGTTCCTGCTGAGGAAGTACGACGCATTAATGAAGCAGGTGGCGGTATACCAACGACGGCTAAGGGTGTGGATGAGAATGAATTCGCCAAGGCGATACCGCTCGGCGTAACCAAGGTCAATATCGACACGGACGGCCGACTCGTATGGACGCGCGTCCATCGCGAATTTTTCCGCGACTATCCGGAAGCCTTCGATTTCCGTAAGCCCGGGACGACCTACATGACCGAGTACGCTAATTTCATCGCTCACAAAAACGAGAAATTACTGTCAGCCGGCAAGCTAGAGGAAGTAAGAAAATCGTTATAAGCTTTTCTCTTCACCTTTTTTCAAAAGAGCAACTATGACTGCATAGTTGCTCTTTTTGTTATACTCCTTCCTTTTTTACAGAAACATTATCAGTATACTGTTCGTTAACTATTTATATCTTGTTCATAAATATATTGATTGCAAACATGTACATTTACACCATGTCCAAATAATGTAATTTTTAGCTGGATTTAAAGATCTGAAAAGAATATATTATAGAAAATAATTACTTTACCAGGATGAACATTATGAATAACAGAAAAATATATTTTTTAATTTTCGCCGTGCTAAGCATGAATTTACTCCCTTTCATGACGCTGCATAGCCAACAAAACACAATACTACCGCTCTCGTACGATTTAAGGGATGTGGACGGGGTCAACTATGTTACATCGATCAAATCTCAGCAGGGAGGCACGTGCTGGACTCACGGTGCCATGGCGGCTATCGAAGGTAATTTGTTAATGACAGGTACCTGGGCGGAGTCGAATGAGGAGGGGGAACCCAATTTAGCCGAATACCATCTCGATTGGTGGAACGGATTCAATAAGCACTGGAATCCCGATCTGAATCCGTCAAACGGCTATGGCCTCGATCCTCATATGGGCGGAGATTACCGTGTGACCGCGGCTTATCTATCCAGAGGTGACGGTGCTGTGCGCGATATCGACGGTCAATCGTATTACAGCGCACCGAAGCGCCGTGATCCAAACTACCACTATTATTATGTTCGAGATATCGAGTGGTATTATATGAATTCGGGTTTGGAGAACATCGAGACGATCAAAGAAAAAATTATGACGCACGGGGTAATGGGGACCTGCTTATTTTCAAACAGCGAATTCCTTGATAGAAGCAATTTTACCCATTATCAGCCTCCGCTGAGTTCAGTACCACCGAATCATGCCGTGGCTATCATCGGCTGGGACGATAAGAAGGCGACACGAGCGAGTAACAACGGCGCCTGGTTGTGTAAGAACAGCTGGGACGTCGATTGGGGAATCAATGGGTATTTCTGGATATCCTATTACGATAAACACGCCGGTCGCGACAAAGAAATGGGAGCGGTTTCATTTCAGAACGTCGAACCCATGCAATATGACAATATCTACTTTCACGACTACCACGGCTGGAGGGATACGATGGAGGAATGCATGGAAGCGTTCAACACCTTCGAAGCCAGATCCAATGAAACTATCAAGGCCGTCAGTTTCTTCGTCGCCGCGGACCAGGTCGATTTCACGATACGTATCTTCGATGATTATCAGAACGACCAACTGCTTAACGAATTATCGATGATCTCCGGCCGAATCGATTACCAGGGATTCCACACGATCGACCTCGATACGCCGGTCAGCATGTCCGAAGGAGATGATTTTTACGTTTATTTATACTTATCAGAAGGGGGGCATCCATACGATCGTACCTCCGATGTACCCGTTCTGCTCGGCGCCAATTACATCGGCACCATCGTCCAGTCGGCCGCGAATCCTGGCGAAAGTTACTATTACGACGGCAATAGTTGGGTCGATTTTTTTGAGTACAGCGATCCGACATGGCCGGATGAGATCAACGCCATCGGCACTACTAATTTCTGTATCAAGGCGCTCACAATCGACTCGACCACGGATTCCGATCAGAAAAACGATGATTATCCACAGGATTTTAATCTGTATCAAAATTACCCGAATCCGTTCAATCCATCCACCACTATCCATTATCAGCTTAGCAAGGATGGCCATGTTTCCTTGACAGTGTACAACCTTTTAGGAGAGGAAGTAATCAAACTCATCGATAATCAGCAAACAACGGGCACGTACCAGATAACCTGGGACGGCCGGGATAAATACATGCAGCCAGTGAGTTCCGGCATGTACATCTACCAGCTTCGTATCGGCGATCGGTTTGCGAGCAAAAAAATGATGTTAGTGAGATAAGGCGTTAATGAGGTGAAGTAATAAAAAGTTCGTCAGTGACAGACAATTATTTTTTTTACCCATAGATCATTGCAAAAGAATAATCTATGGATAGCGTATTGAAATTAAGTTGTGTTCGTATCTCATCGGGGAAACATATGATGGTTATTTCAACTATGCGATTAGAATCAAGAAATATTAGCATTCTAAATTGCATAGTTGATAAGCGATCTATTTTATGTATCGGCTGCTGATGGGAATCCGGCAACATGGCCGAGTAAGACGATAAAAGATGGATAAGATTCTTATTCTGAATGGGAAATAGTTTTACCCAGCCTGGTATTAGCACTATTCTATCCATGGTTTTACTGCAGTAATCAAGTTTCCTTTATTGATAAAATCCTTAGCCCAATCGATCTCCGGATACATGATGCGGTCGCTCGAAAGGTGTGGGACATGGGCACGTACGGCTTCATGAACAGCCTCTAACGGCTTACTCGTCTTCAGCGGTCTCTTGAGATCGATGGCCTGACACGCACACAGCAGTTCAATCCCGAGTATTGTTGCTGCATTAACAACGATCTGCATCGCCTTCCTTGCGGCATGACAGCCCATACTCACAAAGTCCTCTTTATTCGCCGATGTCGGAATACTATCGACGGAAGCCGGATGAGCCAGAACTTTATTCTCCGAGGCGAGGGCGGCAGCCGTAACCTGCGCGATCATAAATCCGGAATTGAGTCCCCCCTCCTCCGTCAGGAAACCTGCCATTTCACTGGTGTTGGGGTCGAGCATATATTCGATACGTCGTTCAGATATATTGGCGAGGTAGGTGGCGACCATGCCTAACAGATCACTGACCATGGCGATCGGCTGACCGTGGAAGTTTCCTCCGGACAGGACATCGCCCTGGTCCGCGAACACGACAGGATTATCGGTACAGCTATTGATCTCGATCTGGAGGATGGAACGCACAAAATCCAATCCGTCGCGCACTGCACCATGAACCTGGGGCATACAGCGCAGGCTATAGGCATCCTGAACCTTCCCGCAATCCTCATGCGATCTTCTGATTTCGCTTCCCCGCAGAAGATCGGTCAGCATGCGTCCGACCAGGATTTGTCCCGGCATACCTCGTGCCATCTGAATGCGAGGATCAAACGCGGTGGGCGTTCCTTTCAATCCCTCCAGCGTAAGGGCACCGATGATATCTGCGGATTGTGCCAGTGTATCCAGAAAACGAAATGCATGGCACGCCATCGCTGTGCTGACCTGTAAACCGTTCAATAATGCCAATCCCTCTTTCGCCTTCAGTACGATGGGATCTAAATACGCCCGCTTCATTGCCTCAGCACCAGGGATCCGTTCACCACGGTAGTAAGCCTCCCCTTCCCCGATCAGAACGAGATTCAGATGCGCCAGCGGTGCCAGGTCACCTGAGGCGCCAACGGACCCCTGCTCCGGGACCACGGGTATAATATGGGCCCGATACATATCGATTAACTTATTGACAACATCCAACCGAATTCCGGAAAGTCCTTTGGCCAGAGAATTTATCTTCAGAATGTAGATAGCGCGAATGAGTTCCTCTGCGAGCGGCTGTCCGACACCCGTGGCATGGCTCATCACCAGATTCTTCTGCAGCTCGTCTATTTTATTGTCGGCGATCCTTACCTCGCTGAACTTTCCGAAACCGGTGTTTACCCCGTAAACGACCTGATCGCTTTTAATGATTTTCTCAATCGTCTCTCGTCCCCGTTTTATATTTCTGGTTGCTTCTTCCGCGAGTTCAATATCGATATATGAATCGAAAATGCATATGAAATCTGATAACTGAAGATTCTTACCGTCCAGAACGATTCTGTTCATCCTATGACCTTTCCATATTATATTTATTTTTGATCTTAACATCTTCACCTGTCATTGCGAGGAGCCCGCGAAGCGGGAGACGAAGCAATCCCCCCATCCGATACAAACAATGCGTGCCCCTTTTGGGCTGAGATTGCTTCTCCCGCAAAGCGAGATCACAATGACAGCATTAATGTCGTCATCTCAGTAACCACATCCTTACCTGTCATTGCGAGGATCCCGCGGAGCGGGAGACGAAGCAATCCCCCCATCCGATGCAAACAATGCGTGCCCCATTTTGGATGAGATTGCTTTTCCCGCAAAGCGGGATCGCAATGACAGACAAGCGTCCTCGTGTTCAAAACGATGAAATGTAGTCACAAAAATAACAAATATTCCCATCAATATCAATAAATTTTCACTCCAAATCAAAATATTCATCAAACGATGTTGATTATAACCTATTTTATGATTATATTTTTCATAACCCGTAAAATACTTAAGCAAGGAGTGCGTGATGGCCAAGAACCAGGATTCGTTATCAAAATTTCTGAGCATGAATGATCCCGTTCTTTACGACGGGAGACTGGGACTGCTGTGTAATCAAACCTCATTTTCCTACGACCGTCGTCATTATCTGTTTAATATATTGGCGAAGCGAGGCAATTTAGAACGACTATTCCTTCCCGAACACGGCCTCTTTGCAGAACTGCAGGATCAGGTTCCTCTCGTATCCACGCAATTGTATGATTACCTGCATCTCGGCATCGAAATCATATCCCTATACGGCGATCGCGAATCATCGCTCGTCGTGGATCCAGCCTATCTGAATGGTCTGGACGCTCTGATCGTAGATATACAGGATATCGGTAGTCGCTATTACACCTTTGCGACGACGGTGAGTTACATCTTCGATGTCCTGGCCTCGCAGCATATCGATATCGAAGTGTACGTGCTGGATCGCCCGAATCCGTGCGGCAGGCAAGTGGAAGGTACACGGCTGAATCAGAAATACGCATCGTTTGTAGGAAGGCCGGGACTCCCGCATAAGCACGGACTGACCATCGGGGAGCTATGTCAATTTTATATACAGCAGACAGATAGTAAATTTAAGCTGCATATTGTACCGTTCGACTGGAACGCGCGTATCCCGACGTGGGAGATTGCTCCATCTCCCAACATGCCTACGAGCGTCACCCCCCTTGTCTATACCGGGCAATGTCTTCTCGAAGGCACGAATATCAGTGAGGGGCGCGGTACGACCAGGCCTTTTGAAATCTGGGGTGCTCCGTTTATGCAGTGGATTCACGGGGACGATCATTTCCCACAATCTCCAGCGGCGATCCTTCGGCCAATACGGTTCGTGCCCATGTTCCATAAGCACTCAGGAGTAGTGTGCGACGGGTTTCAGTTACACCTCACCGATCGTCCGTATCATTCTCTGGAACATTCGTTGCGCATGATCAACTACATCAGATCTAAATCAGGTTCTGATTTCCACTGGAGAGATGAAGCGTACGAGTTCCGGGAGGACAAACCTGCGATTGAGATCCTGGCGGGTGACGATATGCTGATACATTATCTTTCAGGGGACATTGGTTTCGATGAAGTGGTTAAAAAAATTGTCGATGAGGAGGAATCGTGGATAAACGAAGCAGCAGCCTATTTGTTGTATCCGCAGAAATTGACTCGCGTCGATTTCAGGAAACACTAACGCCTGGACTCATAATCCGTGAAAAAGTTCATCGACTTCTTCAAGGCTCAATCCTTTGTATTCGACGAGCATTTTTTTTATCTCAGACTCGATGGGCACATCGAGTCCCATATTTCGTATCTCTTTGATATTTTGAAAGACATATTCGGGCCGATCATCGAAAGCGATTCGCCCTTTATTCAGGATTAAGACCCGATCGCTGCGTAACGTCTCTTCTGGGAATTGTGTGATAAAGATGATCGTAATTTGATCCGTCGTCTTCTTCTTCAGGTTTTCGCTCTTAATATCATAGAGAATGTTCAGCAGCTCCTGCTGGCTGATCGGATCGAGCATGGCAGTCGGTTCGTCAAATACGATGTATTTCGGATTCATCGCCATCACCGCAGCCAGTGCAAGCCGCTGTTTCTCCCCGCCGGACAACAGGTGAGGCGGATGCTTTCGATATTCCTCAAGCCGAAAACGACGCAGCGTACCTTCGACTACCTCGTGCATGACTGGAGTCGACACCCCCAGATTCTCCAGGCCGAACGCTATCTCACGCTCTACCGTAGTCGAAACGATCTGGTTATCCGGATTCTGGAACACCATACCAACCTTCCGTCTGATCTCAATCAGGTTATCACGATCGCTCGTCAGCATGTGATCGACGATCACTTCTCCGGCAGTCGGCACCAGCAACGCATTGAGACACCGGGCGAATGTCGACTTACCCGAGCCGTTCCTGCCCATCACGGCAATGAATTCACCCTCTCTAATCTCCAGATTGATCCCGTCGAGAGCCAGTTCGGATAAATTTCCTTCATCATTCTTGTATTCGAACGATACCTGATTGAGTTGAATCATTTATCACCTACTATTTGTATAATGATCTTGCGCTGGCGACTGCGGTTATCGAAATCGATCACCACGATCTGCTGCCAGGTGCCGAGCATCAATTGCCCATTCATGAAGGGTACCGTGATCGAACATCCCAACAGAGCAGCCCTGACATGAGAAAATCCGTTTCCGTCTCCCCAAGTGGCATTATGATGATAGGTCGCGTTTCTGGGCGCGATTTTCTCGAACACCTCGGGGAGATCTTTCAGCAGACCCGGTTCAAATTCTATCGTCGTCACGCCCGCAGTGGAGCCTGCAACGAAGACGAGGACATTGCCATGTCGCAAGCCGCTCGTCTCGACAGCGGATTGCACATCGGAAGTGATATCAACGATATCACAATCGCCCTTCGTCGCTATCGAAATGTGATCAGTTACTATGTTCATTCACTTACCTGTTTGTCCCAATTTGCTTTAACACAAAGGCTTAATCGCCATCAAGCAAAGCACCATCGGGTAAATTTTACTCAAACTTCGTCAGGCGGATGAATTGGTTATACCGATCGATTATCTCATCCTTCGTTAATTCGATTAATCGTTGTACACTGAATTTTTCGACACAGAACGAGGCCAGGGTGCTGCCGTAAATGACTGCTTTACGCAGATTTTGCACCGAGACATCATCGGTTTCCGCCAGATACCCGAGGAAACCGCCTGCGAATGTATCCCCTGCACCGGTGGGATCGAACAATGTTTCCAAAGGATAAGCCGGAGCCCAAAAGTAATCATCTTCTGTGATCAACATCGCTCCATGCTCACCTTTTTTTAAAACCAGGGTTTTGGGACCCATGGACTGAATGATTCTTGCCGCTTTGAAAAGATTATACTCTCCCGAGAGTTGCCGTGTTTCTGAATCGTTGATAATTAAAATATCGACATACCGCAGCGTCTTCTTCAGGTCATCGAGCGTACGTTCGATCCAGAAATTCATCGTATCCAACACAACCAGTTTTGGCTTATGCATCTGGTTGAGCACATCCAGTTGGAGTTGCGGCTGAATGTTTGCCAGAAAGACATAGGGTGTCGATTTATAATGTTCGGGTAGTACGGGTTTGAAATTTTCGAACACGTTTAAATGCGTGTACAACGTCTCACGATCGTTCAGATCTAAATTATAGCGTCCTCCCCACCGAAAGGTTTTTCCTTCATCAATAGAGAGTCCTGATAAATCAACACCTCTATTTGTGAGATACTGAATTTTATCAAGTGGGAAATCGTTACCTACCACGGCCACCATGTTCACCGATGTAAAGAAACTCGCCGATGAACTAAAATAGATAGCCGAGCCACCCAATGCATCGTCTGCTTTGCCGAAAGGAGTTTCGATAGAGTCTAATGCTGCGGAACCTACGACTAATACGCTCATGAGTAATAAATCCTTTATAATTATTAAAATCAATAGTAGTTAATTGGGTGTTTCATATAAAATACGAATAAATCCAATGTCGACTCTCACTAAATTACGATCGGATCATATGCTCTCCTACATACTCTCCGGAGCAGATATACCGATTATGGCGAATCCGTTAGCCAGTACGATCTGAGTCGCTCGTACCAGACAGAGTCGCGCCAATGTCAATGCTTTATCATCACTGACAACCCTGCATTCATGATAAAAATGATGAAAAAGCGCTGCGACATTTTTAAGATATATTGGCAGCAGATGAGGATCCAGTCCGCGAGCGGCCTGGGTTATTATATCAGGAAACGCGTTAAGCTCGTGGATCAGATTTCTTTCCTCGTCACGCGACAAAGGCGACAGGTCGGCTTTTTCATCGAGGTCGATCCCATTCTCCCTGGCATATTTCAAAATATTGCAGATACGCGCATAAGCGTACTGCAGGTAATATACCGGATTCTCTTCCGTCTGGCTTTTAGCCACATCAATATCGAAATCAAGATGGCTGGAGATCTTCCGATTGATGAAAAAAAATCGCGCCGCATCCACACCGACTTCATCGATAACCTCGCGCATTTCGATAATCTGGCCAGCTCGTTTGGACATTTTCACGACTTCTCCGCCCCGTAGCAGATTCACCTGCTGAATAATTTCAACATAGAAACTCTCTTCCGGGTGGCCAAGCGCGACGACCGCAGCTTTCATCCTTGGAACGTAGCCATGATGATCCGGTCCCCATAAATCGATCAGCTTCTCAAATCCGCGATCGAATTTATTCTTATGATAAGCAATGTCGACTAAAAAATAAGTGGGCTCCCCTTCACTGGTGACCAGCACCCTGTCCTTCTCATCCCCTAACTGCGAGCATCTGAACCATAAGGCTCCATCTTGTTCGTAGACTAAATCTTTGGATCTAAACAGGGCGAGGACATCCTCTTGAGCATTGGATTTACGTAATTCGCTTTCCCTGAACCAGTTGTCGAAATGGACACCGTATTCAGACATAATCTGCTGATGCAGTTGGACCATTCGATCCAGAGAAATGCGGGACAGCGTCTCCTGTCGCTCCTCAGCCGACATGTTTGTGTATACATCCCCATCTCGTCTGGCGATGTCCCCGGCTATTTCACTGATATAGTCGCCATGATAGCCTTCCTCCGGGAACGATTCATCGAATCCGAACATACTCATATACCTGGAACTTACTGATTGTCCCAGCAGCCGTATCTGACGCCCAGCATCGTTGATGTAAAATTCTCTGCTGGCATCGAAACCGACGACGTTAAGCAGATTAACAAGGACATCGCCGACCGCAGCCGCCCTGGCACTTACCACATTTAAGGGACCAGTTGGGTTAGCGCTAACGAATTCGATCTGATAGCGAACACCGCCCCCCCAATCACTGCGACCGAATTTCTTGTCCTCCAAAAGAATATCTCTCACGACCTGCCGATAATATCCCCACCCGAGATGAAAATTAATAAATCCCGGCACGGCGATTTCTACACGCGAGACGAGACTGCTATCTAGTTCCAGATGCTCAAGGATCTCTTCAGCGATTCGCTGCGGCGATTTTTTCAGCAAACGCGTCAGGAGCATCGCCACATTCGTGGATTGATCTCCGTGCGCTTCAATTTTGGGCCGTTCTATCTTGATGTCATCATATCCGAACGACTCGATGCCCAGTCGCTGCAGCGATTGTGTAATTTTCTCTTTAAGATATAGTTCAATGTTCATCTTTCACTTCTATAATATTGGCATCACCCCATAATTTTTCCAGTCCATAATAATTTCTGATGTCAGGCTTAAAGATATGCACGACAACATCGACGAAATCCAGCAGCACCCAATTTAGCGATTGGAAGCCTTCCGAATGCCATACTTTGATGTTCTGCTCTTTTGTTTTTTCGATGATCATGTCGGATATGGCTTTCACCTGTACATCGGATTGGGCCGAACAAATTACGAAATAATCGGTTAATGTGGTAATATCCCCCAGGTCGAGGATGAGGACGTCCTCTGCTTTTTTATCAAGCGTCAAATTTGCGATATAATGCGCTAATTCTTGGCTAGTCAAAATACGTTAATACCTCCCATGGTTATTTTAATGATTCAAATGCATCGATCACATGAGCGGCTGTGATGTCATGCATACACTTGAAATGGTCTTCAGGGCACTTATGTCTTCCAACATGCGAACATGGTCTGCATTTAAGATCAATATGTTGCACGATCGCCGCATCATCAGAACATGGAAAAAAACCCAGCTCCTGAGTGGTGGAACCGAAAATAGCGACTACTTTTACCTTGAAGGCGGTCGCCATGTGCATCAGACCCGTATCGTTGGTGATCAGGTAGTCGCAGTAATTCAGAAGCGATGCGCTTTCCATCAGGCTTAACTCTCCGGCGAGGTTGTAAACGTGCTCCTTGCTCACTTTCATATCTTGTAAAATCGCGCTTACCACCTCTCTATCATCGCTATTTCCGAAGAAGATGATGGTCGCGTTATATTTCGCGATCACATACTCTGCAACCTCGTGGAATCCCTGAGGGATCCACCGTTTAGTCAAATAACTCGCCCCGGGCGCGATACCGACGATCGGACCCCTCTTCGAATTGAGTACATCATGCCATCGGTGATCGACCGATTGCGATACATCAGCCGGAATAAATAAGTCCAACCCTTCATCGTCATCAACGATATTGTATTTCGCCATACTGTTAATGTAACGCTGATAGACGGGTACAGTTCGATTATAGAGGTTCAGTTTTAAATGGACGAGCAGCCATCGTTTGAGAACATATTTTTTGAACCGAACGACACGGCCGGCATGAGCACATGTGCGCAAGTAAAAACTTCGAAAATTCCTATGGATATCGATGATGACATCGTAATGTTCCTGTTTAACCTGTTTCTTGATGGCTGCTAACGAATCTTCTGGTCTTTGTTTATCATACACGTATAATTTCGATATCCCCGGATGATGAGCGATCAAATCCTGATATTGGCGCTTAATCACATAATCAATTCGGCAATCCGAATATGTTCTTTTTAAAATCCGAATGAGAGGAGTCGTCAACAGAATATCACCGATTGAACTAAGCCGTATGATCAATACTTTGTGTAGATTTTTCATGTAATTAAAGAGCGTTAACCTCTAATTTAGATTATGACGTATAATCTGAACACCGGTCTTATCAATATATACGATTTAATATGACAGACGTTGAGTCTTAAACCAATCGATCGTATAGCGCAGCCCTTGTTCGAGATCGACCTCAGGTTCCCAACGCAGTAATCGCTTCGCCTTACTTATATCGGGTTGCCTGACTTTCGGATCATCCACGGGTAAATCTTTATAGATAATCTTGCTCCTGCTCTGCGTCAAACGAACGACCTGCTCGGCCATTTCGCGTATCGTCATCTCATCCGGATTACCGATGTTAACGGGGTCGTTAATGTCTGACATTAAAAGACGATAAATGCCTTCGACAAGATCCGCGACATAGCAAAAGCTTCGTGTTTGAGCACCATCTCCGAACACGGTGATCGGTTCATTTTTCAAGGCCTGTGGTATAAATGTCGGGATAGCGCGCCCGTCGTTCGGCCTCATGCGGGGTCCGTATGTGTTAAAAATACGGACGATCTTTGTATTCACCCCATGATATCGGTGATACGCCATGGTGAGTGCCTCGGCGAATCGTTTTGCCTCGTCATAAACGCCGCGAGGGCCGACCGGATTGACATGTCCCCAATAGTCCTCATGCTGCGGATGGATCAGCGGATCACCGTATACTTCCGACGTCGATGCGAGTAAAAAAGTAGCTTTCTTTGATAAAGCCAGTCCCAATGCTTTATGAGTACCCAATGCGCCCACTTTAAGGGTTTGAATCGGAAGCTGAAGGTAATCGAGCGGACTCGCAGGTGACGCGAAATGTAAGACGTAATCGATCTCACCGGCGATGTAAATATATTCGGTCACATCGTATTTAATGAATTTAAAATTTTCACACTGTAAATGTTCGATATTCGCGATCGTTCCTGTCAACAAATTATCCATTGCGATCACCTGATGACCTTTGTTGAGCAGGAATTCGCACAGATGAGAACCAAGGAAACCGGCTCCCCCTGTAACGAGCGTTCTTGGCATGATCTAAAATCCTCCTGTTGTAGTTTCAAAATTGCCAAAATATATTATTTAACGAGATATGATTGAAAGAACAGAAAAGCGCTATAGATCGATCAACAGCAAGCGGTCGATCCAAAACCGCTTATCATGTACGCTGTATAATGAAAACATATCATAGCTCAATGGATTAATTTACCAAAAATTTATCAACTAATCCACTGGACACTTTATACACTAAACTATCGTTTTTTTCATAGATAATGATCCCTTCAATTTCCGGCAGCCGTTCGATAAATCCCAGCCCGGCATCCGGACCCAGAACGAATACGGCTGTAGCGAAGGCATCTGCAACCATCAAGTTCTCTGACACAATCGTTACGCTCACACACTTGTCTGCAGGGTATCCTGTCTTCGGATCGACGATGTGATGATATCGTACCGAATCGCTGATAAAAAATCGTTCATAATCTCCGGAGGTTGCAACACTACCCGTATCCATCTGGAATCTTCCAAATAATTTTTCTCTTTTCCGTGGATGCCGAATCCAGACACTCCGCTTATTCTCCGTCATGGGGCCGCATATCGTTCTGATATCTCCCCCTGCGTTGATCATCGCATCGGTGATCCCGTTCTTTACCAGTGACGACATCGCTCGATCGACGACATATCCCTTAGCAATGCCACCGAGGTCAATTTTCATGTCTTTCTTTAGAAATTTCACTTTATTGTTCTTAATCTCGAGGAAATTATAACCCGTCCGTGAGAGGGCACTGCGAATAGCGCTCTCCTCAGGTACATTCGGCACATCACCTCCGAAATTCCAGGCATCGAGAACCGGAGCGATCGTGATATCAAACGCACCATTGCTTAACTCGGATACGTGGATGCTGGTTGTTAACAAGTTTACCAGTCCCGTATCCAATGGAACAGCGGTTTTATACGCGTTATTATTGATGTAGGTGACATAGGAGAATTCATTGTAATTATTATACAGACTATCCAGATAAGCGATCTCGATGAATGCCGCGTCAATTAGCGCGGTGACTTCCTCTTCGGAAATGTCCTGATCATAGACCGAAATTTCTACCAGAGTATCCATCAAAAACTTTGTCTTAACAATCGGTTGGAGAGAATCCTGCCCACCGCATACACAGAAGATGAGTAATAAAGTCGATAAAAATATGTATTTTCTGATCATCTAATTTTCCCGATTTAAAATAAATAAAGACAGCTCGTGCAGGGAACGTTTGTAGATTGAATCCTCATACATCTTAAGGTGATCTAGTGCACGGTTTACATGGTCCTCGGCGACTCTCATCGCATGTTCCATACCACCGTTGTCCGCAATAAAGGTTCGTAGTTCATTAATTTCATCAGGACTTAATTTTCTTTCCATCAGCTTAACAGTGCGATCATGATCCTTCTTTTTCGAATGCTTAAGGCTATATAAGAGTGGAAGAGTAATCGTATTTCCAATAATATCCTTAGCAACAGGCTTTCCCAGCGTCTTTTCGATACCCATCAGATCGAGGAGATCGTCTTTGATCTGAAAAGCAATACCCAGTAGCTCACCGAACATTTTCATGTGACGTACGTGATCTCGATTCGCCGTGTTCGATGTCAAGGCTCCTATTTCACATGAGGCGGAAATCAACGAAGCGGTCTTGTTGCGAATCAAGGTATAATACATTTCTTCTTCTATCTCAAAATTATTGCTGTACTGAAGCTGCAACAACTCACCCTGACTCATCTTTCTGGTGACTTCCACGATAACTCGCGTGACCTCAGTATTACTTAACTCATGGAGGCTTAACAGTATCGATGAAAAAATAAAATCGCCCACCAGGATCGATATCTTATTATTCCATATCGAATTAACTGAACGCGCTCCTCGTCGCATGTCAGAATCATCGACAACGTCATCGTGGATTAGAGTCGCGGTGTGCAATAATTCAATTAAAGCCGCAGTCCTGATCGAAGCCGGAGTGATGCCCCCCTGAATTCCACTGCATAAGAGTAGAATCAAGGATCTGATTCGTTTACCCTTTAACGATATGATGTGGTCGGAGATTTCTGAGATCAATTGAACGTCAGAATCCATCAGATGCTGATACTCATCCTCCACCTGCTCAAGCTCCCGCATCACGGGCTCACGAATTTCGTCTAACGACACGCATTGCTCCGTAATTTACTTCAAGATAATGAATAGTGTTAAATTTTTAAGATACGCATAAAAATATTTATTGTCAATTAAAAATTCAGACGCCTAGAAAATTTGATAATGGAATATTATTTTATCAGGTCAGTCGCTGCAAATATAGTGCTTGAATTGATTGACACCAGGTGTGAATGATAAATCACTTGCAAATTACGGTATTTTTTCATATAAATAAGATATGAATACGATAAAATCGAGGTGAACCATGAAAAAGCTGTTTGTATCTATCGGGTTATTAATGCTGTTGATGGCGAGTCATGTTTATTCTGCCATCAATGATGTGGAATTCGAAAAACCATGTACACATCATTTCATAACAGGACTTGCATTTGATGGTCAGCACCTGTGGTATGCTGATCGGCAGACGGACACGTTGTATCAAGTTGATACCGTTTCAGACATCATTCACCGTAAAATCCCTTCTCCGGGTTACAGTCCAACGGGTCTGACCTGGGACGGGACGCATTTGTGGTGCATCGACGACAAAGAGGGGTACCTGTATCGAATTGATATCAGCACAGGTGTAGCTGATCGAGTGGTTGAATCCTATACCAAAAATCCAAAAGACCTTGCCTGGGATGGCACCAACCTGTGGGTGGTTGATGACAGGCTGGATCTTATCATGAGCCTCGATCCGGAAGATGGTATGATGATCACCCATATCCCGACGCCCTCGATGAATGCCGACGGCCTCACCTTCGATGGCAAATATCTGTGGGTCACAGACCGCATTGATGATATGATCTACCGGGTCGACCCGGTTACAGGTATGGTGGTGATGCACTTATCGGCACCTCATCACCATGCTCGGGGTCTTGCATGGGACGGCAAGGCGATTTGGAACGCAGATTATGAATCCGACAGGCTTTACCGCATCAACATTGACGCAGCGGATTACATGGTTCAATCCGATGGAAAGGAATTAAATCTGGATAATTATTTCGAATTCCGAAATTACGGACCGGATCAGGTCATTGCTCTTGATGTATATATCGCTGTACCGACGGATAGGGACAATCAACGGCTGATAGCTCCTCCCCGATTCGAACCAGCGCCAGTCGATTTCGTCACCGATGAATGGGGACAGCGGTTCGCGCACTATCGAATCGCTGAACTAAACAGCGGTGAGGTATTTCGGGCTAAAATGATCATAGCTGCTGAGGTAATGGCTGTACGATATCATGTCGATCCGGATAAAGTTGGTTCATTGAAAGAAATCCCTGGCGATATTAAAGAAAAATATCTCGTCGATGGAAAAAAAATACTGATCAATGATCCCTATATTAAAAAGTTGTCCAAGGAGATTGTTGGGAACGAAACGAACCCATACTGGATCGCCCGAAAAATTTATCAGTACCTGATCGACCATTTGAGCTATAATCTTAAACCAGTGGGTGGCTGGAATACGGCGCCGACGGTGCTGAAACGTGGCACCGCGTCATGTTCAGAATATTCATTTAGTCTGATCTCTTTATGTCGCGCTAATGGGGTGCCGGCACGATATGTGGGAGCAGTATCGTTGCGCGGCGATGATGCCAGCATGGATGATGTGTTCCATCGCTGGTGCGAAGTGTACCTGCCCAATTACGGCTGGATTCCGTTCGATGCGAATAAAGGCGATCATACTCTGCCGGGCCGACAAGCGACCGGCATCGGTGACATCGCCGCACGTTATATCATCACGACCACCAGCGGAGGCAGCTCGGGATTTATGGATTGGACGTATAATTACAATTTTCACTGGAAATCGCAGGGAAAATGCAGGATCTATGCTGATTATTATAGTGAATGGAGTCCTTTACATACCGGGAAATGATGCTTATCCAGATGCCACTTTGCTCCTGCTATATTTAGTAAGTACCCTTAAGCAGGAGGAAATGGCACCAGGTCCCATGGCGCAAAGCGAAATGTAATCATAACGCGGCTGCTCAACATGAATCGGTAATCACCTGAAGTTATGAATAAGGATGTAAATCGCGCACAACGGGGTTTTAAGTAATGCAGGCTCACTCTATACCAAAATCATTTGGAGAAGTTAATCGATAGTCATATCCATTGAAATTAGTTGCTATAGATGAGCTATTCGTTTATGGAGAAGTTCGGTATCTGAAATGTAAAGGGATATTTTTTCCAACAGTTCGTCGGGCGACGAGTACCACGAGGGGCTGATATGAGAAATATTATCTTTATTGAGCCATATCCAGCGCCAGAATATTTCAATTTGTTCGACGGAGTACTCGCTCTCAATCTCAGACCGTTCATCGTAAAACATCGAGGCAAGGGCTTCGCACGACTGCAGGTCGTCGGCGTGACGTTGCAGGCGGCGCAGATACATCCGATCGGCTTTTTTTATGAAAAACACGGCGATAAAATCGGGTTCCAGGGCTGGTAAGAATACGATCAAATCCTCTTTCTCAATGTGAAGTGAATGATCTGTGTCAACTGCTATCTGTCGATTGATTTCAGGCTGATAAGAGTGAATATATTGATTTTCCAGTAACAGGGCCTCCAACTCAGAACCGGTCTCTTCATAGGTCAATTCAAACAGCATGCCGAATATCATATCTATTTTTTTGTCGGTCACTGATCGTTTGATAAAATAGCTCTGCAATCTGTTTCTTAGATTTTTTGCCTTTCCCACATAGAAAACACTACCATTGCTGGACCGCATCAGATAAACTCCAGGATTTTGAGGGATATCCTTAAGATAGGACTCATCGAAATTAAATTGATTGAAGTCGATATAGCTATTTTTTTCATCCACAAACTCTTCGAGCTGTGCACGGGTCGTTATATTCAATGATGATAATTTTTCTATCATCTTCATGATAATCGCCCAGCGGAGTTGGAGTCGTTCGTTTAAATCCGGATTTTCCGTATGCTGAATTTCAAGCGCATCGAGAATAGCCTCGAACGAATTCATGTTAATATGGGGATCAATGCCCTTTAAGATCTGTCCCAATGAAAACGATTGAATCTCCAGTTCCATACCGATTCGTTTTCTGAACAGTTGATTAAGCATAGTTACAAAACGCGCCGGCGCCGTGTGGATAAGTATGGATTGGTCGAGGGAGTTAAAAATAGTCGCCAGATTTGCAGGCGTCGTGCGTTCGACGTCGAGGTATTCTTTCTGCTTCTCGATCTGCCCCTGCATTTTTTCGGATAAATCGAAAGGGTAGTCTATTTCGCATATTTTTTGGAATATGAGATCTGTATTTTTACATACCAAAACACCAATGAGCGAGGGGATGGTACGTTTCGCGTCCAACTGGATGTAATCTGCGTCAACCACTGCAATCTGAACTTCGGCTAATGAGATCGTCTCCATCTTTTTGTTGATATTCCAGAGGTTATCGCGATCACGAATAAACCTTGAATCACCCGACATCATCTGTTCCACGATATCGAGCATCTGCTTCGGATAGTCGGTACGTATATGGAAAAACTCCCGAATAATTTCGTCTGAATCAATACCACCGGATTTGGCTTTGATATACTGATAGATCTTATCTTTCATGAAATAGAGGTATCTTCTAAAATGATGTTATGGGACGTCCCGGGACAAAAAATTAAGCATCACATACGAACCCTGTTGAGGCGAAAATGGTTATTCTCAACTCGATCTGCGAAACTCTTTATATAATTTTATCAAGGGTAACAGTTAATTATCCCCCATCAAATCTTTCCAGTTTGCCACATTGACTTCAATGGTCGTATCAGATTGTACTTTAAACGTATAATTAGGTGGTACCAGGCCTTGTTCATTGACGGCTTCATTATCCCAATGACCTCGTGTGATCTTATATTCGACCATCATACCCTCATTCAACTTCACCTCTCTGGTCCAGGTTCTGTCGTGTTCTTCATATAATTTTATGGCACCCGGATTCCAGGAACCGAGATTGGAATGGTTTCCGGTAATATAGAGGTCATCGCCCTCCACGATTATTTTCGGGATCACCCGAAAATGGATCGTGCGGGTGGGAGCACGGTCGAACTCCAGATTTAGATCGCTCAGCAGCTCGGCCGCCAGGTTATTTTCGGGATTCAAAATAAGCGATTTTTGCAGACAATCTATCGCCAGCTCGCCTTCGTCAATGAGAAGATAGATTTGAGCGAGATCATTATAGACCTGTACTGAATTAGGGAACGCAACGGTACATAGTCTCAAAATTTCGATTGCTTCCGGAATTTTTTCGAGATCCATTAATCGATGACTGAGATCTAATAGCTCATTTTCATCAATACGGTAATTCGAGTTTTTTTGTCCCAGGACACTGTAGAATTTGTCCCGCGCAGAACCCATGTCAGAATTATTGATAATCTCCATCAACTCATTGGCGATAGATTTTTGAGGCATTTCAACAGATTTGCCTTTTAAGATATCATAGATCTTGAATGCGAGTTCACCGTCATTGATGCCCGGCATATTGCACAACTGGATCACTGTCGATTTTGATTCCGGATAGCGCAGTATAAAAGTCCTGTAGCCGAGCCAGCTTCCGCCATGAGCGAAAATTTTACCAGAATCAGTTGAAATGATGGACCAGCCGAAGCCGTAATCGGAAAAGGTAGAATCGTATAGCATAAATGGTGAGAACGCACGCTGCAGCATCGTCTCACTTACCAATATGTCTGTGTACAGGGCCTGATCCCATTTAAACAGATCACGGACAGTCGATATCACCCCCCCATCGCCGTACATCCCGTTTTGATAATGGAAGTCATACGATTCATAGCCTGTATGCAAATCGTTCAGGCGATAACCTTTTGCCCGTCTTGTCGCATCGAGAATTCCGGTGGATCTGTTCACGTAGGAATCACTCATCTGCAAGGGTTTAAAGATCGCTTCCTTAATAAAATCCTGAAACTGCATCCCTGTCACTCGTTCCACAATCAATGCTAAAAGCATATACCCTGTGTCGCTGTATTCATAGCGCTGTCCCGCGAAAAAATTGGTCTGCGGTTCTAATTCGATTAAAAGTTTGAATGCATCCTCATTGCTCACGATGCTTCGTCTGTCTTTAAACTTATTTTCGATATCCCAATGTTCATCCAGCAACATACCGTAATCGGGTAAACCGGAGGTATGAGTTAACAAATGCTTGATTTGAATATATCGATAAGGTAGTTCAGGTAAATACTTTCTCACGTTTTCATTGATGGAAAGAGAATCTCTCTCATCCAGGATCATCATTGCCATCGCGGTAAACTGTTTCGATAGGGATGCCAATCGAAAACGATGATCTAACGTAAGCAGCTCATTCCGATTGAAGTCGGTATATCCCATCGCGCTCTCATATATTTTTTGTCCGTTTTCAGCAACCAGGATACACCCGTTGAAGAGTCCGAGATGGTAATATCGACCGACTATCTCATTGATTTGTTCGATCTTCGATTTCCCGAAAATCGAATGAAATCCAATAAAGATAATGAGCATGATAAATAAGACTATTTTCCTCCCGCCGAATCTCAATTCTAGGACTCCTTTAGTTTTAATTCGATTTTTTATGTAATTCTCGTTTATACCGGTAATAAGAAATTGTAGCTGTAAATAACAACAAAACAATCGTTATAGCAAATATGGTTATACCGATATAGTCGTCGGGTAACCGCCTTATGTATCTGAACAGAGTATACAATTGCAGCACTGCGATGGTTAAAAATAACAGAAATGACAATCGATGCTTTAACATAATGCCTCCGTTAATTTGATACTATGTCGACAACCGATTATCTTAAATTTCATTATCTGACTCATACATTATTAGTGTAACTTTAGCATCTTAATACTGGATAACACAGAGCCGTACTCAATCGAAAACATATATACACCGCTTGCCGTTTCACTTCCTTCCGCGTTCAACCCATCCCAGATGTACATGTTCTCACCCGCAGGATAAAACACGTCAGACATTTCTCTGACGATTTCACCGCGGACATTGAATATCTTGATCGAAATTGTACCATCTTCGGGCAAATTAAAACAGATGGACGTCGATGGATTAAATGGGTTCGGATAATTCTGTTCTATCGAAAATCGATTCGGTTGGATCTTATCATCAGGACGAGCGATGCGAGTCGCCTCCTGAACCAATGAAAATTTAATCGCATCCGAGCGCAACACGTCACCAACGACACGCTTACCAGAATTGCAAATTGTGACAGCAACGTTTTCACCCGCGCGAACATCGTATTTACCCAGCGATACCCAATCACCACTTCCTGTATTCTGATTGATGTGTATACTATCGGCGAATTCTCCGCCGATGTTGATTCGATAAACGGCATCATGGGTCGAGTTTGTGCTTTTGGGTACGATTTCAAATATCTCATAAACACCGCTTTGATCCAACACCGCACGGTAAACGGCGTATGCATGAGGATCCTGATTTACGAACGAATAACGACTCGTGCCTCCATAAGCATAGGTTACACTGTAACGCCAGTCGCCAGATTCTTCATAATTCACCGCATCTTCATTATCTACGATTCGAAAATAATTCTGAACATTGGCAATCACATGCAGCTTGATTTCTGGTTCGTTGGGATCATTGCTTTCGATGAACAGCGTATCCTGATAGATCCCGATGGTATTCGAACAAAAATGGATCGGCAGAGGCAGCGACTTCATTGCGGGAATGGTCAATGGAAAATTCATCGGAACATGTACGTTTTTACCTGATGAATACACCTGGTAAACCGTCAATTCCTTTGAACCATAGTTGAAAAGAACTAATTCGTTTACAAGGGTATCCTCTTTGACCACCTCGCCGAAATCGATATGGTCCTGATTAAGATACAGATCATAATCTCGCACATAGGCTGAGAATTTAACGACATCAACCGCGATGTTCGAGCCAACATCATACGATTTCAATTGAATGAACGCCTTACAGCCCTGTATCAACTCACCGCTTCCGCAGGGAATCCATTCTTTGGCCTGGATATCACCCTCCAGATAAACCGTATCGATCACAGATCGTCCACAATGTAATTCGATGAGCATCTGATTAATCGGATTTTCTACTTCGGGGAACTGAATGAATGCGTTATATAATCGAGTTTCGGGGACGTCGAATGACCAGCGAGCTATGACCGAGTCCGCCACCGTCGCCATACGTGAATCTACGCCCCACGCGTTTTTAGTCTGCGTACTCCAATTACCGGCAAGTTCTGTGTAACCATTGTCTGTATTGTCTACAAAATGATCATCAGGTATGATAGGGATCAATTTATTGGTTTGATTTCCCACGGTATCACAAAGGGAGATGCCGATTTTTGCCAGATTTTGAAAATCGATATCCTGTGAGATTCGCCACTGGTTTTCCCCGGTTTGGGTCAGTTCGGCTAAAAAATAATTTTCATAAACATCTTTACAAGCGACAAAGGGCTTTGTTTGAAAGATGGGTTCATCCACTTCTATCGATAGATCCAAATACTGACCGTTTGCACCATAATCAACACTCACGGCTGGTGGCTGGTCATCGCTTGTTTTTCGATATCGCTGCATCGCTTCGATTGCGGTACAATACCTGAACTTGACGTTCGGATATTTTGTCGCCGCCTGATGCGCTAATTGATCGATTTTTTGAATATTTGTCAGGAAATCGGTTTCCGGCAAATGGCCCCAGATACACGCGACCTGAGTGAATCCGAAACTTGCCTGTCGGAAGATGTCATCCAGCACATTCTGACCGACTGCGGTCCCGAAATGGATGGAGCGGACGTTCCAGCCCTTTCCGCCTCCGGGTATTTGGTAGTTCTCCAGAGATGCGTGATAGGGTACGAATACTCGGGGGCCTTGAGACCAGTCGTAATTGTTATCCAAAGGTTCTTCTGTGTCGATACCATGATAAGGCGAGGCGTTGTGCATGCTGTACGGCAGTAGTTCGTTCAGATTATGCTGCCAGTCGTTATCCATGTAATGCCATCCACTGCGAAAGGAGACCGGAAATACATTTTCTTCGAGGAGGAATTGGCTCAGCGTATAATCAAAATCGTCTTTACAGTCCAGAAATGTCTCCGACTGGTTCCACCAGTACGTTCCATCTCCGTCGTAGTCACTCCAGATAAAGGTATGATAATGTAATGACAACTCATCGCCCCATCGCTCTATCATCTCACCATGATATTTCTTCATCAGGTACATGGTCATAATATTGGGAATTGGCACGTTGTTGTTGGTTGCGTATCGAAAGATGTTACCGGCCATCATCCACCAGGTCATTTTTAAGGGAGTACTGTAAGAATCGACCAGTCCATTTCTGAATGCAGGATCCATCACACCGTAGCCGTTAAGAGACGGATCAGTGTATAATTGGCCATTATAAGTACAATGATATTTTCGTGTTTCCATTCCATCCCAGATCGCCGTATCCGAACCTAACACGAGATACACATCGGCTGAATAGGCTATGTGAGTGAAAATTACCAGGATAAATAACAAGCAAAATATTTTTTTCATCAAAACGTCATTAACTCCTTCCCATTTAATAAGTCACCGAAATCCGCATCAGGTTCCTAATTAATACTTTTCTTCCGCCGTTTCTTTTCATCGACATATCGTTTCCGCTCTATCAAAAAGGGAAAGATACAAATAAAATATGCAGAGCGCCGGAGAGTTGTTCCCTGGCGCTCTTCAAATCGTTATTTTGTGATGGGTACGATTTCGTTGAATAAGACTTTATTGTCCTTAATCTTTTCTTCGTTACCGTATACACAAACTGCTTCCTGAGCAAGTACATCTTGTACTAGCTTCGTCATGTTCCTGATATCGGATGCAGTGGTAGCCAATACGGCGTCACGGTCGCTCTGTACGCGTTCAGGTGTAGTTTTTTGGAAGTACCGACGTACCGCGACACTGCCCTTCTCTGAAGGACGAAGAGGACGATCCATTCCGGCAATCGTGCCGATGATATAACGCGTCATCGATTCATCGTCTGCTTCGAAAGTCGACAGATAATCAACAACACCGTCGTAATTCTCCAACGTCTCTTTCAGATTTGGATCGCGGTATGACGCGAGTACGAAATTTCCATTCGAAGAGATAATCGAAAATCCGCCATAGGCGCCACCGATTACACGAATCTTATTTTGCAGATAATCACTGGAGAGAATCTTACTCAACACACGATATTTCCCATCCCACTCGTAACCAAGTTTTTTGAAATCATACCCTTGCAGGACATATTGTACTTTTGAAGCCGATAAGAGTCCCTCATTCCGTTTAGCGGGTTCTAATTTCCATACTTCAGCAACGGTCAGGCTCCTGGGCAGGGACTTCACGAAATCGGTTAACTGGGCGTTGATCAGCGCCAGATCTTCGGCTTTACACGTCGTCGCTGCGATCAGATTCCGTTGATTGAAGAGTAATTCCGCTGTTTTAACTAAATTGTCAATAATCTCATCAGCTCTTGCATCGTAACTATTGGTCAGATCGGTTATAAACCAGTAATAAGCGAGTCCCGATGTCAACTCATCGAACATGCCGTTATTAGAAAAATAGGAATTTATGCGTGATCTTGTATAGCCGAATCCGTTTCCCTTGACTGCTGCATCGAGTCGAGCCTGGTGTCTCGTCAAAACAGCCTTCAGCCGATCTTTGTCACCATATTTTGTCTTAGTGACGATTTCGCGAGCCAATTCGAAAAGTTTATCCACTTTCTGGTTGGTTGCTTTTGAAGATAAAACGAATTTAGCTATCAGCGCTTCATCATCTTCGTTCTCCAAATAAGTTCGCAAGCCAGTACTAAAGCCACCGGTATGAATATTTAGTTCTTTATCCAAATCGCCGTAACCGTAATTCTCTGTATTCAGACTCGCAAGCACCTCGGACAGTAATGCTGAATAAGGGATTAAATCCATCGGCAGCACACGTTCATCGAAATAAAGATCCACGTATACGACATTGTCTGTGAACTCTTCATGGTGGAGAACCTTCACTCCTGCCACCGTCGTTTCGGTAAGATCGTACCATTCAGCCTTAGGATTAATATCTGATTTTTGTAATAATGGGATCGTGGCTAATGCTTCGGGACTGTCTTCGCGATTTTGATAATCGATCAGTTCCTGTGTTTCCTTGATCAGTTTCTCCAATGTCTCTTCATCCAGAGACGCTTTATAGTCCTCCAGCTCTTTACGAATCAGCTCATTGTTCTCTTGCTCCAGACCAGGTTTCGGTGCAAGAGTCAGCAATAACTGATGGTTGTTGTCTATCAGGTAATTTTTGATAATGTCTTCTAGATAGGTACTATTTAAGGCAGTCTTCACCTGCGCTAAAGGCTTTTCATATTCGAGACTGTGAAACGGATCATCCGTGAATAACCAACCCGGAATAAGTTGAAATAGATATCGTAACCCTTTTTGCGCGCTATCACCCTCACGTAGTCTGAACTCGAGACGATTGATCGTCCCCTCAACTGCCTTCTTATCCAATCCATTTTTTACAATCTCGTCCAGTGTATTCATGACGATTTCATGGAATTTTTGTCCATCTACTGGATTCGCATTGTTGACGATGATTGAGAACACATTTTGTTTTATATCATCGACATACGCACTGACGTCCTTCCCGATTCCAGCCTGCTGCAGGGCGAGCCTCACCGGTGCTGATTCCTGATTTACCAGTACATCGCTCAAGATGTCGAGTGCCATGGCCAGAGCTCTGTCAGTATTTAATCCCGCGACGCTCGTAAACGCGAGATAGGTCTGATCTTCTATCGATTGCCCCTCGATGACCGGATAGTAGGCAGTTACCTCCTTCATCTCATCGAACGGCTTCTGTATCCCGATTTTCGCCCTGACATCTTCTTTGTCATATTTCGACAAATATTCGGAATCGATGAAATTCAGTTCCTTATCAAGATCTGCGTCACCATACAGGAAGATATAAGAATTGACTGGGTGATAGAAACGGCGATGAAAATCTAAAAATTTCTCATAGGTTAATTTGGGTATCGCTGTCGGATACCCGCCCGATTCATTACCATAACTGTTATCGGGGAAAATATTCTTATAGACTTGATAGTTGAGCTCCGTGGTGGGACTGGAGAAAGCACCTTTCATCTCATTGTATACGACGCCTTTGTAGACAATGGCGCTGTCTTTATGGACGAGCTCATGATGCCAGCCTTCCTGTTTAAATATTCGGGGATCATCGTAAATCAAGGGATTCAATACCGCGTCGAGATAGACGTGCATCAAATTGAAATAGTCCTTGTCGTTCATGCTGGCGACAGGATACATCGTCCAGTCACTGCTCGTCATGGCATTTAAAAACGTGTTGAGCGATCCCTTTATCAGAACATCGAAAGGACTCTTAACCGGAAAATTTTTCGATCCGTTGAGCACCGAATGTTCCATGATATGGGGAGTGCCCCAGTCGGCTTCCGGGACTGTCTTGAACGTAATGCCGAAGGTTTTATTATTATCATCGGCCGCGATCTTCACCAGCCGGGCACCGCTCTTCACGTGGTCAAATACATAACAATCCGAATTGACCTCCTTAACAAATCGTTTTTCGATTAATTTGAAACCGTGATACTCCTGACCCACTTCGTAGTCAGCAATCAAATTCACTGCAAATCCCAAAACAAGTACCAGGGTCAGAATAATACGACCTTTTGTCATAAAGCCTCCTCCTAAAAAAGATAAAATTATAATGTATAATATTATAAATACTACGCATAAACTATGTTTTTGTTGCACACTTCGTCTGATCCGTTCGATTCCATTTCTCATTTCTATCCTCTTCAAATCAGCATACAGCAGATTCTGGTCAATATTCACAATCATTATATAATTGAGTTAACGGTTTCATTGAGAACTATCGAGACAATTCCGATGGAGTTTATTAACTAATATAAACTTTTTTTTATAATATCAAAATAAAAAATGAGTTAAGGGGAAAATAGGTGAGTTTATCAATATTTTCCACAACAGTGGTGGGTAAATTTTTTTTTATAACCACCGAGGGCACAGAGGACACAGAGCCCCTCCCTTCTCATCCCCTAAATAATCTTTTTTATATCTACGTCCCGCTAAAGATGGAAAAGATCTATACATTGGTGGAGGGGATAAGGGCTCTGTGTCCTCTGTGCCCTCGGTGGTAAAAAAGCTCTGTAGTTAAAGTACTGCAGACTACTCACTTACTCAACAACATCCTCTTCACATACCTCATTGTTTTCTGGCTATCTTTTATTTGAAGCACGCAGAAGTAGACCCCGGATGAGAGGGGCATGGCAGAATTCTCATCCACATTCCAAACGATCGAATGCATCCCTGCCGGCATTTTCCCATTCAATAGAGTCGAGATACATTGTCCCAGTGAATTATAGATATCGATCTTAACCGAGGTTTCCTCAGACAAATCGAACGAGATTGTGGTGCTGGGATTGAAAGGATTGGGATAGTTCTGGTACAATACATGTTCCGTTGGAAGTGATATTTCAGCGTTAACTGAAGAACTCTCTTCACCGTCCCAGGCGATCATCCTGGATTCGATTTTTCTGATCTCAATGCCTGCTATCTTTGGGTCCTCTATTGCCGGAACGAAATTGATATTCAGCTGACCATCGGGAACAGTCACTCGGAATGCTTTGTTCAACGCGTGATCGTGTCCGGCTTCTTTATAAATGTCGAAATTCGTCAACACGCGTCTACCTTCAAGATCCACATGAAATACACGCTTACCGGAACTGTAGAAATAAATTTCAGCAAACAACAGCGTCACATCATAGTCACCGTTGGGTACATCAAATTGATATGAACTCAGTCCCCACCGCTCGGATTGATAAATTTTGTCCTCATCGGTCGACGCGATAGGATCGCTCGTGATGTAATTGTGTCCCGCGACGTGACCCCAACTACTTATTCGATAGGCCTGATCACCACTCCACACCTCTCCGGTCGTCGCGTAATACGTCACCCCTCCACAATTCACCCGCTGGACATACGATGCCGGTTCAATGACGCTCAACAAGACCTCCACTACCGATTCACCACCATTGGACAGGATGTTGAGAACCTCCCGATACTCCCCTGACGTCAACCCGTCACGATTCACAGTGACCGTCAAGGGCTGTGATGCACCTGCTGCCAGAGTCCCGTGATCTGGCATAATCGAAGCAATCCACGCCTGCGGCGCTACTCCGGACATAGCCCAATCCAGTTGTCCGCAACCGTTGTTCTTGATCGAACACGACATTGTCACACGGCCGGTTCCGAAATCTAGTGTCGATGGTTCGACGCTGAGTACAGGATCTTCAGCTATAGACCTGACCAGTATTGCTGAAATCTTAGGATCTTCCACACATTGTATAAATTCGATGTTCAATTGTCCGTCTGTCACATCGGTCGTGAACAGTTCCAAGGCTGCACGATCATGGCCGTAAAGGCTGTATATATCGAAGTTCGTCAGCACCTGCTGGCCTTCTATCATCACGTGGAAATTCCGCTCACCGCTCTTCTTGAAGTAGATTTCAGCGAACAGAAGTTGTATCTCATAATGTCCGTTCTCCAGATCGAATTTGTAACCTTGTAGTCCCCAACGCTCCGACTGATAGAGGACGTCATCGAATGTATCGGCTATCGGATCCGTGGTGAGATAGCTAAATCCGCCGTCATAGCCCCATTCCCCGTAAGTGTACGATCGATCCGCACTCCATTCATCTCCCCTGCGATCAATATAGCTGTGATTACTCCCACAGTTCACGCGCCGGACATAATCGCTTGCTTCCTGTTCCTGAAATCGCAAGTGCAAGACCGCTGCACCTCCGTTGGATTCAATAGATAGTGACCCCTCGTAACTGCCGGGAACGATATTCGTCCGGTCGATATCGACGGATACCATGCAGGACGCACCTGCACCAAGGTCACCGTGATCAGGACGAATCGATTTCATCCATTCTTTGTCTGGCTGGTCGCTGATCTGCCAATGCAATATGCCCAATCCCAAATTTTCAATGGTGAATGACATCGTGTTCGCATACAATCCGAAGTCAAGGATCGAGGTCGATATCGAGAGCAACGGTTCCTCGTTAACCGGTTTAATCTCAATCGCCGAGATCTTAGGATTTTCAATGCCGGGGATGAACTCAATATTCAATTGCTGATCGTTTACCTGTACCATAAACGTCTTGATGAGTGCCCTGTCGTGACCTACCTCCTTATAAATATCAAAGGTTGAAAGTCGACGATCTCCTTCAATATCTACCTGAAATACGCGCATACCCGATGAATTGAAGTAAATCTCCGCGAAATGGAGGTTAACTTCGTAAAATCCGTTGCTTATATCAAAACGATACTCACTCATGTCCCAGTGTTCTGTTTGATATAATTTGTCATCTTCTGTATCGTGAATCGGATCAGTCGTCTCATACGAATTTCCACGCACGTATCCACAGCCTCCGATTGAATAGGGCTTATCCCTGTACCATACGTGGCCTGTGCGGTCCACGTAATCTTCAACGCCGCCGCAATTCACCCGCTGGGTTGAGCTCTGAGGTTCATTCACACTCATCTTAAGATCGATGGATGCGTATCCACCATTAGACTGTATCGCTAAGTTCTCGAAATACTCACCGTTAGCAAGTCCATGCCTATCGATAGAGACAGCAACGGATTGCTGTCCTCCTGCTGACACACTTCCTGCTACCGGTACGATCGAAGTGATCCATGAGTTTGTCAGGTTTTTGTCAATAGTCCAGTCGAGCACATCATTACCGATGTTTTGAATTAAAAACGTCAAGCTGTTCTGATCAACTCCAAAATCAAGTTGCGATGGGGAGATCGCGATAAGCGGAGAAGTCGTACTCTCTGTGATCACTTCGATAGCCGACAACTTGGAATGAGCCATCCAGTGCTTGAAATCGATATCCAGACGGCCATCGGTTACGGCGATATGTTCAAAATTGTATTTCAAAGCTGAATACAAGCCGACTTCCGCGAAGATGTCCAACTTATCGAGCATCAGCACGTTCTCGATGAAGACATCGAAGATTCGGCCGCCGATATAAAAATAATACAACTCGGCAAAATGCAGGGTGACTGTATAAATGCCGTTCGGCAGGTCAAATTTATAACCATCAATCCAGAATAATTCCTTTTGATACAGAGCATCATCGTCTGTATTGCGTATCGGCTGTGTGGTCTCAAAAAGAAAGCCGCGTACATGACCCCAGGCTCCTTCCACATAAGGACGATCTGCAGAAAACCGGTCACCGTTCACCGCGCTATAGGCTTCGCCTCCAACATTTGCGCGGATCTCAAGCGGTGGATCTCCGTTGATGAGTTCGAAAAGGACGGTCTGCATGCCGTTATTCGTGGTGATATCGATAGTCGCCGTATTCAACCCGACATCCGCCATGTTCCTGTCGACTACTACCTCAACCACTGCCTCCTTCATCGATGTTAATGCCCCGTTCGTCGGTTCGATAGAACTCAACCAGTCGACATCACCGCTCGCAGTTGCTGTCCATACGAGCGTTCCCGCCCCCCTATTTTTAATGACAAACGACCTCCGTTCGAGGGACATGTTAAAATCGATGACTCGTGGATCGACGGCTAATATAGGTGCTGTCGGATAGGGACCCACTTCAACGATAATACTGATGATCGCATCTCCACCGTTAGATCCGATAATGATCTGCCCGTAGTTAGGGCCGGCAGGTAATTGGCTGCGCGATACATCGACTCGCACGACGGCGCTCTCGAGATGTTCCAGGCTACCGCTGCTTGAACCATTGATTGAGATCCACGATTCGTCCGGATCTTCGTTGCAATGCCAATTCAATGCCACCACACCGTTATTCGTTATCACAAACGTCAACGAAGTGAGCGCGTAACCATAATCCAGCAAGGTTTTATCGATGGATAGAAGTGCTGTATTTTCGCTTTCAATCTCCTTTAACATCTCAACCTGGAGTAGATCCCCCGGAAGTGGTTCACCTGCTCGAAGGCAGGTCAAACCAATCATATGAAGAACGCTAAGAAGGATAATGCTAAGTAAAATTCCCCCGACGACCTTTCGGCTTGCAGCCAATTCGTCTGAATACATCCCGATCACCTTTCTTTCAAAAATTTCTCAAGATGATTACCACCCAATGAGCATATTTTGTGAATCAAACTATATTTTGTAGATATCAGAAAGAAGAAGATCGATACACCGGAAGACAGAGCTTGCATATATAGAAGGCAAAACGTCCCGCTCAGTCTATGACTGACGTGAATTACGAAAAATCGCGTTATGTATAAAAATAGAACGTCATATTGCTGATACTGTTATCATTGAGCTATTTTTAATATAGACTTTATTTTATCACAAATCAAGAAGAAAATGAGAAATGATGTATAAACCATGATCGACTCGCATCAATGATGATCTATTATTTTTCGAATCAAAGTACGGTTTGTCCTCATGCCGGGATGGACGAGGACATGATGCGGACCCTCTTAGCGATAAATGTAATCAAGAGTACCATTTAGAAAGCATTGAATGACTCATCGATTCATCGCAGTGACCATTATTAGACGCATATGGTCGAGCAAAGCCGTATTCTCGTCCACATTCATATTCTCATCTGATTCTGTAAATTTCAAGGTAAACCGATGTGTACCCGCATCCAGATCAATCACCCGGGAGTTGCTATATCCCCAATCATCCCAGATCCCCGAGCCCCGTTGCGGGAAAACGAAAGCAGCCGACCTCCTATCGTCAATGAACAATGACCGGATCGCGCATTTATTGTCCGTATTAATCGGACCGCTACCGTTCGCATATCGAAAATCGATCGCGTATTTACCGGGCCACCGGATGGAAACGGAGAAAGTGATGATTCGGTTTTCATGTTTCGACATCTCGATGTATGCTCTCCCCTCGTGGCCGGCGATAGCATTTTCCCCTTTCTCAGCCAATTCGATCGGCTCGATAATCATCCGATCACTCTCAGGTATCACGGATACTGGTTGACTCAGGAAAGATTGCACACCATCCTTATCAACGGCCATCAGTTGATATTCAGCGAATTGATCCGTTTCGACGCGATAGTCATATGTATCAGCACTTAGCTCATATCGTCGAACACCATTTTTAAACACGACGTATTTTACCGCAGCTTCGATGGGAGTCCACCTCAACTCATTCTCATCGATGCTCAAATCAGGTGTCTTCGGACTAATCATGTTTTCTACCACAGTAATCGTTCGATCATCCCGGATTTTATTCGTCAACTTGATTAAAACATCATGTTCCCCCATTAGATTTGCACTAATAAACGGTTCGCCTGTGAATTGACCATCGATAAAGGTAGAATCGATCTCATCGCCATAACCCATGATGCGTATATTCAAAATCGCCTCTCTATAGGTGAAATTACTCAGCACATGGTCGCCAGCATAAGCAGGAGGAACGAAAGGATTGAGGAAGAGCCCTTCCGGGGTAAATTGCATACCGTAGATGATACGATAAATTGTTGCCAGATTCGCGGCAACGCTCCACAATTGGCGATCCGAATTCGTTTCCGTACCCAGATAATCACCCGTCGTCGCCACCATATTCTCCTTATTGGTAAGGAACAGCGCAGCAGGACGATAGATGCTGGCCAGTCCATGTTCCACGGCAGGGTAATTCTTTACTTTTGCACTCGCCCATGTCCAATATCCGGCGACAAATGGCCAGATCGCATCGTTGTGATACGGAGGGATGGACGGAATCTGCGGATAGATGCATGCGGGACCGTACTCCAACAAGGGCATGGTGGCGACTATCGATTCGGCTTGCTGCCCGTCTGCAATGTCGAACAGCACACACAGGGCTTCACCTAATGTTTCTGATCTTGGCGATAATGTCTTGAAATGTCTGCCATAAAGATATTGTCCATAGTATCCTCTATCAGCGATCCACAGACGATCATTGATCGCTTGCTTTACATCCGATGCCATTTGCGAATATTTGCCGGAGTCATATCCCAGTAAGTCCGCCATCATCGCCACGATCTCCAGAGTGTGCTGATGAACGGCATTCGTGCCCAGGTTCAGGGAGCCGTAAATATCTTTCGGATCCATCCAGCGGGGATATGTCTGTTCCCGCCAATCGAGGAAAGACGACTCACCAAAATAGAGATGAGTCGATTTATCGAATACTGTATATAGATCAGCGTCGACTGAATTTTTGATGACCTCATACGAATAGCGCAACCAATCCGCATCACCAGTGAACAGATAGACCTCCCATGCTGCCAGTGCCCAGGTCATGCGGTCGGAAGAGATCGGCCAGGAGCCGCCCGTTCCGGTATCCTGGACGATTCTGTTGTTCTTTACCTTGGCGATCAGGCTTTTCTTCGAAGCCTCCGGATTGATGAACGCCAGCGATAATAATATGCTGTAACTCACATCTCGGGTCCAGATCCCGGGCCACTTCGCTCCGGCCATAAACGCTCCGTCGTCTCTGATATCGAGTACCATCTCCTCCAGCGAGAGTGCATGCAATGCAGTAATCAGCGGTAGAGGTGATTGATATTGAGGATAGGATTCAATACGTTCGGTCAATTTCCAAATTTTAGGTTCCCCTCCTCTATCCTCCTCCTGCCTGAATTTGGGGAACAGCAGCGTTATTTCATAGATGCCATCCTGATCAGGATCAGACATTTTGTACTCAGGATGTTTTTGTAACGCAGTAAATTCCCAGGTCAGCGGATACACGCCACCCGCGATATACAGTCCCTCAAAATCATCGGCTGGAATAGAATTCCCTTCGTACGTCGTAAAAAATCCCTGCGTTCTGAAAGCAGTTAAAACCTCGTTCATATCGACCCGAATGGTGACTTCCGTGTCCTCTGCTAAATAGCTTGAATAATCTTCGAATTTGATTTCAACCGATTCAGGATCCGGTTTACCGAAGTGATAGATGTCGGATGTAAATTTACCGTTTACGGGTTCAATGAAGGCGACATGATCTTCACCCGGATATCGTTCGTTATCCAGACCATTGATGCTGAATTTAAATGTAATCACATTCCTGGTCGGTGCCCGATAAGCACTTTTATAGGTGGATAGTATTTCATGCGCTGATTGAATCTCAGCCCTGGCGGGATTTTGTATGATGGAATGATCTGTAATTCTAAACGTGTCGGACACATATACCGATTTATCGGAACAATATAAAAACAGAATCAGCAGCAAAAATCCATAGCGCCACATGTTACCTCCGCGGATATTGTAATTTCTTACAGCAATGAACATAGATTATCATCCGATGCAGACACCAATTCTTATATGAATAATAATCATGTTAAATCAAATATCAGGCGTCATACAGATTTTATCTTCAGGGACATCATTCTTTTGCTATAACCAGGCGTGTGAAATTCACTATCTTAAAAACACCATTTTTTTCGAACCGTTATAACTGGATGAGACCAGATTGCATAGATAGACACCGGATGACACCGTCAGCCCGGACCCATCGGTACCGTTCCAGGAGAACTTATGATGTCCTGCCATGAGTAGCCTGGCATCCAGAATGCTCTTCACTCGTTGTCCGTACACATTGTAAATTTCCATAGTCACTCGATTCGTTACCGGAAGATCGAAACTGATGATGCAGGTCGAATTGAACGGATTAGGGTAATTTTGGTACAGAGTAAAATTCTCTGGCAGATCACTGTTCATGGGATCAGACAGCACGGGAACACTGTAGGTCAGCTCGATGCGGGGTCGTATACTCACATCTTCATTCTCGGAACTAGCAAAGACTTTAGTGCCGCTGAATGTGCTCGGATTGATTTCGCGTAGTATCACGCCGTAATTGCTGTCGGGCTCAGCTAACCAGAACAATAGACTCGAGGTGATATCCCATCGATATTCATTGCCGGTGTCGCTATGAACAACAATCTCGTCATCGGGCATCTGCTTAAAATCACCACCTGGTTGGCGCCATGGTAGTGCGTTATGAAGTGCGCTGTTCCAGGTGACCGATCCGGTGAGCGCTAAATCCCCATCGATCGACACGTCGGTATTTCCCTCAGCCCAGGTTCGGACTAACCGATGACAGGCGACGGATTTGCTGGGGTATCCGTTGCGAGTTTCATATAACAGAAGAACTAATTCCGCCTTCATCAGACTCTCTGTCTGAAGAAATAGATCATTCAGGTCAAATTTAATCAGCATCGATTTTTCATCATCCTCACTATTGCCACCATAGCGACATACTTCGAACAGATGGTAGCCACCCATATTATTATCCGGAAAATGCTCAGCGATATGGGCATCGCTTGTTCCATGATATCCGTTTAATCCCTGTTGAATCGTCTCAATGCGGAATGGATTTTTTTCACAGGTATAATACAGCGTGGCGGCAGACATAATATTCTGCAATCTGCTCTGATCAGCAATGTCTTTGATTGTAATCGTATAATCCTCTCCCTCCTGATGAGGGGACGTCAGGAGTACTATTGTATTTCCGTTCGACATGGCCACCGCATTGACGACCGAGACCCCTTTGTTTATCGCATAATTTCCTTCCCATTCAGCCGAATGCAATTCATCTCCTAATTTGACGCGTTCAGAAAAATAGACGTGCACCGTATTCCGATCGATGCAACGTACTGAATCCACTGTCGGCGGAACGCGATCTGCCTGGTAGAAGACGTTAATGGTATGCGAAGCCCCATCATCATCGAGTCGCACCAAAGTCTTCTGTTTAGTATCGTCATGAGTCCAACCATGGACCGTGCTATCGATGACCGCAACATCATCATTGCGCATCACGCGACGCCCGTCTAACAGAACACTATCCGGCTCATCGGGCATCAGCATAAATTCAGCCAGATAGTCGCGTTCAGCAGGAGTAAATACTCCCAGTCGCTGCTCAATGATCAGTTCAGACAAATCATCATCATGCCGGGATCGAAATGAGGTATTACAATAGACATCGTCTTCATAGGCGTAGGTCAGCCCGTCGTCTTCGTAGAGAGTAAAGTGACCTTCATCGCCCGGATAATTGACGATGCGCAACACAGGTCCCGAGACAGCGGCATCATCCACGATGCTTCCCGGAAATTGCATGGGAATGATGGCACCGGCTCTCACGAATAGAGGAATATTTTCCATGCTAACCGATAGGTTCACGTATTGGGGACCAATAAATTTGCTGCCTGTCCAAAATTCGTACCATGTTCCATCCGGAATAAAAACCGTAACAGAGGATACAGACTCTTCGGTTACCGGACGCACGAACATCTCGTTGCCGAAAAACCATTGATCCGTCATATTCGCCAGGGAATTATTTTCAGGATACATAAAATGAAACGGTCGGACGATGGAGACGCCGGTTTCATGATTTTCACGAGCATAGCTGTAGATGTACGGAATGAAAGAGTAACGTAGATTAATATATTCTCTGGCGATTTGCTCCGCCAATTCGCCAAAATACCAGGGTTCGCGTTCTTGATCCAATGAACCGTGGACGCGCATCAGCGGGACGAAGGTGGCAAATTGAATCCATCGGATGTAATTTTGCTGCGAAGGCGTACCATGAAAGCCGCCCGTATCCATGCTCCACCAACCGGATGCGAGGTTTACACTGCTGAGCATAAATACGCGCTGCCGCGCCATGCTATTGAATCCGGTGGGGATGTCACCGGACCAGTGCGCATACGCGTACCGCTGTGCACCCAGATAGAAATTTCTATTAATCGACCAGACCCGTATATTATTGTATTCTCGTTGTCCCTCGTAATTCGAACGTTGCATATTCATGAACATGAAGTTGCCACCGTACTCATCCGCCTCATCATTCCAGTATCCAACGATCCCTTTATCGTAGCTCCGTTCACGGATTCCAAAGCTCGACCAGTACCAATCCCTGACGCGATCATCAAGGAAATTAAGCCGTCCCACCCGCTTGCCGGTAAAATAATCGGTAGATTCGTCGAAAAAATAACTATTCTCGCTGTAGTGATTCCCCTGCATCGTATTGAGGTGAACGCGTGGTTTACGAATTCCGAACAGCTTGATGCCCAGCGAATCGAGCTTCGGTTGTAGGGTTCCATTGATGGCTCCGGGGAATTTGGGACCCCAACGGAATTCACCATAATCGTCTTCACCATAGGCCATCCAATCGAAATCGAGCACATAGACATCGATGGGGATATTTTTCACCCTGTACGTTGCGATATCATCGAGCAATTCGGCCTCATCGAGTCCCCATTCGGTGTTGATAAAACCTAAACTATATCTGGGGAAAAGCGGCGGTTTACCGGTGATGTCGGTCGCTGCTTCGAAAATGTGAGTCGGTTCTCCCGTAAAAACATAAATTTCAAATCCTGTACGGTTGTCATCGTGGTGCTTGATAAAAGACAGTTCATCTCCCTGGATATCAATTTTCCCGCCGTCCAGATCACAGATCATGCCCCATCCGTTAGATGACCAGAGAAACGGGGCGCCTGCATCCCCCTGACTGCCGGCTTCAATGTCGATCTCTCCGCTTCTCGTAAGATCTCCGTTTTGATTATTCTCAATACCGTATATGTTTCCACCACCATGTAGACAGTGCAGGCGGTCATTGGTTATGTCAGTCAGCAATTGCTGATAAAACACGATACGTCCCTTATCATCCATGATCTTGATAAAAAATTCTGCTATACCGAACTCGACAGATAATTTAGATGTGCTAAATAAGATGGGGTCCCCTGTTGTATCGATGGTCACAGGGGTATATGGCCAATCTCTTTCCAGTATCATGAGAGTTGAAGGGGATTGAGTACCATCCGCGATATAGCTTATCTTAACAATCGATTCATCACACGCCTGCAGCACGATGTTATCAATGCCATAATGAATTGAGAGCACATGATCCTGGATTTCAATAAGTTCATGGGCAGTCGCAAAAGAAACTGAAAAGGTGGAAACTATCGAGCAAACTATAATGAATAAAATTCGTCTTACCGTATTTCTCATGTCTATTTTCATGTCGTCCCTTATGTCGTATCTCCTGTTTTAAACGCGATATTTTTCTGCATCCTACTTAACCAATGACATCTTGATCGTCTTCTTATAAGGTCCCGCCTGGAAGCGACAGAAATAGACGCCGCTGGGATACGCGGCTGCGTTCCAGGTGATTGAGTATTGTCCTGCACCTTGATATTTATCAAGCAATACAGAAACCAGTCGCCCGGTGACATCGAATATACGGATATTTACATGATGATCCGCAGGCAACGCGTAATCGATTTTCGCTACGGGATTGAACGGATTCGGGTAATTCTGGCTGATCGAAAATTCCTCAGGGATAGCAGGCATAGGATCAGCAGCCTGTACGTTAGTCGGGGAAGCGAAGAAATATTCGAGCACGATGTCCAGGTGTTCGCGCCAGTTGCCCCAGCTATGACCCTCGTGCCATTCGTTCCATTTTACCTGATAGCCTTTGAGCGGCAGATATTCCGCCAGAGTACGCCCGTCCACCATCAATTCGCTTTCATAGCTGCCCCAATCGATGTACATTTTCAAATCTTTCCTCGGGCCATATAACAGCATATAGTATATCTGGCGATCTTCAGGCCAATAAGCAGGCGAACATGGTGCACATAATCCGAATTGCTCCGGATGGTGGTAACAGATATATGTCGAGATTAGACCGCCGAATGAAATCCCCGTCATCGCACGCAACGAAGGATCGCGCTCTGTCCGATACGTTGTATCGATCATGGTCATGACTTCTTCGAGTATATACTGCATATAGTCGTCTTTTTGTGAAAATGCGTATTCTTCATTGCGGTTGACCGGCGGCACGAACACACCGATAATGGGGACGATTCGGTCGTGAGCAATGAGGTAATCGAGGATATTATTCGCGTTAGCGATCGATAGATATTCCGATCCGTCGTGTGCGAGGAGGACAGGATATGATTTCTCAGGATTTTCGTCGTATTCAGCAGGAAGATAGATACGAACTTTCCGGTTGTTGCGCAGGTGTGTGCTGTAGATAAATTTTTCAACCAATGTACCGTGGGGTATATTCGGATAATAACTGATTTCAGGTCCGCGCACATAATCCGGCATGGCGAGCTCTGAATTAGGACCGTATCCGCTCATCATCTTATTATCATTTAACGGATCCAGGATCCAGGAACTGCCGTTTATCACGAATTTATAATCGAGCCGCGCATCGGATTCATAGACATCCTGTCGATAAAATAAATCGGTTCCTGCCAGACGCGTCATGGGAAAGGCGTTTTGCTGCCAGCTGTTCATGTCGCCCGGCACATGGACCTGATTAGCTCCGCCTCGATAGAGGTAATAGACGATGTTCTTGCCATCGATAAACGGAAAGTCCGGAACCGCTGCCATAAAGCTATCCACGATCCCTGATCTCAGATAAGGTTGTTCGTTCATCACACGTTCGGCAAAGGCTCGAAATGACAATCCCAAAAATGTATGGTCGATGTCGCGACTCAACGGATCGCCCCCATAGGCGCCCATATCATTCCTCACTGTACCTAAAGATGGAAATCGCGCCATCCCAGCAGCAGCATTATCCTCGATATCATTAAAAACAGGGACTGGGTTACCGGCATCGATGCAGGGGGAGACATCGGGAGTCAGGTAATAGTGAATCGTATCGGCGAATAGAGGATCGGCATCGATGATCTCTTCGCCAGCGCAACCACCTTCAATATTTGAGTACCTCACGATGAATTCTCCGCTGTTCTGTGTGCTATCCGGCGACACATTGCCAACGATGATTGAGTTCTCGATCCGTGAGACACCATAGGTCGACAATATGCTTGCGGCCTGAATGCTGGCTTCGTTTTTGATGATGGTGTTATTAACAAAGAAGGCATCGGTGCTCGCTTGAGTCGGTGCCGCATGCTTCTCTAATTTTCGATAACTTTCATATTTTTTGTTGAACTTCCTTAACTTCGTGACCAATTCAGTGGATTTATCGATGAACAGATAATTCCACGGCGATTTGTTGATAAAAATCCCTGCTCCGAAAGTTGCTTCATTATCTATGATGAGATTATTACGGACGAGGGGACTGGTGTACCAGAGCGCGATGCCGCCACCGACATCGGCACGATTATCTTTAATTATATTTGATGAAAGCAGAAAAGGGAAAGAATATAAGACCGTCAGACCGCCGCCGAGTGAATTGGATTCCCATGAGTTATTTCGGACGATCGTGTTATTGTAGAGCAAACTCGATTCCCCAAGTAGCAGTACTGCACAACCGACTCCCCATACGATATCGGTCGCGTACGATTGATTATCCGCTATAAGATTATGCTTCATCTGGAATTCATAATTAAAATCATCACTTAAATTCCAGTTAATAAGCCCGCCACCTACTGATTCTGCTCCTGAATTAAGACTGTTATCAAATATCTTATTATAATTCATAATGGCTCTGCCGTACAGAGCTAATCCCCCTCCGGCAGCGAGTGAATCCGTCGTCACCTCGTTATTCGTGACGGAATTCATCTGAAAAATCAATACCTTATCTGTCGAATTCGAATAAAAAAACACACCTCCGCCAGCTCCATATGCGACCTCATCAACAATATTGCCTGTGATGATATTGTTCTCGATCGTAGCGCCAGATTCAAAGATGAATATTCCACCCCCCGCTTTGGTAATACCCATTTCCAGCGGATCAACGGTGGTACCCTCGCCGCCGGTGATCGTAAATCCAATTAGCTTTGAATTGGAATTTTCACCGTTGGTAAAATAGACAACAGATGCGTATTTCCGCAGTGAAGGTCGGGAACCATCGATGATTGTGTTCGCGATGTGGGAAGTATCCTGATCGACCAGGAATTGACTGGCAATCGTTATCTGTTTACCGCCAAATGAGATGTTTTCGTAATAAATTCCCTCGGATACTAGCACGGTGTCACTATCAACGGCTGCATTGATGGCCGCCTGAATCGTGGCGACTGAATCGGGTACATGCCAGGTTTTCGCCTGAACAGATGATACCGTCAGGAAAAGACAGATAATAAAAATGATGTAACGTTTCATGGAGTTCTCCGGGTTTATAATGATTAATTTGGCTTTCATCGCGATCCCGCTGGTCGCAGGAGATTGCTTCTCCCGCTTCGCGGGATCGCAATGACAGCTAAGATGTTGTCATGATAAATCACTCTTTCCTGGCATCACGATCCTGCGAATCAGCAGGAAATGATCGACCACTGGTCGCAGGAGATTGCTTCGTCCGCTCCGCGGGATCGCAATACAGCTAAGATGTCGCTATGCTAAATCACATCTTCACCCTATTCAACGTCTCAAGCACTGATCTGGCGTTCGTATCGTCCGGGTTCAATTCCAGTGATTTTTTGATCAATTGCTTCGCCTTATCGATTTCTCCTTTTTCTCCGTAATCCATGCTCAGTATATAATAGGCCACGGCGAGTTCATCGTTTGTGAATCGATTATTGACCTTGTTTATCTTGATGGCCTGTTCCAACTTTTCGATTGATTGATCGCGCTTATTCATGAAGTAATACAGCATCCCCAGTTTCGCATAAGCATAAGGCAGATGAGGACTGTATTCGAGGGCTTTTTGAAGTACATTTTCTGCTTCTTGCAGATCGTTCATACGCATATGGAGATCGGCCAACTCGATATAGGGGAAATAGTTAAAAGGAGTCACCTTGATCACCGCCTTGTATTCCATCATGGCGCGTGTGGGTTCGTTGTTTCGCATCAGATAGTCAGCGATCTTATAGTGTGCCTCGTTCCATCCCAATTTTTGTATTAAAAATTCGTTCACAATCGACTCGAGCATTTTATCATAGTCGCTTCCGGAATTTTTTCGAATGATGGACTCCTCTTTGAATGGCCATTGGGAGGTCAACCTTCGTATGCGTTGATTAGCGATCTCCTGCTCCAGGTCGGTGACTGCGGCGATCTGTCTGTACTCATCGGTCGTTTTTTCTCTCTCCCAGGGCCACTTTTCACCGGGAACGATGAAATGATTCCGACTCATCACATCGACGAACGCCTTTGCCATCCAGAAATAGCCCGGAAAGTTAGGATGCAAATGATCGGTGAACAAGGTTCTGCCGAGAATAGAGTCCTTACAGTACGCTTTAAACACAGGCTCCATTTCAATGAGGGGCACCTGATGATCGTAAGCGACGCGTCTTATGATCTCATTAAATTCTTCCGTTGCTCTGAATCGAATGGCATCCTTATCTTTGGCCAGCTTGTATTCGGATTCAGCGGCTTCGAATTGTCCTATAGCTTGCAAGCACTTACCTCGCCGATAATGTAACACAGGCGATTGGTTATCGATAATCCCGGCATTTCGATACATCTGAATGGCTTCGCTAAATCGACCCGATGCTTCGAGCTGGAGTCCCTGCTCATAGAACGCGTTCCACTCATCCTTCTGAAAATCTGAAACCTGTTCGGAGAAATAATGACTGAACGGTTCCTGATCGGATAGATTAGAGACCAGAGTGCTCAGGATCACATCCACATCATTTGCTTTGATGATGCGAACTATTTCCGATAAATTTTTACTGAAATAGTCCCTGGCAACATTATATTCTTTGCTGTCTAATTTAATCTGCTGGTTCTTTACCACCTGATGCATCAATGTTCTGTCTGCGTCGTCTGTATTATTTTTACCGGAAACGGATTGTCGAATCCACGTTATGAAATCGTGAACCAATTGGAAAGTCTTTAATTTCTGTAATCGTATGTAGGTCAGGATCCACGATCTATTTTGTCCGATCTGTTGCGTGGAACCTACTCCCAGGGCTCCGTAAAATTCATTATGCCCCATGTAGATTAAG
>JAFGOE010000045.1 GCA_016926625.1 Candidatus Zhuqueibacterota bacterium
GTGGCTCCGAATTCGTTACCCTTGCTGCGAAGTACGTCTCCGATCTCATTGTTCTGTTCAGTGGGAAACGGTCCCTCACCAACACGGGTCGTATAGGCTTTCATGATGCCGATGATTTTGTCAAATTTGATATACACACCGCTTCCGGTGTAAGCACCACCGATGGTTGTGTTGGAGGATGTCACGAACGGATATGTCCCATGATCGATATCCAGAAATGTGCCCTGCGCTCCCTCGTAGACGATCTCCTTCCCGGCTTGGCGTGCGTTGAAAATAATCTCAACTGTATCTTTTACAAACGGCTTCAATTCTTGTCGAATTCTTCGACAATCGGCCCAGAATTTACCTTTGTCGATGAAATCGTGTTGATATACCTGCTCGATCATTTTTTGATGATAATTGATGTGATCAGCCAGTTTTGCTTCGAAGTTTGGTCCGATAAAATCATCGATCGTCAGTCCGGTGCGGCGTATTTTATCCTCATAACACGGTCCGATCCCTCGGCCCGTGGTTCCGATGCGTTTGTTCGATATACGATCCAGTAATTTATGAATTTCTGTTACGACATGGGCCCGATGTGAGATGATTAAATTTTCGGGTGTTACGACAATTCCGGCATCTCCCAGGAGACGAATTTCCTTGAATAAGAGTTCAGGATCCAGAACGCAGCCATTCCCGATAATGTTTACGGATGATGGATTAAGAATACCGCTGGGAATCAGATGCAGAATATATTTGACCCCATTGCGAACGATTGTGTGCCCGGCGTTCGCACCACCTTGAAATCTGACCACGACGTCCGCTTTATGAGAGAGGAAATCGATTATTTTGCCTTTCCCTTCATCACCCCATTGAGATCCCAGTACGATGTAATTAGCCATTATTCTCCCCAATTTAATGAGTAATAATGCTGATCTTTATCCGGCATGTAGATATCATGGACTTTGCCTTCACGAATCGAAAGCGCAGAAATTACTTCCAGCTCAGCTTGTTTGTGTAACTCACGGATTGTCGAAACACCGCAGGATGACATGGAAGCCTTTATCTTCGAAATAGTGTCATCAAGATTATCTCTCAACTTACCCGCATATTCGACGAATCCTTCGACACCTTCGACAAATTTTACCTGGCTGTACCGCATCGCCTTCCAGCGACGGGCTCTGGCAGCTCCCTCCCCCCAATATGGCTTCATCACCCGGTTGTTTATCGTTACCTTCTGCGTCGGCGATTCTTCCATGCGTGCAAAATAGCGGCCCATCATCACGTAATCAGCGCCCAATGCCAGGGCAATAACAATATCCTTGGCATGCACTATCCCTCCGTCAGCGATCAGAGGGACATATTTCCCCGTTTTTTTAAAATAGCTATCCCGTGCTTCACTTACCTTTATGATCGCCGTGGCGAGACCGCGCCCGGTTCCTTTCTGTTCCTGTGTTATGCAAATCGAACCGCCTCCCATTCCTACTTTTACGGCTCCGGCTCCATTATCGACTAAAAACTCGAATCCGGCGGGTGTGATTATATTACCCCCGATAATCGGTATTTCCGGATAATACTCCTTGACCCAGAGTAAAGTCTGTTGCTGAAAATAGGAGTACCCATCAGACGAATCGATGGCTAAGATATCAACACCCGCTTCGACCAGTGCGGGAATACGTTCTGGATAATCATAGGTATTCACTGCGGCGGCTGCCATTAGACGCTTTCGCTCATCTATTACTTCATATGGGTTATTGAGATGATTGCGAATGTCCTTACGGAATACAAGATATAACAGTTTATTTCCTTTGTCCACGATCGGCAGTACCGATTGGTGACTCTCCATGAGGATCGAATTGGCTTCGCTCAGGTTATTGATGTCCGTACCGACCACGATCTGATCGAGTGTCAGCATCCTGTCTTTCACGCACAATTCACCATGTCGACTCACATCGTAATCGTTCTTCGTTATGATACCTAAAAGTCTTCCCGATTCGTCAATCACAGGAAACGTCGTATAACCTTTTTGTTGCGAAAGTGCGCAGAGATCCTGGATCGTGATTTGCGGATGCACGGTTTCAGGCTCCACGAATCCTGCCTTATGGGTTTTAATCCTGGCAATCATTTCCGCTTGTTGTTCAATCGGCTGCGAACAGTATACGAACGCTATTCCGCCCAACTTCGCCAGCTCGATGGCCATGTCAGCACCTGAAACCGATTGCATGGCAGCGGCGACAATCGGTACATTAATGTGGTATTTATGATCCTTTTTATCAGAGTAAATCAAAGGAGTTCGCAATGAAATATTGTCGATCAGACTGTTTTCTGTCGTTAATCCGGGTAGCAGTCGATACTCGAGCAGTGTACGGGAGGGTTCATTATAGATGATTTTTGCCATAATTTCCTCGAATAAAATAACTTTAAAAATACTAAAAGAAAATTCAATTCGCAAGTGAATAATCGAAAATCTTTCTTACATGCATTGTCATCACACATTGATCCAGCCTGATGCTGAGTCGGCAGGAGAGCGATCATGAAATCTCAGTTCGATCAATCATATCAGTGGCCACTCGATGTCTCTGTTCGGGACAGTAATGATTCGTCTGCCTGTATTATCACTGTATTCGATGATGTCCTTCTGCACCTGGTTATTTAACTGCACGACGATGTTGGCACATCCTTCCAGGCACAGAAATGAGATCCCTTGAATATCGTCTGATGTCACTACAAAATCTTTATGTGGTGACTTAAGTCCATTAATATCTATTATTAACGTATCATCGACTATGCGTGTACACCATTCCAGGTTCTTACGGATAAAATTATAGCGAAGTATTGTGCTTGTATTGGAGACCCAGACCTTACCAAGTTGATAATAATCTGCTAATAATGTAAATGCGTCTACTGTACTTCGGGAAAGCGGACGTGTATCCGATTTTATTTTTCGATCGCCCAGATGTATATATACGATCGAATAACCTCTTTTTTCCACTAATTTATCCAGAAAAGCAATGTTTACTAGCCGCGGCAGATCGTCTGACCAATCATATCGTCCCTGCCCGAAACGTTTGAAACGATGAATGGCTGACCCATCCCGTAACTGTTCTTCTATGATCAATTCGTTTTCAAGAGAGTTAAATCGTTTTCCAGCGATCAGCTTTCTGGATGAAATGATCTGCTGTAACTCATCTGCGTAGCTCAGCAATCCTTTTAAACTGTATTTCATGTATTCGATAGGAGTGCCGTATAATGTACTATGCCAATAGGCATCACCGTACCGAGAAGATGCATCCTGTCCTACGTTGGTGTGCAACGATAATTCACTGTCCCAATAAAATTTCACGCCATACTCGAGAAGAAGATCAGCATGATAATAGTCACTTTGAGGGACATCACCATATCCGACGGAATTTGCACCCAGATTCTGCACATTCGTCAGTCCCCCGTGATTAGTCCAAACACCCAACTTAATTGAATGTCGATCTAATTCATTAATCGCCCGGATGGCATGCTCTCTGGAAAATTTGTTATGCTCGGAAAAGTTTCCGTAACTGTGCATCACATCGATAACGCCCGCCTTAATGAAATCGCGGATATAGGGTGCATATTTACTCTCCTTTGCCGTATACCCTTCGAAATAAGAAAAAGCGGCGTCCGGATTCCCGTCCATGTCGTACATCCAAAAAGAATCTCCGATCGGTAAATTCAAGCCCCTGCCCAAGACGGTCTCCTTTCCCGAGTTCAAAAATTCATGAATAATCATAAAATTTTCAAACGACGTCCCATCGATGTCACTGCAGATCGTAACGGCAGCTCGATAAGGATATGGAAATTTCATGAGTCTCACTGTCATCATTTTCATTCTCTGTTTTTAATGGGTCTGGCCGGTACACCGGCACATATCGTATATTGAGGTACATCTTTTGTTACCACGGATCCGGCTGCTATCACTGCACCATCGCCGATGGTGACTCCCGGGAGGATAATCACATAGGCCCCCAGCCAGACGTCACTCCCGATCGTTACATCTTTCTCAATCCCTGCTTGATCTCTGATCAGTTGTCCGCGTTTCGTTCCATGATTGTCGGATGTGATAAAGCTACCGGGACCGATGATCGTGTTGTCGCCGATTGTTATCGTGGATTCTTTTCCGGCCCAAAGGTAGACGTTCCGCTGGACATGAACACGCTTGCCTAAGTAAATATGCTCAGGATTGGCGAGCGATGCCGACGGTCGGATGATTGTCTCATCTCCTTTCGCCCCGATATTTTTTATGGCCCACACATTATGTGAACAAAACATGGCGACGCTCTGTTTCAGTTGAAACCAGAGCTCACGAGAGAAAAAAATTTGAATGTATTTAATGATCTTATCCATGATTCTTGGAATTATACCTGAGTTTGTGTAAAAGCCATTTTGATTGACACCGTAAGTTAGTTTGATATGATTTCCATTCGATAAACATTCGCCGAAATGAGGATACTGAAGTAAGATTTGACAGCGCATCGAGTAACCTCAAGTGCAGACGGTGATACGCCTGTGACGTCAGTCGATACGGTTTGTAGAGATCGTAATAACTCCAGTACCCTGTATCGTAGCGATGTAAATTCGATTCCAGACTTTCGATGCAGTCATCATAAAATAGTATAACATCTGATTTATCAGTAATTTGTGCATAATCGTATATACCGAACAACGCCAGAATAAAACCGTTCAGAACACAAGAGCATGGTTGTGTAGGATACTCTTCGATAACGATTGAATTATCAGGGTATTTACCGACTACTCCCCCATTTCCTTCCTTCAAAGAAAACGACCTCCAGATACGGTGGGCGATGTTGAGGTATCTCTCATCACCGGTCCATGCAAACGCTCGGGTGAAAACTGAAAGCGCTTCTCCCTGAGCCATACCCGAAATCCAGGGAGCTGATAGTTTATAAAACGGAATATCGAGACGATAAAACCAGACAGCCGAGTCGTTTGGTCCATCCTCGATATGGTTCATCAGCCAGGATAATTGATTTAGCACGATACGCTCGCTGTTCTGACCACCCTGTCCAATCACCTTGCCCAAATGATGCAAGGCATACTGGCAGACAGTTACCGGATTACTTTGCCAATCTGGAGAGCGATTGAACCGGACCATCGGTACGCCTTCTGTCGAATACTCATATTCGCTGAAATTCTCGCCTACCGATTTATCCAGTGTGATGTAATAGGGCTTTATTTTATCCATTTCCTCTTACGAAAAATATAATTCAGGCTGACGGTCATTAAAAAGATGGTTTCTACCTGTCATCATTTTATTTCTTGCCATGCAAGGATCGATAGTGACGACTTTCACTTCTTCCCGATCTGGTTTACTGCGGAAAATCACTTCACCCGTCGGCGATACGATCTGGCTCATACCCGTAAATCGTAGCGTCTTATCATCGCGCTGTTCTTCACCGACTCTATTGGACGTGATCGAAAATATGCGATTCTCAATGCTGCGTGTGATCATCGCCTGCTGGCAATATGGCAATACTAAATTGGACGGATGACAGATAATATCTGCACCCTTCAAGGCTAATGACCTCGCGGCTTCAGGGAAAATCCAGTCGAAACAGATCATGATTCCGATCGTCACATCGTCTATGTTAATGACATCGAAGATCTGATCCCCTGATTTAAACCATAATTTTTCTCTGTCGAACAGATGACACTTCCGGTATTTACCCAGGTATCTGCCTTTCGAAACACAAACGGCTGAATTATAATATGATCCATTCTCTGCTTCTGGCAAGCCGGCGACGATGGTGCAATTCCTTTCTCTGCTCAATTCGATGAGCGATATGCATGTTTCTCCTGCGGGTATCGGTTCTGACAGTCGATTTACCTCGTCATGATTCGTGAAGAGGTACCCACTGTTAAAAAGTTCGGGTAATACCCACAGATCGGCTTGACGTTTACCGATGAATTGCTCTACTCTAGACAGATTTCGATCTTTACGACCGAACTCACAATCAAATTGAATATAGCCGACGTTCATAGTGTTACCTTAGTTTATATGACGATCGGATAACGTCCGCATTGTAAGGCCGTCTCAGCCATGGCTCTGAAATTTTCCGCTGGCACATACTCAGGAACCGAGTTGCCTGATCCCAGGCAATATCCACCGCCGGGTGCGACATCTCTTAGTAATCCTAACACGACTTCCCTGATCTCTTCGGGTCTGCCTCTCGATAAAATATCCACATCCACGTTACCGATGAGACAGAGTTTATCACCCAATGTATTCTTCAGTTCTCTGATGTCCATGGCTTGCGGTTCGATCGGATGAAGTCCATCGATCCCGCAACCGATTAAATCTTCAAAGACTTCGTGCAAATTTCCATCTGAATGGTAAATGAATTGAAGATCGTATCGTTTGCATAGTTGAGAAATTTTCTTCATCCACGGAAAAAGATACTCCCGATAAACCGAAGGAGATACAAACAATCCCGTATTGATAGCGATATCATCGGTATAGTAGAGCGCCCCAACATTCGGTACGCTGGCCATATTTTCGAACATATTGAAGATCAAGCTGCCGATTTTGTCGAATACCAGCCGTACCAGCTCCGGATTATCGACTAAAGCAAATGAAAACGTTTCAAAGCCCATAAAATCCCAGGTAAACGTAAAAATATCGCCATACTGAGCCACGATCTTCATACCGTCAGGCAGGTATGGTTGAACTTTTTCAAAATGGCTGTAATCGACTTCCTCCTTCTGCGGCCATCGGAACGTTTCAAAATCTTCCATCGAAGTGACCATTCCCTTCCCACTGGCATGCCACTCGCGCTCGTTCACATGGTCAGATGCAGCGGATACACGTCTCCCCTCTTTAGGAATCGTCTTCCCGGGATTCATGTTTACCAACGGACTCATCTTGATATAGTCATACCCGCTTTTTACGGCGAAATCGATTTCGTCTTGCAATGTCACAATATCTTTACCCAAAATTTCCTTTTTTATGGATTTTGCGATAGCGAGTTCAAACAACGGCACCCGGTCCGGAGTGCCGCGAAGTAACGCCGTTTTTAATCTGTTGTAATCCGGTACATGTAGATGCATAACTAATTCCTCATTTCCTTGAGATTCGCATTCAATTTTAGATATGAATTATTGCGATTAAATAGTTTCAACTCGGACAAGATCATGCCCAAAAAGATCAGGGATCCACCGACCAAGACATGCCCTGTTATCGGCTCGTTTAAATAAAAATAGGCCGTTATCGCGGCGAAGATCGGTTCCAGTGAAAATATGATCGATGCCTTGACTTCAGATATGAATTTTTGAAATTTGTTTTGTATCGTGTACATAAACGCAGTCGCGAGGACGGCACATATCACAATGGCGCGCCATAGAATATAGTCGTCAGGAACCTTAACCAACGAATCATGACCGGCTATAATTCCTGTCAGCAGGGCCACTGTCGTCAACTGAATAATGGTAAACGGGATCGAAGGGAATATTTTTGTAAATTTACCCACTAATATGATGTAGATAGCAAAGAGGATCGCACATGAAAACACCCACATATCACCCACATTAAATGTCATGTCTTTGGAATTTGATAGAATCCATATTCCGCAGAAACATGTGATCGATGCGATAACCAGCTCAAACCGTGGTAGACTTCGCTGTATGATCGTTACAAAAATCGGGACAAAAATAACGGATAAGCCTGTAATAAATGCCGCCTTGGACGGACTCGTGTATTGCAGTCCAATCGTCTGTGTGATATACGAAATAGCCAGTACAAGACCGAGGATAATCCCATAAACCATTAATCGACCATTTATTTTTAATAACTCTTTGTGAAAGATCATTGCCAGCATAACTCCGGCGATGGTGAATCGTACGGAGAGAAAAGTAAAAACATCGATAATTTCTATCGCTTCCTTAACAAAAACAAAAGTCATTCCCCAAAAAAAAGTGCCGATCAATAAAAGGAAGGTAGCGATTCGATTTTTTAATCTCATTGAAATTTGCACAGTCCTGAATAAATACTTAATCGATAAGTGAATAGTTTCATTATAATTTATTTAACAATAAAAATCAATCCTTTTTTCCAAATTTTGCCAGGTTATTCTTAGCAAGTTCACACAAAAAATCTTGCAATTGAATTAAAATTAAATTATATTGTATTTTAAGTGCAATTTAATAAACGAGTTAATTCCTCGTTTACGGGGATGATCATGTCAAACTAATGAGGTTTCTATGAGTCAAAAAACAACATTAACATCAAAGGTAGAGGAAAAATGGCTTGAGAAATCTGGTCGCAAACTTATCTATCCTAAAATGGAAAATATAGCCGTGATCGAAGTCGATAATTTTCCCAGCTTAGGAAAATTTGCTGCGCTACGCTTCATTGAATGGGTTTTAGCTAATCCGGGTGGAGTAATATCGTTACCGACCGGTAAAACACCGGAACATTTTATCAAATGGGTAACCTATTATCTGAAAAATTGGAATCTGCCACAGGTAAAAACCGAACTTGAAAATAACGGAATCAATCCGTCGAAAACACCCGATATGAAAAGCTTGCATTTCGTGCAGATTGACGAATTTTACCCCATCGATCCTACTCAGACGAACAGTTTTTATTACTATGTGAATAAATTTTATATCAAAGGATTCAACCTGGATCCTTCTAAAGCATTGCTGATCGATGTCTCCAGAATCGGATTGGAAAGAGGAGAAAAAATCACCGACATCTTTCCGGATGAGTATGTCGATTTAACATTGCGCACTCGCCAACCGAACACGCGTTTTGAGAATAGACAAAAAGAATTTATCATGAAAATCGATCAATGGTGTTCCGATTATGAGGAGAAGATCAGAAAGTTAGGCGGAATCGGATTTTTCCTTGGTGGAATCGGACCCGATGGTCATATCGGTTTCAATGTACTCGGTTCTGACCATCATTCGACTACGCGTCTGACACCGACAAACTATGAGACACAGGCCGCTGCCGCCAGTGACCTCGGTGGGATAGAAATCGCGCGCAAACGTCTGGTAATTACTATCGGTTTGGCCACAATCACCCATAATCGAGACGCCGTGGCGATAATTATCGCAGCCGGAGAAGCAAAAGCACGTGTGATTTATAATGCCGTGCAGATGCCCAGGAGCAATTTATATCCTGCGACAGTGCTTCACGACATGCCCAATGCGCGTCTATATCTTACAAAAGGCGCCGCCCATCTTCTTACCGAGCGGGTCTATATCGATATTAAAGAGGCTGCTGAGTTAAGTCCGCAAACCGTTGAACGAGTGATTATCGATTTAGCCTTGGACAGGAGGAAGAAGCTCGTCGATCTGACAGCCGATGATTTCAAATCGATTCGATCCGCAGCGGAGGTTTTAAAACGATCAAAGGAGAAACTTGCTGATTTAACTGCCCGCATCGAACGAAATCTGATAGAAAAAATTGAACAAGGGCGAGAAGATATCGTTGGAAAATCGTTCATGCACATGGGACCTCATCATGATGATATTATGCTCGGCTACCTACCTTACATCGTCCATCTCGTCCGTCCCACGACCAACACGCATACGTTCAACTACGCGACCAGCGGCTTCAACGCAGTCACGAATTTATATGTGTTGGGCATGCTGCAACGATTGAAAGAATGGATCGTGTCACCCGACTCGGAAAAACTGCTGCAAGAAGATTATTTTCGACCTGATTACGAGTTGGGAAGAAGTCGCGATGTCTATCAATATCTGGATGGAATCGCTGCTCACAGCAGAACCATGAAGACTGAGGGTGAATGCAGACGGTTACTCAGAATTCTCGTGTTCCTGTTCGAAGAAAACAGTATCGCTCAATTAACCAATAGGATCGATGAGTTAATAAACTATTTTTCCACACAATATCCCGGCAAAAAAGACCTGCCCTATATCCAGCAATTAAAAGGGATGATACGTGAATGGGAAGCAGATCTATTGTGGGGCTACTTCGGCTTTAACACTCAATCTGTCAACCACATTCGGATGGGATTCTATAAAGGTGAAATATTTACCGAACAGCCTGAGCTGGAACGGGACGTACGCCCTATCTTAAGCATAATGGAATCGCAACAGCCAGATATCGTCTCGGTCGCTCTTGATCCGGAGGGCAGCGGCCCCGATACTCACTACAAGGTGCTGCAGGCAACAATGGAAGCGGTGAAAATATACCAGGACACTAAACCCGATGTTAAAATATTCGGTTATCGAAATGTCTGGTATCGATTCCATCCATCTGACGTGAATATTGTTGTGCCGGTATCGCTAAATTCAATGGCTATTTTAGATAATGCCTTCATGAATTGTTTTGGATCCCAGAAAGAAGCCTCCTTCCCAAGCTACGAATACGACGGTCCCTTCTTTCGTCTGGCTCAGCGGATTATGGTGGAACAATATCAGATGCTGAAGACCTGTCTCGGCAGAGATTATTTTTACAGTCATGAGAGTCCAAGGATGCGTGCGGCACATGGCCTGATCTTCTTAAAATCCATGAACGTTCAGGAGTTTATGAATCGCGCTGCGGAATTACGAAAATCGATGGAGTAGACAATAACCAAATAAATGCGTCTGAATTTCAATAAACAGTGAGGTATTTCGTATGCGAATGATTATTCAACACGATTACGATGCAATGAGCAAATGGACTGCCCATTACATTGCAAATAAGATTAAAAAATTTAATCCGACACCCGAAAAACCCTTCATACTGGGACTCCCGACGGGTTCTTCACCGATCGGTACATATAAGAAGTTAGTTGAATTGAATACAAAGGGTGTTTTTTCATTCCAAAATGTCGTCACATTCAACATGGATGAATACATCAACATTCCGGAAGATCATCCTCAAAGTTATCATTACTTTATGCATCACTATTTATTCAATCATGTCGATATCAAGCCGGAGAATATCAATATTCTCAATGGGAATGCACCAGATCTTGATGCCGAATGTATAAAATACGAAGAGAAAATTAGAAAATTAGGAGGTATTCATCTATTTCTCGGCGGTATCGGGCCGGATGGACATATCGCGTTCAATGAGCCGGGTTCCTCTCTTACTTCACGAACCCGGGTCAAAACCCTTACCTACGATACAATCGCGGCGAACGCACGATTTTTCGACAACGATTTAGCGAAAGTACCTACGACCGCCTTAACGGTAGGTGTGGGCACTGTGATGGATGCAAAGGAAGTCGTCATTATCGTCAGCGGTTATAATAAGGCTCACGCGCTGCAGAAAGGCATAGAGGAAGGCGTTAATCACATGTACACTATCTCGATGCTTCAATTGCATCCCAAGGGCATGATTGTTTGCGATGAGGATGCGACGATGGAACTGCAGGTTAAAACTGCTAAATATTTCAAAGATGTTGAAAGACACAATTTATCACCAATCGAATTCTAACGAAAAATCAAAAGGCTGCAGTTTGCTGCAGCCTTTTTTTCTTGAACTCGAAAATTGTACGAGGATAGACAGAGTTCACATCAAAAACATAAACCAGGCTCTTGCGCCCTGTAAAATTTCGCCGGTAATCGTTGTTCACCCCCAATAAATCAATTTATTGTAAGTGGAGGGATTCTTTCTATTCTATTCTATTCTATTTTCGACCGGATCGATTCATAGGTGTTTTCGATTTCAGCCGATTCTTGATTGATTTGTTGAATCACAGAATTCGTGTCGTACTCCCCTCTAACCGCGATAAAATCTTCGCCCGCCTGTCCATCGATCCCAAATCCGATATGGGTCTTTGTATCAAATTCCCATTTAGCATCCTTTAAAATTAAATTATTTATCTTCAAGGACGCGTCTTTCCATTTTTCAATTATTTGTAATAGAATATTTTTATCCTCTTCCCAAATGTTTTTACCTGTTTGCTTTTTATATAGCATACAATACCAATTCCATTCATCCTCGGCATATGTATCGTAAATTTTCTTTAATTCTTTATTCAAGCTCTCCAGAGAATCAACCTGGTCCTGATGAAGTTTAGTGATCAGGTCGTTTAATCGATCTCTTCGACAGATCAAGCCACTCACGTCAAGCCACTCCTCACCCGTTTCATTGACCTGCTGTGTCGACTTTAAACTTTCCTTCAGTGTGGAGGAATTGGCTCCTTGAATTCGTCTGATTAAAATCGATCCGAAATATCTGTCCAGGCCAAGATTAAAATGTTTAATACACGAATTAAGCAGTAGTCGTTTGATCCGCAATCCATTGTAAATAACAAATTCCTGCTTCTTATCCGATTTCTCCTGCAGCTCAGTTGCGATTTCTATCCCCTTCATCAGACGTAATGCAATGTAGGGTGAGAAGATATCATAGATAATCAAATCCAGTTTATCCACATTCTTACGCCGGTCCCGTTTACGCCATTTAATTTCATCTCTGTAGGTACCCACGGTAAAAATATTATATCCGGGGAACATAAACGATTTTCCTTCTTCCTCATTGATGTATGAAAACGGAAGGAATGTGCTATCAAAATTCGTAAAATGTTTTCCCAGGACGACGGAGAACGCTCCGATACGGGACGGCCATAGCAGGTAGGAGAACGATCCGGTCTTACACCCTCGCTCCATGATACCCTGGTGCACGGGGCCTAATTTATACATATGGTTCGACTGGTTTGTCCCGCTTCCGGCGTTATAGAATGAACAAAAATTAGCGATCAGCAGCGTCGAACGATGATGGGTAACCGTATAGGGTCCTCCGAAAACTGAACATATTTCAGAATGATACCCCTCTGAATTGGCAAAAAACAATGAATTTTCGGCACTAAACTGTTTTCCTATCTTCGCCGCCTCGCCCACTAATGTCGACGATAACAGCGCACCAGCAGTGATACGAGCTCCTTTTTGAACTATGAAATTCTCAGCGATCACATCATCCTCAATCAACGTGCTTGCCTCGAGTGAAGAGTCTATCGTTCCCTCCTTCAATGAGGTGACATTGATAATGTGAGCACCGGGTCCAATATTGACGTTTACGATGAGTTTCGTATTTTGAATGACCACATCATCTCCGATTGTGCCATAGTCATCGGTCACTTTTGCTGAATAATCCGATGCAAGCTGGTCTAACTTACGGATCAATGTGTTGTCATGTCGATAGAATACGCTGAGATAAGCGATTTGCGAGCTGGTTATACATGTTATCGGCAGTTGCCTGCCCCCTGCCTCATTCAATACGTCGATGACGTGTCCGTTCCCGAAACTTGTTTTCCTGTCACATCGAATGTCTCCGACATTCCAGATTTTAACTCTGGATCCGATTTTTAAATTTTTAAGTCGAACGTGTACATTATGAATTGAGCAACCGTCTCCGAGTTGTACGTTTTCTAATGTAGCATTCTTAATCCCGACTTCAGGCGTAGCACCGCGATCATCCATAGCTATCAATGTGCCGATTAATACCGTTCCTCTGAATTCAGTATGTGCGACTAATTCAGGATCAAACTGGCCGCTGATGTAAATTTTATTCCAGTCCTCAGCTTTGCATCCATTTCGCTTTAAAATCGTTATTGCTCGTTCATCTAATGGGGTTCGTTTAACATCTGCCATCGATATCTCCTTATTTGCTTTTTATTAAGGGTTGAAACGATCTTCTCGTTTCGTGTCATCGAAACTCCGACTCGCTTCGCCTGACCGGGTCACACCGGGCTGAATTAACGGGACTGAGTCACTGCTGTTCTGAATGTAATCGGATTAATTGATTTTTATCGTCAGAATGCAGGACTAATCCCTTAAAACCGTCGTAGAACATTCTTTTACGAAAACCGCTCCGGGAAACTTAGCTGCATCTCCATCTATAAAGCACGATGCGATATCTTAATAAAATTCCGCTGATTTTAATTACCTTTCGTCATGATATCATAGGTCTCCAACGCAATGGCGATCTCTTCATTGGTCGGAATGACCATGATTTTTATCTTCGAATCCGGACTGTTGATAAATCGTTCGTTCGAACCAGCTTCATCGTTTTTTTGATGATCCAGAGTAATACCTAACGCCGATATATTTGCGATAGTCCACTCACGCAAAATCGAGGCATTTTCACCGATACCACCGGTAAAGACGATACCGTCGCAGCCATTCAACACGGCGAGGTAGGAACCGATATATTTCTTCAAACGATAGCAAAACATCTCCAGAGCCAGCCTCGCCCTCTCGTGGCCTGTTTCCGCTTTATTGACCAGATCTCTGACATCATTGGATATACCGGATATACCCAGAAGACCTGATCTCTTATTTGCGATCACATCAAGCTCCTCTGCCCGGTAACCTTTTCTGATCAAATGGAAGACGATGGCCGGATCGAAATCGCCAGTCCTCGTTCCCATAATCAATCCCTCTAACGGAGTTAAACCCATGCTCGTATCGACGGATTTACCATGCTCCACGGCGGTAATGGAGCAACCATTGCCCAGGTGACACGTTATTAATTTGACTTGTTCCATCGGTATATTGAGCAATTTCGCTGCGCGTCTCGCGACATAGAGATGTGAAGTCCCATGAAAGCCATATTTTCTTATCTTGAACTTTTGATAAAATTCATACGGAAGCGCATACATATACGCAATCGGCGTGAGGGTCTGGTGGAACGCCGTATCGAAACAAGCGATATGGGGCACATTGGTCAGAAACTTCTTCGCAGCGCGTACACCGATCAGATTCGGAGGATTGTGAAGAGGCGCCAGGTCAAAATATTCTTCGATAATCGTTTCAACCTGATCATCGATCAGTACGGACCCGGATATGGACTCCCCTCCATGCACGATACGATGCCCGCAGGCGTCGATCTCATCGAGAGTCTGTATGATCGCGTGATCGTTCTGCGTTAATAGAGATTGAATTAATTCCAGTCCCTCTTCGTGATTCTTTATCGGCTGCTCAAATTTAACCTCACCGTTCGCGGATTCCTGTTTGATGATGGACGACTCTTCACCGATGCGCTGGATGATCCCGGCTGCTAAAGACGCACACTCTGGCATTTCAAATAACTTATATTTGATGGACGAGCTTCCGGAGTTTAATACTAATATTTTCATCATAAAGATCGCCGACTTCCTTTGTTTCAAAATTAGTATGACTGTAATATGAATCGAAATCGTATGTATATTATTCTAATCAGAGTTAAAACATTTTGCCTATATGAGACAAGATCATGAAATAGGATCATTCAATATTCATAGATAATGTTAAATTTAATTCTGGGCCTGAACAACGGTGATTGTCGCCACGGACACAATATCATCGACAGAGGCGCCACGTGACAGGTCGTTGACGGGCCGATTGAATCCCTGAAGTATAGGACCGTATGCACTGGCCCCTCCGATATATTGCGCTAATTTATACCCGATGTTACCGGAATTAAGATCAGGGAAAATCAGAACATTAGCCCTGCCTGCGACCTCGCTCTCCTTTACCTTCTTAGCCGCTACCCGAGGGATAATGGCGGAATCGAGCTGCAATTCACCATCAAATTTGAAATCAGGGCATTTTGCGCGAGCCATTTCCACGGCCTGAGTTATTTTTTCAATCGATGAATGATAAGCAGAACCTTTGGTCGAGAAAGAGAGAAAAGCGATGACAGGATCCAGATCCAGCAACTGTTTTGCATTGCGTGCTGAATCGATGGCAATGTCAGCTAATTCAGATGCATTCGGTTCAATATTCACCGCGCAATCAGCGAAGATAAAGATTTTTTCAGTTTCTTCGAAAAACCTGGGGACCACAATAATGAAAAAACTCGATGGACTGCTGATTCCTTCGCGATAGCCAATCGTCAACGAGGCATATTGAATCACCGCTGCCGTGGTGGATGTCACACCGGCTACCATGCCTGATGCATCGCCCATTTTTACCATCATACCCGCATATGAAACGGCTCGCTTCATCATCTTCTGAGCGATGCCAATCTTGGTGTCCCGTGTCCTGGCATAATTTTCAACATATCGCTCTATATTGACATCATCACTCATCTGATCGATGATTTTTATGCCGTTCAGTGAAACAGCGTGATCCAGGGCAATCGAGAAGATCTCATCTTCTTTACCAATCAGAATCGGACGGGCAATTTGTTCATCGACAAGCCGCCTGGCAGCTTTAATTATCCGCTCCTCTGTTCCTTCAGGGAAAACGATCGTCTGAGGATCAGATTTGGCTTTCGCGATCAAAAGGTTCAATGGCTCCAAAGCTACCTCCTTTGTAAATATTTGTTCAATAGTTCAGAAGGGTATTGTATCAGCTCTTACCGAATCGTTCAATATCTATCACAAGACAGCCTCCTAATTTATGGAATGTCAAGCAGTATCGATCCGAACAACGACCTGTTTTTGCGATGTAAGCAATGTTCGATGCGACGCCAGCGCTTCGCGTCATCAACTGCATAGCATAACGTAGACTGCCAAAGGCTCACGCCGTAAACAATTTATGTTTCCAGGGGCTGTATCAAGAATGCACTCACTCAAGATTATACGTTACATTATAGAAATTTGCTAAAATAAAAAACGATATCAGATGGACATCGATCATTTTAATTACTTAAGATACAGTCCTTTATTCACACTTTATAAAGACTGGAAGACTCAAAAATATCAGACTCCTTGCACGGATTGTCTCAATTTATCGATCGCGACCGAAATATCATCTTGACCAAAGATCGAGGTCCCCGCGACCAGCACATTGGCACCAGCCTTGACTATCAGCGGCGCTGTATTGACATCCACGCCGCCATCAACCTCAATGTCGATATATTTCCCGGTTTTATCGGCCATCTCTCTCACTGTTTTTATTTTTTCCAGCGTGCGGTGAATAAATGTCTGTCCCCCAAATCCCGGATTGACCGACATCAGCAGGATCAGATCAATTTCATGTATCATCGAATCAAGCAGAGAGGCTGAGGTGCCCGGGTTTAATGTAATTCCGGTATTCGCACCGTGCTGTTTTATCAATCCTATCGTTCGGTGGATATGGCGAATCGCCTCGATATGAACCGTAATGTTCGTCGCGCCGGCTTCTATAAATGCAGGAATCAGATGGTCAGGTTCGAACACCATCAGATGGACGTCGAGTGGTAACGATGTCATCTTTCTCAGTGCACGGACGATGATCGGCCCGAAGGTTAAATTGGGTACATATTGACCATCCATCACATCAACATGTATCCAATCGGCTCCGGATGCCTCAGCTTCCCTGATCTGTGTTTCGAGTCGGGTAAAATCAGCTGCGAGTATCGATGGGGCTATTTTTATCATCATTCTCAATCCTCAGAGGTGGGTAATTTACTGACCACAACATGAATTGCCTGCCCTCGATTTACCTCTGTGTTGGGTGCGATCGATTGCGAAATTATTGTCTCGGGCAGCAACTGGTCAGCCATCTCGTACCGTACATCTCCCAATACGAGGCCGGCCTGCTGTAACACTTTATTCGCATCGTTCAAGCTGCGTCCGACTAAATATGGAACGATGAAATTATCGGGAAATCTACCTAAACTGACCACGATATCAATCGGTTCGCCGATTTTCACCTCACTACCAGCCAAAATCGATTGATCAGATACGACTCCATTTAAATAATGATCCGAATGCTCATAATGGATATTACGTAATTCCAATTTCACACGATTGATCTCAAAGATCGCATTCTGTTCCGACAGACCGATTAGTCGCGGGATTTCAACCGTCGGTTCACCCTTGCTCACGATTACGTAGATACGCCGCCCTTTTTTAACCTGGGTGAAGGCTTGCGGATTTTGCGAAATCACAATACCTGCTCTGTAATTTTCATCGAACTTTTTCGCAGATTCAACAATCTCTAAATCGTTCTGCTCCATTAAGGTACGTGCACCTTCATACGTCATCTCAACGACATTCGGAACTTCGACAGCCTGACCGTGCCTGGTGTAAATCGGCATGATGATTTCGTTAAATATTAAAAAAAGAATTAAAAACAGTAAAATGGGAACAAGGATATATTTTGATACTTCCCAATTGAAGAGTTGAAAAATATTACGTATCAAACTCATTTTCATTTTCCTTCTCATTCATGATGTAATTTTAAATTCAAGTGACTTTCAGTAGCTTGACTGAAAATGTGCCATCTATATCGTGTTTGTGCGGTAACGTTTTTATGAAGCAATGATTAACAATGAACTCTTCAGGTATTACTTGAGGATCAGGTGGTGAAATTTGGAACTCAGGATGTTTATTTAAAAATCTTTCTATGACTCCCTCATTCTCATCTCGTTCAATCGTACAGGTGCTGTACACCAATGTTCCTTCGGTTCGTATCAGTCCTGCTGCATTTTCCAATATCCGATATTGCAAATTTGATAATCCAAATAGCTGTTTTTCTTTCCTCTGCAGTCTGAGGTCGCTTCGTTTTGAGAGAACACCTAAACCCGAGCAAGGCGCATCGACCAGGACTTTATCGAAACCAACTCCCCGGAAATAGGTTGCATCGCTACAGATCAGCCTTATGTTCTTCAAACTCAGGCGAGTGCTATTCTCTCGGATCATTTTTAAACGTTTATAATAAAGATCAACCGCATAGATGTCGCTCCTGTTCTCTAACTCTGCAATATACGTTGTCTTTCCTCCGGGTGCCGCACACAGATCAAGTAAAGCTTCTTCCGGTTTCGGATCGATTAATCGAGCGACCAACCCGGCACTTTCATCCTGAACAGTAAAATACCCTTCCAAAAAGTAATAATAACGCGTTAAATCCGGAAGCCTGTGCAGACGAATAAAGTCGTTAAGATACAATCCAGGTTCACAATCGACACCGTCTGCTCTTAACATTTCTAAAAATGAATCTCGATCGATCTTTAACGAGTTGATTCGTATCGATGTTACCGGACTCCTATTATTATAGGAGCAAAGGGCCTTTGTTTCTTCCTCTCCGTATCGATCGACCCAGCGATCGATCATCCATTCCGGATGAGCATAGTTTATCGAAATTGCCTGTTTGAGCGGTAATTCGCTGATGGTTGCTTCTAATGATTCTCTTTCTCGGATGAAAGTCCGTAATATCGCATTGACTACATTTCCCCAGTAACGCCCGGACGATTTCTTCGTCAACCTCACCGCCTCATTTACGATCGCGTAGTCAGGAACTTTGTCCAACCTGAGCAATTGATAGACCGAGACTTCCAGAGCGATTAACACTCGTGACGGAATCTTACCCAAATTGCCCAGATAGAGCTGTTTCAAAATCCAGTCTATTTTAATCCGCCATCTCAACGTTCCATTGATCAGTTCGTTTGCCAATCGTTTATCAACATCAGATAGATGAACTCGGGCGAAGTGCCCCATCATGATATGATCAATCAGACCGCCATCGCGATCAAATTGATACAATACTTTGACCGATAGTTCTCTGGCGGTTATTATTCGCTTTTCATCATGCATTATAAATCAATCAAGATAAATAAACTGGTTTAAGAACCGATCGTCTGCTGCTTTACTGATTAATGTCATTATTTTTTACATATTATCATTATTTTCAGATCTGCAGTTAATTCAAGATAGATCCGACATCGACATGTCTTCCTCGAAGGAACTCAGATATGCTCATCCTGCAGCGTGATTGTGCCTGAATTTCTTCGATTGAAATCACGCCGTCCCCGGCAGCAACCAGTAATTTTCCTTTCCTGTCGATAAAAACAATTTTACCGGGTGTGTCCTCCGGCCTCAGTTGAAATGAATGATCAATCTTCGCATGGCATATCTTAAGTTCTTCATTATTTAAAAGACTAAATGCGCGAGGATAAGGGGAAAGACCTCTGATCAGATTGTAGATCGATCGTACATCTTTACTCCAATCGATGTGACATACCTCCTTGGTGATTTTTGGAGCGAGCGTGGCGTTTCCCTGTTGCTTCACCGGTTCGACCTCACCCCGTTCGATCAAATCAACTGTTTTCATTAACAGGTCAGCCCCGATATCGCACATTTTCTCATGCAATTCGCCTGCTGTTTCGTTTTCACCGATAGGAACTTGAGTCGTCAGAATGACATCACCGGTATCCACTGCCTTTTTTATGTAAAACGTCGTCAATCCTGTCTCGCTTTCACCATTGATAATCGCCCAGTTCAGCGGCGCTGCACCCCTGTATTTGGGCAATATCGACCCATGTAAATTTATCGTTCCTTTAGGGGGAATGCTGAAGACTGCTTCCGGCAGTATGCGAAAGGCGACGACTACAAACAGATCCGCATGAAACGCTTTCAGCTCCTCGATAAAGGACTGTTCGCTCAAATCGGCCGGCGTCAGTACGGGTACCCCCTGCTGCATCGCAAAGTTCTTCACAGGCGTCGGCATTAAACGCAGTCCCCTCCCTACTCGCTTATCCGGGCCGGTTACAACGGCGAGCACCTCATGTGCACTATCCAATAATATCTCGAGACTGGGAATCGCAAACTCAGGCGTCCCCATAAATATGATTCTCATAGATACTGTGATTCCTCTTCCGCAATCTGTTTGAGCTTCTTCTGGAGTAATTTTCGTTTCATTGGACCGATACGATCGATGAACAATACGCCATTCAAGTGGTCGATTTCGTGTTGAAACACGCGTGCCTCCAAACCATCGATCTCTCTGTCGTAATTATTGCCGTTTATATCCTGGTATCTGACGCGAATGGTCTCTGGCCGTATCACATCCTCTCGAATATCTGGTATGGAAAGGCAGCCTTCTTCAACCGTACTCTCACCTTTCGTGTCAACGATTTGAGGATTGATGATCGCTGTAGGCTCGCCCCCGTCGTTTATTAAACTCATGTCAATTACAAAAAATGACTGCGATACCGCTACCTGCGGTGCAGCCAAACCGATACCGCCATCTTCTCGCATGGTCACGAACATCTGTTCCGTTAGTGAATGTATGCCATCTGATTGGATATCCACAGGCTTTGCTTTCATCCTGAGTATCGGGTTACCATATTTAATAATTCTCATTACTACTCCTCACCGATGATTCTTGCGATAGACGTCCTGGCAAGTTCAATCTTAGTGTTCTCTGAAACTTTGAGAATGACCGAGTTGTCTTTGACCCCGACCACGGTCCCGAATATACCACCGATCGTAATTATTTTATCACCCTTTTTCACTGATTCGATCATTTTTTTCTGTTCCTTCTGCCGTTTCATCTGCGGGCGAAAGATCAGAAAGTACATGATCAAAAATATCAATATGATCGGTAAAAACATACCATAAGAACTCGGATTTTGTCCACCGGATGCACTTGCCATTAGTAAACTATTTAATATCACGTTAAATTCCTCCTCACATTAGATGGTTAAATATATATAAAGATTCAATTTTTTACATGTTTTTGAATCTCATAGCGACTAAAAAAATCGTTCTTAAACTCCTTGAAACGGTTAGCAAGAATGGCTGATCGTGCTGTTTTCATCAACTGAATGTAAAAATAAAGGTTATGAAGACTGGCCAGCCTCATTCCCAATATTTCTTCCGCCTTAAAAAGATGCCTTAGATAAGCTTTAGAAAAATTACGACACGTGTAACAGTCACATTCAGGATCAATCGATGAGTCATCATCCTTATTACCTGCATTTTTAAGGATGGTCATTCCCTGATGTGTGAACACTGCGCCTTTTCTACCGTTTCGGGTGGGCATGACGCAATCAAACATATCGATCCCGTTTTCGATCCCCTGGATAAGATCCTCCGGCTTACCCACACCCATTAAATAGCGTGGTTTCTCTACCGGGAGTATCGCCGTGCAGATGCTCGTCATGTCGTACATGATCTGTTTTGGCTCACCCACCGATAGGCCTCCGATCGCGTAACCCGGGAATTCAAGCTCTGTCAGAGCCGATGCACTCTCTCGCCGTAATGCTTCGTACGAACCACCCTGAACGATCGCGAACAGCGTCTGATCATGCCCATACAACGGCGATGTCTGATGATACTCCCGCAGGCTTCGCTCAGCCCATTGTAATGTTAGCTTGATCGAATCTCGTACCTGATTTTCAGTTGACGGATAGGGCAGGCATTCGTCTAACACCATCATGATATCTGAGCCCAGCGAGCGCTGGATTCGAATGACATATTCCGGTGTAAATGTATGATATGAACCGTCAAGATGCGAACGAAAATACACGCCCTCCTGTTTAACCTTGTTCAGATCGGTTAGACTAAACACCTGATATCCACCACTATCAGTCAGTACCGGACGTCGCCAACTGGCAAAGCGATGTATGCCTCCCAATTGTTCAATTAATTCATGACCTGGACGCAGGTACAGGTGATATGTATTCGCTAAAATAATCTCTGCATCGACATCAACTAATTCATCCGGAGTAAGTGTTTTTACCGTCGCCTGAGTGCCTACCGGCATAAAAACGGGTGTTTTGACCATCCCGTGCGCTAATTCGAGTATCCCTGCTCGCGCTGAAGTTTCTTTATCCGTGTGTTCAATCTTAAATTTCAACCGTCGTTCTCTTTATATATCGTATTTATCATTTCAGGTGAAAATTAGTTCCATGGAATCGCTAATTTTATTCACCGTGGGCACCTTGATCCCTTCCATGACCTTTATGTTTTTCTGGTTTGCCCAGGGTATCACAATCGTTTTAAACCCTAACTTCTGCGATTCATGGATGCGTTTCTCGATTCGAGGCACAGCACGGACTTCACCTCCCAGTCCAACCTCTCCGATGATGACTGTCTTATTGTCGATCACCTCATTCTTTATACTTGAAATAATCGCCATGACGATCCCCAGGTCAACCGCCGTTTCATCAATACGAATGCCGCCGACGGCGTTGATGAAAACATCGTGTGTACCGACACGAAAGCCTAAACGCTTTTCAATTACGGCAAGCAGCATCGCCAGTCGTTTCAGATCGATGCCAGTGGAAGAACGCTGCGGATATCCGTAACTGGTTGGAGTTACCAGAGCCTGAATTTCTAACAATAACGGTCGTGTGCCCTCCATGGTGCATATCACGACCGAGCCGGGGATCGCCTCATTCCGATGGGACAGAAACATCTGTGACGGATTCGATACTTCAGTCAACCCATTCTCGTTCATCTCGAACACACCGATCTCATTGGTGGATCCGAATCGATTTTTCACCGTCCTCAGTATACGATAAACCTGATCACGATCACCCTCAAAAAAAAGCAGCGCGTCAACCATATGTTCTAATACTTTTGGTCCCGCAATGGCACCCTCCTTGGTCACATGACCGATAAGCACCAGCGGCATCTGATTGCGTTTCGAAATCGTGATCAACTGATACCCACACTCCCTTACCTGACTGACCGTGCCCGGGGCACTCTCCAACTCCGTACTATAGATCGTCTGAATCGAATCAATGATGGTGATGTTCGGATTTAGCTTTTCGATGTAATCGAGTATAGTTTGAACGTTAGTTTCTGACGCCAGATAGAGATGCGACGCATCTAATCCCAGACGATTTGCACGCATCTTGATCTGAGACGGTGATTCTTCACCGGATACATAGAGGACGGTACATTCCGGTGATGAAATCTTAATTCCCTCCTGTAACAAGAGCGTCGATTTACCGATTCCCGGATCACCCCCAATCAGGACAACCGAACCGGGGACCAAACCACCACCTAAAACTCGATTGAATTCGGTGCTCTGAGTAGGGATACGTTCCTGATTCGAAAAGCTGACATCATTCAATGGCTGTGGAAGAGCAGTCGATGCGTGGATGACGGTCGACTTATGCTTCGTTGGCGTCACTTTCTGCTCAATCATTGTATTCCATTCGCCACATTCAGTACATCGACCTAACCAGCGAGGCGATTCGTAACCACACGATTGGCATACATAATGTACACGTTCTTTGCTTGTTTTTGCCATAGATCAAATAATATTAAAAATTTGGCAAAAAGTCAAGATTTAATTACGAATCATATGCCTGTGCAAGCGGACAATTTTAAAATACAATCTTGATGAAACTTTAAGCAGTTGGGATGCGTGAAATTGATTTAAATGCAAAATTAAATTTCGAATAATTTAATCGGGCATTTATTATTTAAACCTGTGGCCGGGAATTATAAAGTCGCACTCAGCCGCGACATCTGTTTCGATGGTGCAGTCGCCAACGATTGCTTATCAAGAGAAGAACAAAGACTTGAAAAATTGCCGACCATCGTAACAATGCTCACGAATTGTTGAATCTAAACGCCAGCGATGAGATTGCAATAGAACAAATTGACAAATAAAAGGTAACACATGAACGGAAACGGACGTTTTAAAAAATCGGATGATGACTATGAGCAGATGAGTCCTCTTGATCTGCCTGAACCGATCATCAGTCAACCTGAATTCAAACTGAGTGTTAATCCATCGGAAGCTAAACTATCCTTCATCAAAACGTTGGCACTGCATGTATCGCTGTTTTTGCTGACTTTCTTCAGCACATGGTACACAGCAGGATTATGGTACGCCATCGCCATTATGACGATCCTGCTGGCACATGAGATGGGACATTATCTGATGTGCCGACGATACCATATCAGAGCGACTCTACCCTATTTTATCCCCTTTCCGCTTCGTGATTTTAATCCGTTCGGGACACTCGGCGCGGTGATCAAGATCGGGGAACGATTGCCCACACGAAAATCGATATTCGATATCGGAGTAGCCGGTCCTCTATCAGGTTTATTTTTCACTATTCCTATCTTGCTATTGGGTTTGAAATTATCATCGCTTGTCGAGACAAACACTCTTGATCCGGGAATGTTTCACCTGGGAGAGTCATTTTTATTCGCACAGTTTTCAAAATTAATGATCGGTGAAATTCCTGATGGCTATGAGATTTTACTGCACCCATTAGCCTATGCGGGTTGGGTCGGGCTGTTCGTAACCGCGTTGAATCTGTTGCCCATTGGGCAACTCGATGGCGGGCATGTCATGTACGCGTTGTTTGGGAATAAAAGTTCTAAAATCGTCAAATACATATTAGCACTATTTGCAATTTACAGCGCAATTTTTTATTGGGGCTGGACCATCTTTATCATTCTGATCATCAGCATCGGTTATCGTCATCCCCCGGCTGTTTACAACAATACCACTATCGATACGAAGCGTAAAATTATCGGTTACGCCACTCTATTGATTTTTATAATTTCATTTACACCGATTCCTTTCTATTTCACATTCTAATCAGCGTTAACCATGAAATCTGCGCGAAATAAAATTGCTTGCATCGGTCAATTGACATGGGACGCATACGCTCACTACCGTTTTATCGGTGGTTCGAGCGCAAACGTGGCCTTGAATTGTCATCGTCTGGGCATGGAAAGCTACCTTGTCAGCAAAATTGGACAGGATAGTGACGGTTCTGCCCTGTTAGATAAACTTCATCAGGTCGGATTCAATACAGATTATATCCAAATAGCCGAAGACAAGGATACTGCCGTAGTCTACGTAAGCAATAAGCAACAAGGAGAGGTGAGCTATCGATGCAGTAACGATGTCGCCTTTGATTTCATCGAGTACCAACCTGCGCTGTCATCATTGGCCGAGAGGATTAACTTCGTCTATTTCGATATTATCAGTCAGCGAAATTCAACAACACGGAGCACGATCCAACAATTCCTGGAAGCTACATCGGCTCAATATATAGTATGCGATATCAATATAAGGAATCAAAGCGGGAAATTACGCCGAATAATCGATCGATCACTTCAACATGCGACGATCGTGAAAATGAATCGCCTTGAACTTGTAAATTTACTCGCTATCTTTCACTACACTGATGTGCCCCGCGATGTGGAGTCCTTACTATCCTTTCTCGCGGATAAATATTCGATCGATTACATCATTTTCAGCCAGGATATCGCCGGATTCATGCTATTTGACAGACAGAAAGGTTTGGTACAATTCTCTTCTCCAGGTTCCAGCATCATCGACACTTCAGGAGCAGGCGATGCGTTGGTATCTGCATTTATTGTCGGGCTCCTGCAAAATAAACCGCTGAACGAGTTGGGAAATTTCTGCAATGATTTCACTTCGCGAATTCTATCGCGGTACGGACCGAACATCATCGCATCTGAGTAGACAAATACAAAGGCAGACCGCTAATCAGTAGTAGTTATGCTTCACTAATCACAACCAGCGCCCCAAAAGAGCAACACAGGACCTTTATGACCTGTGGCCGTCCAGCTTCCTGGCAAATTAAATTGAATCCGCTTCTTAACTCCGGAAGTATCTCCCCTTTTTTCACCCCAAAGCCAATTTTATCTTGATTTAAATGTTTTTTTTCATTATTTTAAATGTTTTAATTTTAAGATAGATAATATGAAAAAAATATCGACAAAAAAAAATTGGGACAATTTCTGGGATCGCAAACAGAACGTGGCGGAAGTCTATTCGAACGAAGATCGAATCATCCGTAATTTGAAGAAAAATATTGATTTATCTGGTAAACGAATATTGGAAGTCGGTGCAGGTACTGCGAGAGATAGCTTCAACCTGTCGTGTGAAGGGGCCACGGTTTACGTACTCGATTACTCTCAACCTGCACTTGACATCGTGCAAAAGTTAAACGACCAAACTGATTGTCAGGTGTTACCTCTGCTGGCAGATACTTTTCATATACCTGCTCGTAATGAAAGTTTTGACATCGTTTACCATCAAGGTCTATTAGAGCATTTTCGCGATCCGGTTGAATTGCTTAACGAGAATATACGTGTACTTAAGACCGACGGGTATCTACTGATTGATGTACCACAACGATACCATTATTACACGCTTATCAAACATTTTTTGATCGCGATCAATAAATGGTTCGCGGGTTGGGAGACAGAGTTCTCGATCGATCAATTAACTAAACTTGTTGAATCGTTAGATCTCAAGGTAATCGATCGATATGGGGATTGGAAACGACCGAGTATCTTCTACCGGATTATGCGAGAGATCCTGTTAAAAGTTTCGATTTCGATTCCTCTCTACCCGAAAACATGGGAACCGTTGCGAAAGATCAGGGACTATTTTAGAGAGAAATTCAGAAAAACGAAGATGTCTTTTTATACGTATCTGGACATCGGTGTGATTGCCAGGAAAGTGAATCATGACCTATAACATCCTGGTGCTTAACTGGCAGGATATCACAAATCCGCACGCTGGTGGGGCTGAAGTTCATTTACATGAAATTTTTAAACGCATCGCGTCCCAAAGCTATCACGTTATGTTGGGGTGCTGCTCGTATCAAGGGGCAAAAAAATACGAGATGATCGATGGGATCGAAATATTCCGACGGGGGAAAAGGAATTTGTTCAATAGCTACGTGCCTGTTCTCTATAAAGACATTCGATCATCCCGAAAAATCGACATCGTCATTGATGATATTAACAAGATACCCTTTTATACTCCATTATTCGTGAAGGAACCAATTATCGCGATTTTGCATCATCTATTTGGTGCAAGTATTTTTTCCGAAACATCCTTACCAGGGGCGTTATATGTTCGTCTCTCTGAATCATTTTTACCGGCTGTATACAAAAATACGCTGTTTTCAGTCGTCTCAAATAGTACACGGAACGAGTTAATTAGTAAACGGTTACCGCCTGAAAATGTCCGTTTGATTCACAACGGCGTTGATTCCGCTAGATATCGAAAGGATGATAGCTTAAAGAGCCGCCGCCCTATCATCGGCTATCTTGGCCGAATCAAAAAATACAAGAATATCGATCACTTATTGCAGGCGATGGTTATCATCCGGAAATCCGTTCCTGATGTTGTTTTAAAAGTAATTGGCTCGGGGGACTATCTTGATTCGCTGCGTCGACATTCGGTTGATATGGGAGTGGATGACATCGTCCATTTTATCGGTAACGTCGATGAGCGCACGAAAGTCGATCTGCTCAATGAAGTATGGTTTACGGTGAACCCGTCATCAAAGGAGGGCTGGGGATTGACGATAATCGAATCGAACGCTTGCGGGACCCCTGTGATCGCTGCAGATTCACCAGGCCTAAGGGATTCGGTCGTTCATGAGAAGACCGGATTTCTTTACCCGCATGGTGATATTGCTAAACTGGCAGAACAAGCGATCAGATTGATCAACGATGCCAGCTTGCGAAATAATTTTAGTCACAACGCGCTCGAATGGTCCAGAAAATTCAACTGGGATGATTCGGCCGCGCAAATGTTGGATTTAATTGAACATATTCTCGGTTAACGGTTTACACCGGTACCAACACGAATTTACACAGACAATAAAATCCATTATGGAGGAATATAAATGCTCACAGAAAAAAACATAAACCGCATCATCGCTTTTGTGGTGTTTCTTGCTTCCACATTCGTCTACTTAAGAACCATCGCTCCGACGACTTCGTTTTGGGATTGTGGAGAGTTTATCGCATGTTCCTATATCCTGGGTGTTCCTCATCCTCCGGGAGCTCCTTTTTACCTGCTGCTGGGTCGCATCTTTTCCATGATCCCGTTCGCATCGGATATCGGACTGCGGGTGAACGTTATTTCTGCTCTGACAACGGGTCTCACGATCATGTTACTGTATCTGATCATCATCCGACTCATCACCATCTTCCGAGGATCTGCACAGACGTTAAACGAGAAAATAGTTCTTTATGCCAGCGGCGTTCTGGGAGCGATGTTCTTTGCGTTTTCGGATACGGTATGGTTTAACGCAGTGGAAGCCGAGGTTTATGCGATCAGCCTCTTTTTTACGGCGATCGTCGTCTGGCTCATACTCGTGTGGTTCGAGAAAGCCGATGATCCGCACAGCGATCGTTACATCTTTATGATCGCCTATTGTATCGGTCTGGCGATCGGAGTTCATTTATTGAACGTACTCGCCATACCAGCGATAGCCTTTATATACTATTTTCGCAAAATCAAATTTCGAGCAGAAACCTTTATCCTGTTTTCAATCGGACTGGTTCTTTCAGTTTTGGCAATTTATCCGGGAATAGTAAAGTACCTACCCAAAGTGGCATTGAATTTTTTAGGTGGTTGGTTTTTCGTGCTTCTCGTACTTATATTGGTTTTTGGCGTCTACTGGTCGATTAAAGCGAAGCACAAGGTCGCCCATCTGATCATCACATCGTTCCTGCTCATCATCATCGCCGCTTCAACGTATACGCTGATCTACATTAGGTCTAATCTCAATCCTGCTATCGATGAAAATGATCCGGAAACACTCGAGCAAATGGTCAGTTATCTGAACCGTGAACAATATGGTGACTGGAGTTATTTTGAGCGGCGAGCACCGCTATGGGAGTATCAGATAAAAAAAATGTATCTGCGCTATTTTGGATGGCAGTTTATCGGTACAGGTACCACCCTGGGTGAGGACAGACGTGTTGTTGAGAACTTCAGCTTAAACGGCCTATACGGGCTACCATTTCTTGTCGGTCTGATCGGCATGTTTTATCATTTTAAAAAAGACTGGAAACACGCGTCATCAATTATGCTGTTATTCATCGCTACAGGTTTGGCCATTGTGCTCTATCTCAATCAGGAAGATCCACAACCTCGGGAGCGTGACTATGTCTTTGTGGGATCTTTCTTCGCCTTTGCCATATGGATCGGCATCGGCGCTCACGGTATTTTGAATTGGATTAAGAATTTCTTTAAAGAGAACGATTTTATTCAGCGACTCGGGGTTTATTTAGGCATTATCGTTCTGGCGGTTGCTCTGCCTGTAAGAGCGTTTACACTTCATTATGAAAGCCATGATCGAACCGGTAATTACGTGGCGTATGACTATAGCTATAATATTTTGGAAAGCTGCGAACCGAATGCCATTTTATTTACCAACGGAGACAATGATACGTTTCCTTTGTGGTTTTTACAGTATGTGTACAACATAAGAACCGATGTACGCGTCGTGAATCTAAGTCTCCTCAATACGAATTGGTATATTAAACAGCTCAAGTACGATGAACCGCGTGTCCCGATTTCACTACCCGATAAGACTATCGATCAACTCGGACCTCAATTGCTGCCTGAAGAAGGTCGGCGTACGGTCAGAATCCCGGTGCCGCGTGAAGCCTATATCACCGATTACGGAGATGGTTTAAAGACGCAGACGCTTGACGTGGAGATCGATGAAGTCCCGGAAATGGTCTTCGAACTTAAACCGACATTTTTAAATAAGGCGGTTCGTGTACAGGATCTCATGATACTGGATATTATTCGGACGAACAAGTTCCGTCGACCGATATACTTTGCACTGACCGTCTCCCGGGAAAACCAGCTCAATTTATTTAAATACCTGAGGATGGATGGACTCGTCTTTAAGCTGGTAACTTACCCTGAACAACGTATATCTGCGAAAAATTTAAGAGAAAACCTGATGAATCGCTATCTTTACCGGGGTCTTAACGATGAATCCGTTTTCCTGAACGAGAACATCAAAGGTCTATTGCGAAATTATCAGGGAGCGTTCTTCAGCCTGGGTCAGCACTATGCCATCGAAAAGAACAATGATGAATTAATTGCCACATTCGATAAATTGTTCGAAGTGATGCCCGATTCGTTGATTCCGATGCGGAATGATCTAAAATATAACATCGGATATTTATATCATCAGGCGGGCCGCCAGGATAAATTCCAGGAGATCATCGACAGGATTATTGAATCGGGTGAGACCTCGAATGACGAAAAATTAACCATGGCGTCTATTTATGTCCAATTGTTCGATAACAAAGACCGTGCAGAATCTATCGTTAAAAGCGTCCTTGCATCGGATCCGGGGTTTATCCAGGCATTCCAGTGGCTTGTTAATTTCTACGCAAATTACGGATTCTATGATAAAGGAGTGGAATTAATTTCCGATTGGCTTATAAGAAATCCAAATGATCAGAATGCAAAAAAGCACTTGAACACACTGAGAGAATTGGCTAAATCACAATCGGAAAATGAAATATCTACGCTAGATACTACTCAAGGAAAATAATTGCAGCGGAGTTACGAATGGATGTTCATAAAAAAACGAATCGTATAATAGCGTTTTTTGTTTTTTTAGTATCATTTTTAGTCTATTTCAGGACGATCGCACCGACTACCTCCTTCTGGGATTGTGGTGAGTTTATTACTTGCTCTTACATTCTAGGCATCCCACATCCCCCGGGGGCACCACTGTATCTTCTCCTCGGCCGAGTTTTCTCGCTATTGCCATGGGCAGTGGACATCGGTTTGAGGGTGAATCTGATATCAAGTGTCGTCACCGCGCTGTCCGTCATGTTCACTTATTTGATAACAGTCCTGCTAATCAGGTTCTGGCGCGGCGGTCCTAGATCGACCAGCGATAAATTGATCATCTACTGCAGTGGTATCGTTTCGGCATTCGCCTTGGCTTTCTCTGATTCTGTGTGGTTTAATGCCGTGGAAGCCGAGGTTTATGCGATTAGTCTCTTTTTTACCACTCTTACCGTATGGCTGATTCTGGTCTGGTATGAAAATGCCGATTCTCCGCAAAGCGATCGATACCTGTTACTCATCGCATACATCGTCGGCCTCGCGATAGGCGTCCATTTACTCAATATCCTTGCCTTACCAGCTGTATTTCTTCTGCTCTATTTCAAGTTCAGAAAATTTGAGATCAAATCCTTCATGATTTTCATGGTGATCGCTTTAATTTTATTCGCAGCGATATATCCCGGGATTGTCAAAACCATCCCCAAACTGGCGTTAACCTACTCCGGCTGGTTTTTTGTGTTCGTCGCCTTAGTCCTGTTGGCAGGCATTATCTATGCGATACGAAGCGACCATAAGGTGAGCTTGCTGCTTCTGATGTCGTTTTTCCTCATCATTATCGGAACAACAACTTATTCGATGATTTACATTCGTTCGAATCTGGATCCTGTAATCGATGAAAATGATCCTGAAACTCTGGAGAATTTCGTAAGCTATCTGAACAGAGAACAATATGGCGATTGGAGTTATGTGGAAAGAAGAGCGCCGTTCTGGGAATATCAGATTAAAAAAATGTATATCCGATATCTCGGCTGGCAATTTATCGGTAAAGGTGAGACCATCGGTCAAGATGGATTTATAGCTGAAACGATCAGCTTCAATGGGTTGTACGCGATACCGTTTCTTATCGGTATATTCGGTATGGTGCATCACTTTTTTAAAGATAGAAAACGCGCGTTGTTTATTTTAATTCTTTTCCTCATGACAGGATTAGCCATCATCATCTATCTCAATCAACCCGAGCCTCAACCTCGGGAGCGGGATTATGTCTACGTCGGTTCGTTCTTCGCTTTCGCCTTGTGGATCGGTATCGGTGTAGCCGGGCTGATGGAGTCTGCTCTGGACATATTCTCAAAAAAATCTAAACAATTTCAAATTAAAGCGATCTCGCTAATTTCTCTACTCGCTATTCTCGCTATTCCTGTAAACATGCTCGCGTTCAATTATCATACGCACGATCGAAGCGGTAATTATGTGGCGTTCGACTACTCATATAACATTTTGCAATCATGCGATGAAAATGCCATTCTCTACACAAATGGTGATAACGATACCTTCCCCATCTGGTTCCTACAATATGTGTATAATATCCGTCCGGACATCAGGGTCGTTAATTTAAGTCTCTTAAACACTCCCTGGTATATTAAACAATTGAAATATCAGGAACCTCGAGTTCCTATCTCCCTATCCGACGCAGAAATTAACAAGCTGGCTATTAAACGCTGGCCAGAGAGCAAAACCATCACCATGCCTGTGCCACCCGAGGTCTTTCAAAAAGATCTCAATGAGCTGGGTGACCGAACGAGTCTCATTCCGCCGAAAGATACTCCGACTATTTCCTTCGAAATGCCACCCACACTGATGAACCAGGCGATTCGTGTCCAGGATTGGTTGATCCTGAATATTATGTTTACGAACAAATTCGAAAAACCCATCTATTTCTCTGTCACCGTGGCTACAGAAAATATGCTCAATCTTGAAGATTATTTACGCATGGATGGACTGACCTATAAGTTGGTAACTTATCCGGGCGAGAAGATATCACCGCAGAAGCTCAGACATAATCTATTCGATAAATTTCAGTATCGAAATTTAGATAATCCCGATGTTTACTTAAATGACGATATCATCGGTTTGCTGACCAATTACAGGGCTGGATTTTTACGGTTAGCATCCTTCTATAGCAAAGAGAAGATGTATCCGGAATTGCTTGAAACCCTGCACAAGATGGAGGAGAAAGTCCCGGAGAATATCATCACGATCGATGATCCGAGACTGACAATCTCTATTGGGCAATTGTATAAAGAAGCCGGTGCACCTGAAGAACTGGAAAAACGATTGGTCCGACTTCTAAACAAAACGTCAGAGATCGATGAAAAGTTGCAGTACGGTCAATTATTTTACCATTTACTCGATGATTCTCAGCGTGCTGAATCGATCGCAACTACAATTATCGGACAGAGTCCCAATTACTCGAGAGCATATTATTTTCTGCTGAATCTCTATTCACAAACAAACGAATTTAAAAAAGGGATCGATCTGGCAGAGAAATTACTGTCCATAAATCCGGATGATATGCAAGCACAGATCTATCTCAATCGATTTAAAACACTGACAAACGGGGATTCGGTCTCCATTAATCAATAAGGTGTCGCATGTCTCAGACTCTTGATCAAGAGGAACGTTTTGATCCGTAAGCATGGTATAACATTACTTAAAATCCTGATAAGTTGCAGCTTGATGTTCTTCCTTTTGTATTCGATCGGATTTAACAAAATCCTTAATCAGCTAATCCATATGGACCTGACCTGGTTCATTATCGGTTTAGCCATCTTCACTTTGAGTAATTTTCTGGGATCGTGGCAGTGGTACCTGATCCTTGGTTCGAGTAATTTGAAAATCAGTTTCGATCGGGTGCTTGCTTTTTATTATTCAGGATTATTTTTTAATAATTTTCTGATAGGGTATATCGGCGGTGATGCAATTCGTATCTATGATGTTAATAAAAATACGAAAAAAATGGCTGAATCCATCTCATCCGTGATCTTAGACCGGTTTATCGGATTTGCAACTCTCACATCCATGGCATTGTTCGGATCCCTGATATGGATAAATAACTCGGTTTCTATTAAACTATTGCCAATTATTTTAGTAATTTTAACGGGTTGGCTCGTATTGATATTCCTGTTATTCGACAGACGCATCATCAATCGGTATAAACATACAATAAAAAAAATAATTCCGCACACGATAACGTCCAGATTAGCAAAGATATATATCGCGCTTCATTCTTTCAGAGACCATAAAACCACGATTTTAAAAATTATTCTGATCTCCATCGCGACTCAACTGCTGCGGATACTGGTCCATTACACAGCCGCTCGCGCGATCGGGGTGGAAATACATTTCATCTATTTTTTAATATTCGTACCGATAATCGCTCTGCTATCGAGTCTGCCTGTCTCTATCGGGGGGATCGGCGTGCGCGAAACATCCGGTGTCGCCCTCTTCTCGCAAGTTTGGAGCGCTGAATCAGACATCGTGGCATTCGAATTTATCGCATACATCTTGGGTATCGTGTCCACCCTGCCCGGTGGACTTATTTTTATGTTTAGGAAAGAGTATAAGGAGCATATAAAAACAGGAGATATCTTACAATGAGAAAAAGATTTTTATCAGAGATAGTGATACTTCTCACGTTAACGATCCTCACCAGCAGTTGTGAGAGGAAATTAGTCGGATTTGGTGATGATGCTGAAATACGCATACTCGCTGACTCAACAGTCTGGCTCGCGACAGAACCGGTACTGAGAGATATTTTTGAGAAGCCATTGATAACACCTCAGGATGAAACCATCTTTACTATATTGCAGGGTGAAATCGATAACTTTAAGCGGTTCAAAAACCTCATCCTGATCGGTACACTCGACAGTGATGATCTCATCAGTTCGGTGGTAAAGTCAAATTTATCATCCGCTGTACTGGAAAAAGTAGAACAGGGCGCCTATGTATTTGTTAAGGAAGAACAATGGGCGACCAACCAAATGATCATGTTCCTGATCTCCACCAATATCGACTCCTTAGTTCAGAAAATGAATGCCAACAGCGATTATCTGTTCAGCATTTTTGATGAGTACTGGAATAAGACAAATAAAGAACAGATGTATTCATTTAAACGGCAGACCGACGTTGAGAATCATCTACTTGAAGATTATGGTTGGAAGATCGATGTACAATATGATTATGAGATTTTTATCGAACAGGCAGAAAAACAATTTATCATGTTGAGACGATCTCTTCCAGAACGATGGTTGTTCGTCCACTGGATCGATACAATCGATCCCTCTGTGATTGATCAGGACTGGTGCATTGCGAAGCGTAATGAACTGGGACAACGTTTTTATGAAGGAGATTCAGTGGAAACAAAGTTCGTTCAGCCGATTTTCGAAGAAGTTAATTTTCACGACAGATTTGCGCTGAAGATGAACGGCATTTGGAAAAATGATAAAAAACAAGCGGGTGGCCCGTTTATCAATTATTGTTTCTACGATGAGGACCAACGCCGGATTTACATGATCGATTATGCCATTTTTTCACCGCGACTGGAAATTCAAAAACGTAATCTGCTCCGGCAGGCAGATATTATGTTACAAACATTTAAAACTGCCGATGATTTGAATAAAAAATAATCGTATAATGCTAAAATATAAGGGGACAGCTATGCGTCATTATTTTGAATTCGAAAAATATAATACAAACTATAAAAAAGAGATATTAGCAGGATTCACGACGTTTTTGACCATGGCGTATATTATCATCGTTAATCCAGCCATACTCGAGGCAGCCGGCATACCTAAAGGGCCTTCGATGGTTGCAACCATCTTCACCGCATTCCTGGGGACTCTCTTCATGGGGCTCTATGCGAAACGTCCCTTTGCCATCGCTCCATATATGGGGGAAAACGCGTTCATCGCTTACACCGTTGTCAGAGTGCTCGGTTATTCCTGGCAAACTGCACTGGGCGCCATTTTCATCGGCGGTGTCCTTTTCACGATACTGACTATCCTGCGTATTCGGAGTTGGATGGCTTCGGCGATACCCGAAGGACTCAAATACAGTTTCGCCGTCGGCATCGGTCTATTTCTGACGTTCATCGGCTTGAATGATACCGGCATCGTATCGATCGGAACACCCGGCGCCCCGGTTCGACTGGGGAACATTTTAGACCCCGCAACTATCCTCGCAGTGCTGGGCGTCATCCTGATCGGATTCCTGATGGTTCGCAAAATCAAGGGCGCTATCCTGACAGGAATTCTCGCGGTGACCGTGCTATCATTTATCGTCGGCGTAACACCGTTACCCGATAAACTGATCAGCTATCCCCCCGATCTCTCCCCTATTTTTTTAAAATTAGATATCCGAGGTTCCCTAACCTGGGGATTCTTCGCCGTTATTCTGACCGTCTTCGTCATGGATTTCGTCGATACAATGGGTACGCTCATCGGCGTTTCGGCGCGATCCGGGTTGCTGGATGAGAACGGCAATCTTCCGGAGATAGAGAAACCGATGCTCGTCGATGCGCTCGCTACAATCGCTGGCGCCTTGATGGGGACGACCACGAGCGGAACGTTCATCGAATCCGCTGCTGGAATCGAAGCAGGCGGTCGAACTGGCTTCACTTCCATCGTCACTGCGTTATTATTTCTTCTGGCTCTGTTCTTCTCCCCGTTTCTAACGGCTGTGCCAGCTCATGCATACGGACCCGCTTTAATTATCGTCGGTATGTTGATGATCTCTGCGATTAAAAAGATCAATCTCGAGGATTACAGCGAATTGATCCCGGCTTTCGCCACCATCATTCTTATGAGCTTTACCTACAATATCGGCGTTGGAATGACCGCTGGCTTTATCCTGTACCCCCTCTTCAAGGTGCTGAACGGTCAGATCAGGAGCATTCATCCCGGCATGTGGGTATTAGGAATTTTGTCGTTGCTATTTTATCTATTTTATCCATATGCATAATCATCGGCTGAGGAGATGCATATGAATATCGCTATTTTAGGCACGTTTGTTCTGGATGAAATCCATCATATCGATGGCTCCGTTACTAAAAGTTTTGGTGGCTTATCGTACGCGATCGCGATCATCTCACAACTGGTCTCATCTGTGGATCAGATATTCCCGATCTCGAAAGTCGGGTACGATGCACAAAACGACTTTTTATCATTCCTGTCCACATTTCCCAACGTACGAACAAATGGACTCATCACCGAGCCACATAGTAGACACACATGCGTCAATTTGTTCTATACCGATGCGGAGAACCGATATGAGATTCTGAACAATCCGTTTTCACCCATGAGCATCAGAGACATCACCCCATTCCTGAGTTGCAATGCCCTGCTCCTTAATTACATCACGGGTTTCGAACTCGATTTGAATACGCATCATCAAATTTGTCAGCAGTCGAGCAGTCTCGTTTACATGGATTTTCATAGCTTGACACTCGGCAGAGAAGACGATGGACGGCGCTATCACCGATATCTGAATGATTGGGAGAGTTGGCTCGAACATGTGGATATTTTGCAATTAAATGAACACGAGGCAGCATTGTTAAATCGATCATCTGATTACCATCACTTCGCAGAACACGTTCTTAACTCCGGTGTGCAGATTCTAAATATAACATTGGGCGCTAAAGGTTCCATGCTGTTTTTCAAGGAACAGAAGTCGATCGTGACCAACCACGTCGATTCCTGTTTTAATGAGCTAGCAGTCGATGTGACAGGATGCGGGGACGCATTTGCATGCGGTTTTATTATCGATTACCTCAGGAATAAGGATCCGCTGCATGCTGCCCGGACCGCTAATTACGTAGCAGGCTATAACAGTACACTGTCCGGATTAAAGGATATTCACAATCTTGCCGCTTTAACCAGTCATGAGGATATATGGAAAAAATACTGATTACCGGTTGCAATGGTCTTTTGGGACAAAAATGCATACAAACGTTTGTTTCGCAAAAAGATGATGTTTTGGGCTGTGATCTACATGATCGAGCAGTCCTGAAGGAGAAATCGTTCCGCTATGTAAATCTCGATCTTGTCGATCGAACACGGGTAAAGGAAATCGTTAATAAATTTAAACCGATGTATATTATCAATACTGCTGCGTTCACCAATGTCGATGCCTGTGAAATCGAACGCGAAAAATGCTGGAAGACCAATGTCGAAGCAGTTGAACATCTCATCTATGCTGCTAAAAAAGTGGATGCCGCGATAATCCAGATCTCCACGGATTACGTTTTTAACGGTGAAAGTGGACCCTATCGGGAGAGCGATACCCCCAATCCTCTGGGATACTATGGAAAATCAAAACTAGCCGCTGAAAATCTGTTGATAGAGAGCGGCATTAAACATGCGATCCTGCGAACCATGATCTTATATGGGTGCGGAGTAAATATCCGCTTGAATTTTACAACATGGATTATAAAAAAATTGAAAAATAAAGAAAACATCTCCGTTGTAACTGATCAGATCGGAAATCCGACCCTGGCTAACGACCTGGCCTATATGATCAGACAGGTCATCAATAAGAATAAATTCGATCTGTACCACGCGTCAGGAAAGGAAATCATCGATCGATATGCTTTTGCACTCAAAATAGCTGATCAGTTTAAACTCGATAAATCATTGATCCACCCCATCAAATCATCAGAATTGAATCAAACCGCGCCCAGGCCTCTGAATTCTGGGTTTATCATTGATAAACTCGAAACCGATCTGAGCACGGAAACATTAACGATTAAAGAAAGTTTAACATTATTTAAGAAAGACTACAAAAAGCTGAAACCAGCTCTCTAAAAGGACATTCATCAATGAACCTGGACAATAAGAAAGCCTTAATCGTTATCCCCACATACAACGAAGCCGAAAATATCGAAAGAATGATCGATCGGATCCTGTTTCAAGGTATCAAAGGACTCGATATTCTCATCGTCGATGATAATTCTCCTGATGGTACCGGTTCAATCGTTAAAGATATTTCGAAACATGAAAGCCACGTTTACCTTATGGAACGACCAGCTAAGCAGGGTTTGGGAACTGCTTACGTTGCAGGATTTCGGTATGCTATTCAACATCATTACGATTATGTCTTTGAGATGGATGCTGATTTCTCCCACGAGCCGGATGAAATCCCCCATTTCCTCGATGCGATTAAATTATACGACCTCGTCATCGGATCTCGCTATATCGTGGGAGTAAATGTCATTAATTGGCCGTTATCACGCTTACTGCTCAGTCTGTTTGCCAATACTTACACCCGGTTTATCACGGGATTACCAATCCATGACTGTACCGGTGGTTATAAGTGTTTTCGAATCGAGGTTCTCAAAGATATAAACCTCAATAAAATCCATTCCGATGGTTATTCATTTCAGATCGAGATGAATTTCAAAGCCTGGAAAAAAGGCTATAAATTACATGAGATTCCTATCATTTTCACCGATCGCGTCGCCGGTCGATCGAAGATGAACCGCAAAATCATTCGCGAAGCGATCTGGATGGTATGGAAGTTAAAATTTCTGAGCTTAGCAAAGAAATTAGAATAGATTGCGAGCAGCCTGGGCAATTGCGAAAACCTTTGACTGAAGTCAAATAAGACTGTTTTTTTTAATTGAGTAAATTTTCTAATCTCTTCTTGTCATGGATAATAATGGTATCGGAGTCTTCTGTGATGATGCCCTCTTGTTTCAAAAATTTAAGGGTTCTGGAGAGTGTTTCGGGGATAGTTCCCAAACGCGAGGATAAATCTTTCTTGGAAATATTCAAGTAACACATTAAGTTACCGTCGACAACTGACATATTATTAAGTAGATAATTCGCTAAACGCATTTTGATGCTATGCAACGAAAGCTCTTCGATGATGGCCAACAACTGTCGCAATCTCAGTGAATAGGCCTTCATCACTTCAAACATGACTGTCTGTGATCCTGCCAGAAAATTTAAAAAATCGCGCTTCCGTATCTGCAGTACGCTGGAATCCTCAATCGCCTGGCAAAAAGCCGGATAGGTGTCGAAATCGAATATTATTGCCTCGGCTATGAGTTCATTTTCCTTTTGAAAATGAAGTATGACTTCATTGCCATCGTTCGATAATTTGAATAATTTCATGGTTCCGGCTATCACATAGTAAAATTCCGTAGCCTCCTGTCCCTCTGAAAAGAGGATCTCCCCTTTTGATAGTTCCTTTGTGGAACAAAAAGACTGGAGGATTTCGAGTTGCATGTCCGGTAATTTTGCAAATAAAAAGATCTTTTTCAGTGTGTCGATCATTTCGATCATCAGGTTATTTATTATGTTTTCATCGACTCAAATAATTTACTCTGCGGGTATATACTGTCGATGGAGTGCGCCACCTTTATTTGTCGCATCATCATGCTGACGATTTAGAATTTCACGCATCATAATGCTGGGTAACAGTGAATGCCACAGACGTCACATCGTTGAAAGAAAGGGGCCGCACTCCATTTTTTCCTAATTCCATTATTCTATTCAGCCGGTAACCATACCCGCATCGGTCCTTTTCCGCGATGCGCATGAGCGTAATAGGGTATTGCTGTCAGGCTATTCTTCCGCTTGCCTCCCATATCAACGAACCCGTTTACGACGAGTACACCGTGCAGTAAGTCGTTCTTAAATTCTTTTTCGAAGCGGATGTTGGAAGGTAATTTCATTTTGAACGGATCCACTCTATTATCGCTCGCTTCTACGCAGTACACTAACGGTCCATAATTTATCGCGACCTTCCCCCTGTCATCTTGTACGTTTTCATTTGCAATGACTCGACGAACGTTCAGGGGAAATTCGACCGTCAAACGACTGGCTCCACTCCACTCCCGTTCAATAGAAGCGAATCCATCGACAATCGAGTAGTCGACAAGTTCATCGTTCAATCGTAAGGTTACCCTGCTCTCTTCAGCATCGATGTATCGGTATAAATCACCTTCGACCGGTGTTTCCTCTATCCATCCGGGAATTCTGATTAAAAGATTTGCCTTCACCTTCTCATTCGTGTTCAGATCGATCGCCACAGTGCCCTCCCAGGGAAAATCTGTTTTTTGAACGAGGTCGACTTTTTTACCATCGATGTCAAATTGTACTTCGCTGCCGATATAGAGGTTTATGTAAAATTTATCGTTTTGCTGTGCGTAAATATAGCCGCCGACAGACGGAATGAACCGGGAGATGTTCGATGGACAGCAGGAGCAATCGAACCATTCGCTTCGTTCCTCGCCTTTCGATTCGAGACGGTTCGGATAGAAAAATCGATCGCCTTCCAGCGAGACACCAGAAATCAAACCGTTGTATAGTGTCCGTTCCAGTACATCATAATAACGTGAGTCACCGGTCAGCAGAAACATCCGGTAATTCCAATAGACCACGGCGATTGACGCACACGTCTCACAGTACGCGGTCTCATTCGGCAAAATGTAGGCATCGGTGTACGCCTCGCCATGCGCCGTGCCACCGACTCCACCTGTGATGTAATATTTTTTATTCACCATATCGTTCCAGATCGCCTGCACCGCCGTGAGATAACCCACATCCCCCGTTAAAGCAGCAATGTCCGTCATCGCGGTGTACATATATCCGGCTCGGACCGCATGGCCTACGGCTTCAGTTTGCTCAACCACAGGTTTATGATCCTGCCAGTATTTGCGAGTCTGCCAGAGATCTCCTTCAGCCTCTGCTTCTTTCCTCCCTCGTCGGTCTAAGAAGAGCTTCGCCTGATCCAGGTAAGTTTTATCCCCGGTGGCACGGTAAAGCTTGATCAATCCGATCTCGATCTCCTGATGTCCCGGGTACCCCTCATTTTTTCCTTCACCAAACACCTCAGACACCAGATCCGCATTCTTAAGCGCGATATCTAGAAACGAACGTTTTCCTGTGGCCTCAAAATGGGCGGCGGCGGCTTCATACATATGTCCAAAAGTATACAACTCGTGTCCGCCATCCAGATCGCTCCAGCGTTCGGCTTTACCCGACCAGTCGGTCGGAGGTCTATTGCCGTCGATTTGACGCCATGTCAATATATAACCATCCTCTTCCTGCGCCTTTCCGATCAGCTCGATTAACGTATCCAGATAGGCATCCATCGTCTCGTCGTATTCATGCATCAGCGAGTAACTGGCCCCTTCGATTATTTTATACACATCGGAATCATCGAATGGGAAATCGGTCTGATACTCTCCTGTTTTTAAGCCCGCGGCGATCTCAAAATTCAAGATGCGCCCTGTCGCATCACATTTGTCAAAGGCATACGGGATTGTCACGTTCTTGCTCGTCTCAACACGTCGTTGCCAAAAAGAATCAGTTATTTTAACTTTAGAAAAAGGGACCGGAGTAATCGGATAATCCCTGACACTATCATTCAGCCCAGAACATGATATCAATATGAAGAGTAATGTGAAATAATAATTTTTTTTCATTAATCCTCCTAAAAAAAATAATTTTCTTGAATTTAATTAAAATAATTTTTATAATAATGTTTGAATCATTCATCTCGGTAGAAAGCCTGTCTCGCAACGAATAGAATCGCTTAAGATCAATTTAACATTATTTTTCTCATAATCAATAAAAAAAATTATATTTCCAGTACCATCTTGGTATCTGAAATCTTACAGGAACTGGTTTTTATTTCATATATTCACTAATACATAAAATAATCTTATGAAAAAAGTTTTCATTCTTTCCTCGTTCTTCGTGATCCTGATCAATTCATCTTACCTGTTCGCACAAATAAACATCGACAGAGATTCCGCACGTACGGTTCCGCTCGCAAAGGCTCAAATAGACGATTACCGCCATTTCCATGATGCGGGAAATGTAGGATTGACCGTCACAAATTATGGTCTATTGGGACAGGGATATCAGTCAGCTCTCCAGGATCAACCTTCATGCATGTACAAATATAAATCGCGATTTGAAAAAGAGAGAATTGAGCATTTCTCTTATGCCGGGCTGTGGGTTGGTGGCATCGGTGGGATCCATGGTGAGCAGGAGACTTTAGTATCCACGGCTATCGTAGATGGTGTTTTCGACTACGGTGAAGCCGGATTTGAGTTCACCAACTCGGCGTCGTTGAGCGACACGGTGCGCGTCCGATCGTCCATCGTTACGTCCCCGTATTTTGATCCACGGGCAATTTCGCATCAGGACTTCATTTGTGACTTTACTGATCTAAATATGACGGTGCCCGGAACAGACATTGAATTGATTGATCACACCCCTCTCGGTATCGACGTCCATCTGGAGACTTACGCATGGAATTATTCTTATGCTGACGCATTTGTCATACTAAATTATACGCTTGTCAATCGTTCAACGTATCCCATCGAAAAACTCTATGCCGGCCTTTGGGTCGATGCGTCCATCGCCAACATGAACTATACCAGCGCGTATCAACCCGGTGGTGGTTTCACGTGGTACGACAATTTAAACGGTTTCGACCCTGCCTATAAGATGGCATATCAATACGATGCCGACGGAGATAACGGATTTGCCGAAAGTTATCTCGGCATAAGAGCCCTTGGATCCACTGCAGCCGTTGAATCGTTTCGTGTATATTACGATCAGTGGAAGTGGAACGCGTTCTCCAACATGAACTTTCCAACCTATTACATGCCCCGTACGGATGAAGAACGATATCAGAAGCTATCCACGACTCCTGATGGCGCTTTTCCTGATGAAGAAGACAGCTGGATGCTGCTACTATCGATCGGATCGCTCGGCGATCTTGCGCCTGGTGATTCGTTGAATATGGTGTTCGCTATCGTATGTGGTTTCTGGGGAGACGATGATACCGACAGCCCGGTACGACGAAAAAATCTGCGATTAAATTCGGAATGGGCACAGATTGCATACAACGGAGAAGACGTGGATGGTGATGGGAAATTGGATTTAATTGCAGAAGACATCAATAATAATGATGTCTTGGACGAGGGCGAGGACCTGGATGGTGACGGCAACCTTGATATCGATGAGGATATCTATGAGAATTATCAGCGAGGTATTTCTGGCCACAACGGCAAAATTGACCGCTACATATTACCTGCCCCACCTCCATCGCCGAAATTACTCGTCATACCTGGTGATAAAAAAGTAACTCTGTACTGGGATGATACTCCCGAGAATTATGAAGATCCGATAACGAGGGAGATCGATTTCGAAGGATACCGTATCTACAGCGCCCCGAAAACAGCCGAGAGCCAGGAACAACACTCCTTACTCGCTCAATTCGATCTAATCGATAATCTGGGATACGATACCGGTTTCAAGGTGATCGAAAACGATACCATGATAAACGGGATCAATTATAAATATAAATTCGTAAACGAGAACTTACATAGCGGTTGGCCCGATAAATATTACTTCGCCGTCACATCGTATGATAAGGGAAACCAGATCATCAATCTGCCGAGTCTCGAAAGCAGCGTCTATGAAAACCTCACTTACGCCATTCCGGGTCAAGGCGCCGAACCTGAAGAGGATCGTAAAATCTATGTCTACCCCAATCCTTACAAGGCGTCTGCCCAGTGGGATGGTTATGGGGAGCGTGAGAGATTAATATGGTTCGCTAATTTACCAGAGGAGGCGACAATACGGATCTATACGCTTGCGGGTGACCTGGTCGATGAGATCTATCATCATGCAGCGATATATGACGGTTCTGATATCGCACTGCTGCGGCAGAAGACTCGATCACTCGATGTCGCGTTCGCCGGTGGTGAGCATGGGTGGGACATGATCTCCAATAATGACCAGGCGATCGCATCGGGTTTGTATCTATACACTGTCAAAGACGAAACAAACGGGAGAATATATTCAGGAAAATTCTTGGTGATAAAATAAATCACTAGCTTTTAATAAATTAAATGGAGGTTGATATGAGATATCGAGTTACATTTTTAACGATTATCCTCATTCTGGGATTCACAGGAATGGGGTTAAGCGCATGGGATGTCAGTCCCTCAGAAGCTCTCTACGAAGTTGGACCGGGAGAGAGTTTTACGGTCGAAATTAAACTGAGCGGTA
>JAFGOE010000046.1 GCA_016926625.1 Candidatus Zhuqueibacterota bacterium
CGACTGGCAGTCCACCCTGCATTGGCTGATGCATATCTACCAAATTCCGTCACCAAGCTGAAGGTCCCATCGAACAGGGATGGACAGGCGGTTGATAGCATGTCGATATAGTCTCGAGGGTCTGTCGAGGGAGCATCGAAGTGATATGAAACCGGGAGTCCCCCACCCATATCAAAGACCTTAATCAGGTCTTGAGAGCCCACCAGCGTGTTGATTTCCATGGCGAGATCGTAAACTCGTTTTACTCCCTCCACAAGCATCTCAATAGGACACCCCTGCGACCCGACGTGCAGGTGAATTCCGTTCAGCCAGCTATATTTTTTATAAGAAGAGATAATCTCCTCCCTGAATTCCTTCAGGGGAACACCAAATTTTGAATATTCCCCGGCGACACTTGACGATTTAATCTTACCGAGACCTACCTGGGGATTGATACGCAGGCCAATAATCCCATGCTGCGGGTATTGTGTTACCAGCTTAGCCACCCGATCCAGTTCCTGAAATGAATCAATATTAATATTGACGCCCATTTCCAGTGCGATCTTTAGCTCATGTTCGGTTTTGGCAGGGGAATCGAAGACAATTCGGGAGGCATCGAACCCGGCCTCGCGTGCCAGATAGACTTCTGGCAGTGATGCGGTTTCCAGTCCGGTGCCCTCTGTATTGAGCATCTTCAAAATCTTGATCAGAGGATTAGCTTTTACTGCTATAGCATGTAACGTGTTCTCAGGGAATATGTCTTTGATATGCTTTATTCTATCGATCAGCATCGAAAGATCATAGAAGATGATTGCACTGTCCTCACCCGTGATAAGCCCGGCATGCAGTGCTTTTTTTAGTGTGTTGCTTATCGCCTGATTCTTCGGTCTTGTATTCATCGTTCCCAATCCTCTTAAAATTCAACTTCATCCAAGCGGATCATTCTTCCTCATGGTCTGGTTCCTGATCCTCGTTTTTTTCGAAATATTTTTCTTTGAAACGTCTTTTCAATCTTTCATCGTGTTGATGATTATCATGATGTGGAAACAATTTGAATAAAATATGGGCTGACGCATCTTGCATCAGCGCATATTTTTCAGAAAAAATCATGAAAATCTTTTTTTCAGATCACCCTCCATCTGATCCAAAATATCCTTTTCCGCCTCGATGGATACTACTTTGTCATGACCGTATCGAATAGTGAGCATCTTTTTAGTAACCCTTTCCACCCCATTGATGGAATCAACTTCAATCGAGGAGGGATCATTTAAACCTACTCCTGAATAAAAATGCAGTCTTCCATCCTTTGTCTCGGCTACCACACGTTTAAACTGTCGATAGAGGAAAATTGACATAATACAATATATTAGCATCGATAGCAGAATGTGGCTCCAGGCGTACCCATTGATAACATAGATTAACGGGATCAATGTGAACACCGGAATGATATACCAGGTCTTATGCAGTGTCTTGTACTTCTTTTGCATTTTCAATCATCCTTCCTTGTCAGATGTAAGTGCAATTATCTTATCAGCTAATATGGAATTCACAATCAAGTCAATAATAACAAATTTTACGTTATTTTTCAAGATATTTTTGTATATTTATTTAATTTGCAATAATAGTTGTTTTTAAGAGAGCGGTCAGAAAAATACAATAATCTGTGGATTCGATGCCATCACATAAGTATTTATATTAGATAGAGTTGCAGAGGGTTATTTAAACACCGAGAACTATTATTCATCTTCCCACATATCGATAACATGATCAGAGATGTGCCAGACCAATCTCCGAAAGACGTTTCGACAAATTTATGTTTGCCTTTGAGTCCAAAATTGTATATATTCTATTATGGTTTGTATCTTTATCATTGCGCGCATATGAAAAATAATAATTATAAATACCTCGATATCGTCATGGCGCTTTTTATAGCGGCCTTACTCATCAGTAACATTGCCTCATCGGCCAAGATCATTTCATGGGGCATCGATCTGTTTGGGATACCGATGTCATTTGATGCGGGAACTCTCTTATTCCCGATCAGCTATATATTCGGTGATATATTGACAGAGGTCTATGGGTATAAGACGACGAAACGCATCATTTGGCTGGGATTCCTGTGTACAGCCTTAGCCGGATTAACTTTCTGGATTGTTTCGAGGCTGCCGGGTGATCCGGAATGGGGAAAATTCATTGCCGAACAGATTTTTCATGATCCGCAGAATACAGTCATCGATCCTTTGGACACCGGATACGCTGCTTACGATGCAATACTCGGTGGAATGAGCACCGGTGCGATTATCATCGCCAGTCTCATCGCTTACTTTGCAGGTGAATTCAGCAACTCGTACATTCTGGCGCGTATGAAAATATTAACCCATGGGCGATATCTGTGGATGCGTACAATAGGATCGACGTTAGTCGGTCAAGCCTTCGATACCTCCATATTCGTCGTCGTCGCTACACTCGCAGGAGTTTTCCCGTTGAATTCGATGCCGAGCATCATCATTGCGAATTTCATTTTTAAGGTATCCATCGAGATTCTGTTTACTCCGGCGACATATCAAATCGTCGGTTTCTTAAAGAAGTCGGAGAATGAAGATTTCTACGATGTTGAAACGAACTTTAATCCTTTCTCCGTATCGATGTGACTGTAATTAGGATTGAGCCCCGGCTGGTTTAACGAACTTGCGGTTTGCCTATTATCTGCGGTATTTGCTACATAACGATGAATATAAAAGCTCATCTTCAGGAAGCGTCACGAACAAAAAGTGCACTTAAAGATTCTATTTATTATTTGCGGATTTTTATCTTACCATTTTTTTATCAATACAAGCCACGGATGTAGTGTATCGGGAGAATTTAGCTCGACAATGACCTTACTATCGATGTGAATGTCATCAAGAAACTCACCGTTTTCCGGATTGAACCAGCGTAATTTCAAATCACGATCAGGATTTTCGATTCTCAATGTCGTGGTCCCACCCATTGGGAAATAGACGCCATACAGCCTGCCCGGTGCAGCAAGGCAATAAACGTCGCCGCTATTATGAATGGACAACAATTCGGGATGAGGTGCACAGGAAAAAATATCGAATTGATCGGTGAATATTCGAGCGGACTCTATAGCGCGCTGAGAGATTTCATTCAATCCTGTACCTTCATCAGGCCGATGAAATCGCGTTCCTGCACAACCAGCAAAGATATTTTGCCACCATCGATCAAGTCCAACCAGTGGTTCATTGTATCTGCCGGCGATTCTGCTATGATAAACCTTCACATTTGTCAATGGCCGCGCACCACCGTATCTCTCGAGTGTACTCTTCAGCCACAGGATATTCTCATAATGAATACCCCTCTCCAGCAAATTATTCTGAGAAATGTCGAGATACGCGAATAAACCCGGATGGCCGTATGCCTGGACATAGATCTCATCTTTCAGATTCCACGAATCCCACATTTCCGTTATTAGAATCTCCTTTTTCTTCGCTTTAGACTGTTGCTGGATGTAATTAGCCCAGTACCACGCCCAATCCGCCGGCGCTCGTGTCTCATTATCGATGCAATAGAGTACATTTCCATAGTTTAGAGATATGCTTAACAACGTATCGACAAATTTTTGTTGATATGTCAGTGTGACCGAGTCGATACGACCATTATCGACGGTGTGGAAGTACGGCTGTGGATGATGCGCCTGCTGATCCGGCCATGCCGACTTCAATTTTGTATTTTTTTCAGTGTAATTGACATTATTTTTTGGGTTGAAAGGATTGTCAAGCCAATGTTCACCGTAGAAATCATGAGTCGCCCAAATTTCCACCTGGACAATCATATCAAAATCGCGCGAGAGTTCAAGAAATTTTTCAAAAAGCGACCAGTAGTCAGGATTCATCTCATTTAGATCGTATTTACCATCATTATTTTTCAAGAAAGCCTTGACATTCCCCTCATCTCTGCTGGACATAGTACAACGGAGGTAATTCCCACCAACTTGATGAAGGATCTGAATGTTCTTTTTCATTAATTCAGGATAATTGAATAAGTTATCTTCATCAGATCCACCCAGCAACAGAAGCGGTTTGTCTTTATAGTAAAAATAATTTGGATTTTCTTTATATATCGATATTCTGGCGGATAGTTTATCAGCATCACGTCCGGAACAACTTAAGACCGAGATGGAGATGCACAGGATAAGGATTGGAATGTATTTTTTCATCACCGGAAATTACCCTGGAATGAATTACGATTCACTTACGAAACCATCGAATGATCAATGAGATCAGAATACTTATCAAAATCATGGAGGTGATAGGAAAGTACAATCGAAAGTTAGGCCGTTTAATGACCAGATCTCCGGGCAATCGACCGATCGGAATTTTACCCAGATATTGCCATAGTAAGCCAATCAAAATTATAACGATACCAATGTAAATTAAAGTCTTATTCATTTGAAAGGCGACAGATGATTCATCGATCAGTACTTTTTCTCTTGACTACATTATAGAGATTATTTCGGATAGAAGCAAGTGAAAATTTATTTTAAATGCGTTGTTCGCAAAAGCTGTTATCACAAAGCACACTGAGCTCACAGGGACAAAGTCCAATCTGCTGAGTTAGAGCAAGAATAACTTCAACAGGATAACTGCTACTGTGCTATTGTCAAAGATAAATCCAGCTTGAAGTTAATCGACATCAGAATACAGGTAAAATTGTTCAGGGAAGATGGACGGAAAGATCCATGGACAATGTTCTATCGTTGATCAACACTAAAAAAAAAGCCTGATTCGGTTACAAATCAGGCTAGCAAGGTCTATTGTTTTAGATAAGCGCTCTTCTCAGTTGGTTCTTCTGCGACTTAATCTCCTTCCGAATCTTTTTTAATTCGGCATGATCATGCGCTGCTAAGGCCTTATCTCTCTCTTTTTTTAACGCTCGGATCTTTTTTTTGATCTTGAACTTGTCCACGCCGACGACCTCATGATGGACATGCATGTCGATGTTCAACGCCGTGCAAATCGCCTTCAGCAGATGTTCCTTGTTTAATTGGGTATACCCTTGCACCGCTTCATGTTCGATCTCTTTCGCAATGTCCCTTAGCTGAGCTACGGTCATATGCTTTAATTCTTCATAGGTATGCGACATTTATACGGTCCTCCAAACAGGTTTATTTTAAATGTGGTTACAATTTTATTCATAATCTTTTAATTTAACATGGATTTCAAGTAAAATCAATAAGAAAGTTAATCCGATTGATAAAGAACAGGTATAACCGAACGATAAATCAGCAATCGCCTTTATCACTTAAAATCATCTCAGCAATATAATTAGGCAATACGAATGAAGCTTCATGAATTCTCTCGTTGTAATATGTTAATTTTTTTTGTTCGACGAACTGAGCTACTTTCTGTTCATCGATCTTTGTCAAATCGACGCCATCCTTCGATGCAATCTGAAAACTCCAAATACCGGAAGGGTAGGTTGGAATGTGAAACAGGGAGACCTCGACATGGTCGTTTCCGAAGACTTTCTTCAAACATCCGTTCAGTTCGATGAAAACAGCCTGGTTGAAAATTGGTGATTCGCCCTGAGTCACCAGAATACCATCTTTCTTTAGAATACGCTTGCAGTTTTCATAAAATTTCTCGGAAAAAAGACCTCGAGCCGGGCCCACTGGATCGGATCCATCGATGATGATCAGATCGAACGCCTCCGCAGGGGACCTGTCAACATACTTAATTCCATCCCCAATCTGTAAGTCCAATTTCTTGTTGTCAAATTCTTTCGATAGTTCGGGTAAATATTGGCGAGAGGCCTCTATTACTTTTTCATCGATTTCAACCATCGTCACATTTTCAACGGCCTCATGTTTAAGCACTTCCCTGATGGTGCCACCATCACCACCTCCGATCACGAGCACATTCTTCACGTTACCATGAGCAAATATAGCAGGATGACTGATCATTTCGTGATAATTCTTCTCATCTTTCTCTGTACACATCACCATATTATCGATCGTCAATGTCTTCCCGAATCCGTATGAGTTATAGATTCGGATTCGTTGATAGGACGACGTCTGATCGTAAACAACTTCACCTGAAGCACGAAGTGAAAGGGCAATATTCTCGTCCTTATCCGTAATCCAGAAGCTTCTTCGGGGACTATCGATATTGATCCTGTCTTCGACGATCTTACGAAAGTTCTCGGCATTGAACGGAATCCTCTCCAGCAGGTTCAATGAGCCGCGATGTAACTCCAGCACAGAATAATTTTTTGCCTGAAACGTGTCTTGAAGGTAATCAAACGCAAGCCACGGATTAACTCCTTCACCGCAGGTGTACAAATCAGCAGAAGCATACTGATATTCTGGCCAGGTATGAACTGAGAGATGACTTTCCTGAATGATGACGACCCCGGATACTCCGTATGGTGAGAAATGATGAAAATGAGAGTTTATCACAGTCGCCCCCGAAATCGTTGCCGCATTAAACATCGACGATTCCATTTCCATCACATCGTTGAGTATTTCGGGATTACAATTAAAAAATTCGACTAATATATGCCTTCCTAAAGATTCCATCTATTCTTCCTATGCTTAATGATATTTAAATTGAAGCGACTATGACGTCAAGTGATTCGACTTTTCGAATCGATCTCAAAAAGATCAAGATCGTTTAAAAAATATCAAACTTTTAATATAATAAAAAATATATTTTAACGCAATAAAAATATTAAACATGGTCGGTCAGAATTATTTATAAACTCCTCCCCTGTCGCTGAGAAGAAATACCACATCTATAGTGAACGAAGAAATGTAACTTATATCGTTCACATCGATCTCTTCGTATTATTCATGTAATCGATATAAGCGATGCGTGATCCGATGAGAGCCTGATGTTCATGCGATTTAATACCATGAGTGTCCGGGAATGTTGACCGTCATCTTGTAGACCGAATTCGTCTCATCCTCGGTAATAAAGACAGTTTTCATATCAGTACCGGCGAACTCGATGTTACTGGGTCTCGATCCCGGGGTATCGATCTTTTGCAGGATTTCACCAGAAGGTGAAATGATGAATATCGCTTTCCCGCCGAAATGAGCCACGTAAAGGTTCCCATTGACGTCAAACTCCAAACCATCAGGATCACCCCCCTGTAATTCGACGAAGAGGCTCTTATGATGTAAACTCCCATCAGACTCGATATCAAATCGAACTATTCTATGCAACGCCGATTCACAGACGTACAACCTCCCGTCGACTGGAGAGATTTCGAGTCCGTTTGGAAACGCCAGACTATCGGCTGCTAATTTTAATTCGGATGTACGCATGTCGAAATAAAACAACCGACCATCGAGTACACTCGGATCATAGCCTTTCGGATCGGTAAAATAGATGTTGCCCTGTTTATCCATAATGATATCGTTGGGCCGATTAAAAGGTTGATTCTGATACCCTGAGATCAGCGTTTCCGCATGTCCTTCGGTACTAATTTTAAGAATTTTGCCTATTCCGAAATCACAACCCACAATATATCCCTCAGGAGAAAATATCAGCCCATTCGTTTTAATAAATGTGCTATCGAGAGATCGAATAAGTGTATCTACTTCTGTCCCAGCGATGCTGGCTATCCAATCTGAATGACAGTTTGAAAGATAGAGTACCTGTTCATCTTGATTCCAGGCCGGTCCCTCAGGAAACTGGAATCCTCCTGCTACAAACGACCAATCGGTGTGTTCTAGCTTGACGGATGAGCAAGTCATAAAAAATAATGGCAGCATTAAAACGACCAAAAAACGAGAAGCCGGATGAACAAATTTCATATGATCTCCTTAATTGGTAATAAACTTCTTACTAATTCTATCGTTTCTCTAAATACTCCTCTTACTGATTGTTCGAAGGATCGGTATTGCTTTATGTATGTCGATTGAGTTTCTGCTATAACATCAAAGTATGTATCATCATCTCAGCATTCGCGATTACGTCTAACGCGTGTTTATTGTAACCGAGTCAATTCTACTGCGTAAGCGATCTCATTTACGCCTTGTATATCGACGGACAGATCGACTGGAATTTTCTCTATTAGAATCGATGACTTTTCATCCAGATGTTCTTCAAAAAAAGGTAATCCAGGCGCATAATAAAATTTACCACCAATTTTAAGACCTTCGATTATCTTCATCATCAGTTTGGCATATTTTTGGGCTAAACTAGCGCTCGTAGAATGACTAAATATAAAATGTGTTGATAACGATTGATGGGCGATGATAGTACCCCAGAAATCTGATCGATAGTCAAAGTGAAACCAATCACGGGTTACGAAGTTATCACCGCTCGGTGCTATTCGATCGATTCCTATGACCTGCATCCCGATTTGATCCAGGTAATTCACCAGATCGCCCTTTAATCCGCATCCCAGATCAAGTACGGGTTGCATCAAATGAGTCGGATCGATATTAAAAAGATCTAATTGAAATTCCGCAGAGTAATCCTCGCTGATCGTCGGTTTTAACAAATATTTTAAAAAATATTCGTCATCATCCAGGAATGTTCTGTTTTTCAAGATAAACCGCATCTGGTTTTGGTGGTTAACCAGGGCGGCAAAAAAATGATTCGTGAACGTCGTTACAGAGAACGATGCGAGTAAACAATCGAGCACAAACTCCAAAAAATCGATGTATTCTGATTTAATAAGCGACTCGGTTTCCCTGTCGAAATAAATAAATTGATTGTTTTTATAGACAAAATACTTGAATTTAGCTGCACAAATTCGAGCAGCCCGCTCGATTAATTTATTCGTTTGAGGGTGGACTTGCAGTAGATCTCGCAAATTCCATATCGAGCTTAATTCATAATGCTCCAGATCAAGGAATATTTCGTGGCGGTTTACATATTCATATAAATTCGATTGGGAAAACTTATTGTATACTGAACTTATAATCTGCTCAATTGTTTGTTCTATGTTTTTCTCAGTCAATGCTTTATCCTTCGATTACTTTGATAGTTCATCTGTGTGATTTCACGGATACTCATCACAGACTAATTATCTTACCCTTTTAATGCAATTTAAAGTCGAGGTTCACTCCCCCACTGTCTCCATTTTGTTCTATTTAAGCACTGTGATCTTCATATGTTCGATCTGTCCTCCATACTGCATTGACACGGCATAGACGCCCGTACGAAGCGATGTCGATGTGATCTCGATGGTGTGTCGACCCCGATTCAACACTTCATCGATAAGCCTCAGCACGTGTGCACCCCGAATATCATAAAGATCAGCCTTAACCCGGCCGGATTCTGGTATCATAAACTGTATGATGGTGGATGAATTAAAAGGATTCGGATAGTTGGGTCCTAATGTAAAATGTTTAATTCGGGGATTGCTATCGTCTGCAGCAGCAACAGTAACCATGATTAAATTCGTTGCATAGGGGCCTCCGGTGGCGCCGATGTCATTTCGTGTATGATCAGGATCGCTATATCGTTCTCCGGGAGCACCGGCATCGATGCATGGGGAACCCGGCTGCAGATAAAAATTCGAATTGCTCCGGAATAACGGATCATCTGATATGTCACCCGCTCCCCGGGAGCAATCTATATAATCCTCCCCCCCATTATTCCAAACATCATTGTACCACAACTCAGGATATCCTTCCGGTCCTGCACAAACTCCTCCATTTACGTTGCTCACGATGATATTATTCACAATCTTCGCATGACAATCCCAACCGATATAAATACCCCCGCCCTGTGCGGAAGCGCTATTCTTAAAGAATGTATTATTAACTACTTCCGGATTGGATGGTATGACTGCAGAAACGAAAAAAACTGCTCCACCTCTTTCTGAACTGTTCTCGATAAAGATATTATTGTACATTCTCGTCGTTGTATCATAATTTTGAATCGCACCATTGGGAGAATTATTACGAAACCAATTCCCCAATATCAGGGGTCCCTGTCCATCAAAACTCGAAATTAAAATGCCGCAAGAATTCCTTTCAAATATATTATTTTCGACAATGAGCGAATCCCCCTGTAGCAGTTCGATGAGCATCCCCCAGGAGCAGGAGTTGAATGATAAACCGGCAACGTAGGAACTTGTTGCCTGGCAATAGATACCGATACCTTGTTGTCCGTCAATCAACGTATATTGTGCACCAGAAACACCGATAATCGAGAGCGATTTGTCTCTTACCTCAACGTTTTCCGCGTATTCGCCCTGAAGTATCAAAACAGAATCTCCATCGACCGCAGCGTCAATACCGGACTGGATGGTTTGATATTCTGTCGGTACGATGATGCTTTTCGAATGGGCGTTAATCGTAAGATTCAAGAATATGATAAAAAGAAAACATCTTTTCATAACAAAAAGCGACCTTTAATTTTCAAAATTTCATTTCATCGATCTTCGTTTATAGAGTAATATCAGAGCTATCGATTGCCTTTCTTCAACGGGTGAGCTTCTGTATTGAAAACGTAAGCATCGAAATCGAGCACCTGATCATCCGCAAAAAGCAGATAAAGATATTTCAATGTTTCAGCGAGGAAGAAACTTTCCATGCTGTCCTCTTTTTCTTTGGTGATGACGTTCTTCAAGGCTGCGTATCCGGCATCGGTTTTGCAATAGGTTACCAGTCCATCATAAAATGCCTGTCCCATATCGAGGTACTTCTTATCACGTGTATAATGATAGAGGTAGTACGCTGATTCGATAATTTCCGGGCGCAGCGGATAGTTAGCATAGACGACGTCCATTGTAGCGTAATCGATCTGTTCGGGTTCAATTCCATGCAGATTCCACATCGTAAAACATGATTTCTGCAGCTCACTTGCGGTAGGAAAATCTCCATCCAGGGCAAGCAAGGCAGGGAAAAATGCATCTAAAGCACCGAATCGCGTGGCGACTCTCTCTCCGGAATGCATGTCGACCTGACCATACCACAATCCGCTTTCGAGTTCATGTTTCAGGTAGGTATTAATCGCATCGATACTCGCATCCCACTTCTTTTTACAGTTTTCATCACCCAACAGCAGCCATGCTTTGAGCAGATATTCGTAATAGGAGTCTATCATGCCGCTGATATGACTCGTTGTATTCACCCACTCGCCGGTGTTCACATCGATTATGGTGCCGACGAGGCCGATATCGGATCGACGCTTAAAGAGTTCATTTAGAGCGATCATCGCCTTGTCATAATATATCGAATTGCGGGTTAATCGACTCAATGTCCCAAATTCAAGTATATAAGTCCCGATCTCGGCAGGATTATTGAGGTGATCCCGCGTAGTGCCTGTCTTAAGATTCACAAAGCGATACGGCAGACCGGTTGGTGAATCGAAAAGAGGTAATAATCTATTACCCAGATCTTCGGCGAGAGCTAAGAATCGTTCATCACCATCCCATTCATAGCATGAAAGGAGTCCGCCTAACAGTCGGATATTGATTTCAAAACCCTGAACCTCGATGTCTTTATCGAAAGAGAGGTTTTCCAAAATCAATTTCTTGTCTTTCGCAGCTTCGTCTGTCAGTCCCATGAGAACCATCGTATCGAACGCATCAACCGGTGTCATCAGGAGCGAGACTCCATACCAATCATGATAGGTCTTCGATAATGGTTTCAGCGCATCATGACCCCAGGCATATTTTTCATAAGCGCCCCAGGCGTGTAGAAATTCTTGCTTGACCTTCTCAGCCATTTCAGCCCTGGTATCAGATTTCTTCGAGGAACACGAAAGAGCAGTTACAAGGATTAATAGGAAAGATAGAAAATTCTTCATACTTAAACTCCATTGATTGATCGATTACCTAATTTTGTGTATTATCTCGGCATTATCTTATCTTTAACGTTGCTGCAAACGCTCGCCAGTGTTCATCTGTCATACCCCGAGCAGAGAAGAGAGAAACGCCATCAGCGCCAGCCTCAAATGATTTCTGCACAGCGACACCAAGTTCATGCTCGTCAAACGCCTTCACTTCTAATCCGCTATAGATTGATGCAGACGATGGCAAAGTTTTTACTGCGTATCGAATATTCGACTGAATCCAATCGTACCCTGCGTCATAGTATCGGTGATATAGCATAGGCATGACGCTGTCCAGGTTCCATTTCCACCATTCCTGTCGTACATGCTGCCAGTTCGGAAAAACGGCTGCGAATACGTGACGTTGCTTTGATCTGACAACGGGTATCAGGACGTCATTGACGAGTGACGTGATGCTGTCATAGCGAAAACGCACCCAGGCTTCATGGGTGGCTGGAACTTTCAAAGTTAACGGATCGATGCCCGCTTGCCGTCTAAAGGAATCGCGGCAAACATCGCAGTAGCAATAATCGTATTGCGGATATTCTTTATCCTGAACGATGCCGTACTTCGGCTGTAGATTTACGGCTAAAATGACGTCCGGGAATCTGATATAATCGAAATGCACTCCATCGAGTCCCTCAATGGCGGCAAGCTCTTCAAGATTCCCTCGTAAAAAATCTCTTACGCCTGGTTGATTCGGGCAGAGAAATTTGTAATGATTGACATAAGCAGGTTTATCAGCGGCTGATTCATCGAGTCGGTTAACCACATACCATTCCGGATGTTGTTGAACGATATCTTCCATATTACATGGCATCGTCCATATCCATGCATGAACCTCCAGTCCAACGCGTTTCGCCTGTGCGATTATTCGTTCCAGCATCGGCTCCGCATTGGGCAGGCGAGATGACTGGTAATGAGCGACTTTGCTATTGTAGACTTGTGGAAGGAGCGCATGAATTCCGAATGATTTAATCTCGGATAGATAATTAAAAATCGATTCATCCGTGTCAAATTTTTCGTAAGAATACAGCCAAATCCAGTTTTTCATATCGGTTATCCGCCTCACCTGTTGTTTCATGCAATTTATATTCGTCAACTGTCCGCTGAGTAATGCTGCCGTAGAGAGAGTAAGAAATTTTAGGAAGTTTCTTCTTTTCATAGAAAATCCGTTTATTTTATGACGTTTCGATCCTGTTAGTTATTTTAGATTACACAAACCTTTTCGACATAACGTCACATAATTTCCAAATACGAAGTTTTTTTTAATTCGATGAATGATTCATCAGAAACACATCGTCTTATGATCCATTTATTTTATTAACACAGCATTCATTCGATTATTATTTCATCGGCTAAAAGCCAGGCTTTCCCACCGGCACCATAGTGCCAGTCGGGACATACATTTATATTTCGTGCGATGATTTTTATATAACGATATTTTTCATCGATGTTATCGACAATAAATGGGACCCGTGCTGCCTCGTTCAACTCAGGGGCGTTCAGAGGATTAAATCGTTTCAATTCAATATAGTTACTCCCATCAGACGATGCTTCGATGATCAGGCTCTTTGGCAAAAAGATCCAAGAATTATAATCGCGCAGGAAGTGAACGGATATTGAATTGAGATGAGTGACATGGTTCAGGTCGACGATCGCATCGATATCAGTTGCCTCATATCCTTGCCAATTTTTCAACAAAGCGACCTCCCCTATTATCCCATCGATCAAAGCACGCTCTCCTCCGGCAGGGTATTTCGAACTATAACTGGTGTTCAGCGTGAGATGTCCCTCACTGCCGAGATGATCGATCCTTACCGGCTCGCCGTAAGTCTTGATTTTGCTAAAGGCATTCATCTTGTTACTGGCGGACAAATTAAATTCCGATAGATGAGCATATTGGGCCTCCGTCGCGGATAACGGCAGAAATCTCGCCGCCATACCCCCGCCGGGTGAATGAGGGACAATCAAGGTATCGGTAGAGTTCGCTCGATAATTCCCGATCTCGATCGCCGTGGGATTGATATTAATATCCGTATCGTGTGCATCGGCGTAGAGCTCGACATGATAGGTCATATCAGATCTCAGGAAGCTGAGTGGAATTTTCAACAACCTGGCATGTTCATCCGTGATCGAGCCGAGGAACCATTCATCATCATGAGCGTAGGCGATAGTAATGTAGTCGCCTACCGCTGCGTCGATGACGATCGTGGTATCGCGTTCGATCGGCAGGTCTTTAAAGAATTTAAATGCAGGTTTATTTTCATAATTTTCAATCAAGTCCGACGCCATCTGTACCGGACTATAGAGCACGACCCAGAGGGCTAATTGTTTAGCCAACGTCGTGTGAACGCGATGTTGACCCGATTTATCGAATAATATATTGAACACACCCGGGGTATAATCCATAGGTCCGCCGAGCAGACGCGTGAACGGTAAAATCGTGGTATGCTCGGGAGGGTTGCCCTCGCTCCACGCATTATATTCCATGCCTCGTGCGCCTTCGCGACTCAACATATTGGGCCAGGTGCGGCGAATTCCTGTATCCTTGATCGGTTCGTGAGCGTTGATCATGATGTTTCGCTTCGCCGCTTCTTCGACGACACGTCTGTAATGACGTACCATGAATTGACCATGGTGATGAAATCCCTTCGGCAAAATTTGTCCGGCATAACCGGTTTTGACAGCCACGATACCGAGCTGTCGATACAAATCAAATGCCTGTTCCAGCTGTTGTTCGTAGTTTGGAATATTACCACCGGTTTCATGATGCCCGATAAGACGTACTCCTTTCTCGTTAGCATATCGAGCCAGGTATTGGATATCAAAATCATCGTATGCCGTGGTAAAGTCCTGAATATTTTCGTTACCCCAGGTCTCCCATCCCAGATTCCAGCCTTCCACGAGCACTCCTCTTATGCCATGCTTAGCAGCGAAATCTATATATTGCTTCGCACGTTCTGTAGTAGCGCCATGCCGTGGGCCTTTAAACCATGTCCATTCGCCTATGTGCATGCCCCACCAGATCCCGACGTATTTCATCGGTTCTATCCATGATGTATCTTCTATTTTGCCAGGTTCATTCAGATTGAGGATCAAATTGGATGTCACCAGACCCGCAGCATCGGGTGATATCTGGATAGTTCGCCATGGTGTGGTGATTGCCCGGTCAGATCTCACCTTCACGCCATCGGGCCAGGGAACGAGATCACATTCGAACGAGAGAGGGACGTGGACATTTTGTTTGATGGTCATCTCGGCATAATCCGTTAAAGCAGCTTCATGTATGCTTAAATGGACGCCATTTGCGCTCCTCATGGTGACAGGTGTGTTGACGGCCTGAATTTGAGACGCATTCGTGTTATGATAGAGCAGCTCATAAGTGTCAAAATCAGCTGGTATCCACCAGGCCGTGTAATCGCCGGCCAGGTTAAATTCAGTCACTTCATCCATGATCTTTATCGAATCGCTCTGTTCTGGTTTTAAAATCTCATATCGAAAAGCGACGCCATCATCGTAGGCGCGGAATGAAATATTCAGTGCCGATTGATTTGTTTGGCTGTTGTTCAATTGCAGATCCAGTTGATGAAAATGATTGCGTATTTTTCTGCTGGTCCCCCAGACTGGACGCCACGAATCATCAAATGTGGTCTCTTCTGATCGCGCAACGTAGAAATTACCGTTGAGTCTTATGTCATTATCAAGGATAAATCCCATTTTCGACCAGGTTAAATAATTGGCATCGTTATAAAAAACAGCATATTCGGGCACATCATTCATTAGCCTGAACGTAATCTTAATTCTCTTGTCCGGAGAATGGACCTCATATCGCACCGATTTTGAGCAAGAATAGCTGATCAGAAGCGACAATAAAACGATTAACAGAGAACGTTTTTTCAAGTTTGCACCTCAATGTTTGTACTTTTTTATGTTTTACTCGATGTAAACATCGATTGTTTTGGTCAACGAATTTTGAACATCATGAACTGATATTTTTGTTTCACGTCCGCTTGCACCGATTGCAGAAAGCATGGCGACAGAGGAATCAAGAAAATTAGCATCGACCGTAACGACGGATTCATCATGAGAACTCCAGCTATACTCGGGTTTCGCACGCGCATAATATGAATCGACGTTTAGAATACGGGTATCACCGGGGCTGATCAGAAGACTATCGATACCCTCCGGATCCGCCATCGTCGACTCGATGAAGATACCCGGATTAACAGAATAAAAGCCCGCACTATTGAAAGTACCATCCACAAAGGAGTCCTCCTCTTCAATGTACGGATTATCGAGGAGATGCAATTTCAGATGATGTTTTTTATTCCCTCTTTTCGGACTAAAATATACTAACCAGTAGAAGCTGTTTGCGTAATTAATGACATCGGTCTGTATCTCAATAAATTTTTCAGCCAACTGAGGGTAATCATCGGCATGATAAAAACCTGCGTTACCAATTTTTTTTAATTTGGTTGAATCGATTTCGTCCCCGATTCCCAGCGCATAGATCATCTTATCACCGCGTTCCTCGATTAACCTTGTGAGCGTGCTCGAACCCTGGGTATCAGAGCCATCGGTCAATAACAGCATGATACCTTGCTGGATCTCATCGACCTCATACACGTCGTCCCACAGCGTCAATCCTTCGATAACGGCTCCATAGAGATTAGTCGATGGATAGCCCTGTTCTATTTTATCGATGGCCGACCTGAGCAGCTCTAAATCGTTGGTAAAATACTGTAGTAAAATTGGCATATCGGAGAATTGGTAGATTGCAACTTGCTGATATTCCGTAAGCTGATCGATGTATTCGAGTGCCGCATCTTTCAAATGTTGCAGGTTGGAACCTATCGAAGCGCTGTTGTCGATCATGATGACCGATCTTAGCACATAATCAGCGCTCTGACGATTCAAAATATACATTCCGGCTTCAGTCGGAGAAACATGCTCATCGTCTTCAGTCAATTCAAAATGGGAAGTGCTTAGTCCGGATATGCCCTTGTTCTGCATATTGAGCACCTGGAACATGATGTTCACGATGCAGGGGAAATCGGTATCAACCTGATGTTTAATCAATTTTCTGCCGTACAATTCCACCTCCCTCTCTATCGGGACCGGTACACTCACTTGTTCACTGCAATATAGGGAGAGAAGCAACATGACTAGTATGATCAGCAATCTGTTCTTACGTTTCATGGTTCTATACCTATTCGGCAACTTCGTTAATATTAAAGATAAGTGCAATGATTATTTATTTATGTAAGCTTATTAACTAATAAACTGAGTACTTATTAGAAACTACACAAAATAAGTACAATAATCAACCGTAATTTACATTATTTTATTCTGGTTATAACCGATAATTCTTTTCTGCGGCAAAAGACTGATTAATATAGTCGACCTCCATTTAAGAAGATTAATACTATCAATAATTAAAAGGAGCTCTCATGATGATCAGCTAACATCAAGAAAAAAAAGTAGCAAGCTGTCTGATTTGTTTTGTAACACATGCCGAATATCATAGATAAAAATGCCGTTCTGGTCTTCGCTACCATCGATCATTTCAAAACTCATTTGATTCATTTGATCTGGCTTTAGTACAAAAGGCGTAACGATGTTAAGACGTACGGATTGACCCGGATATCCGCTTAACTTAATCATCATCTGTTTGTCGGACTCACGATAACTCAGATCGTCGATCATGCAATCAGCCATTGCGAGGTAGGGCTGATCTGGCAGGCCTCGCTCGACTACGATCTCTTTTGCACCCTCAGACAGCACGGCCGAATTGACTCTCGCCCCATCGACCTGGATCCGTCGTATATAATTGCCAGCACCAGTCCATGAGATTCTACACTTATTACCTTCAACGAAGACGTCATAGGATAATCCATCGAACGAATCGGGCAGTTTGGGTGAGAGGTATACGTTCCAGCTATTCTCACTGAGTCCGGAGAGCCTGTATAAAGCATGAATATAGAAACCAGCAGCCCACGTGAACGCCGGTTTATCGATCTCACCGTATCGAGGCGATTCTTTATCTGTAATACGGTATTCGTAGAACGAAGGTTGCCCGTTCGGACTTTTCTCAATTCCGTCCAGGGTCATGTACCTGTGCAACGACTCCCTGGCGAGTTCGATTTCATTATTGGCTATTAATCCCAGTATATACCAGGCATTCCCCTGAGGCCATACGGCGCCGTTAAAATAGAACCATGGCATGCCGACTTCCAGGCCATTAAATTTATAATCAGGTATCAATTCATGGAAATCCGGTGGCATCGCATTGCGTATACCGATATTTTCATCGAGAAGCTGTTCCCTCGCCGTCATTAACAGGTCATTGCGCTTTTCAGCATCAAGGAGATCAAAGAAAGTCGCCACTAATGATCCTGAATAGTAGTGGTAGTCCATTGTATTTGAATTCAAGTTATTGAACAGATATTTTTTATCGGCATCCCATAATTTTTCTACCAGGCTACTTTTCATTCCAGCCGCAATATCAATTAAATTCGTCAAGTTCTGCTCATCATGATCCAATCTGGAACATATATAGGCGTAATCCTGAATTGCCTTATAAGTCAATGAGGTCAGATAGGTTCGAGCACCGTAAACGTTTCCAATATCCCACCAGTCGGGGCGAGAGGAGATCATGAGCTGCTCAGCGTTCTTGCTTTTCATGATCGATCGGAGACTTTTCGAGATAACAGGGAACAGTTTCTCGATCGTATTCACATCACCGCTATGTTTCAGATATGAGGCTGAGCTTATGATAAACCACAAATGATTCCAATTATCGTTTCCGCAAAATTCGGTGACATATGTTGTGTCTTTCCAATAATAGGCATGAGCGAGGGTGGAATCCTGATGCGAAATTTGATACAAGAATTCAAAACCATTTTTCACGAAATCGAGATCATAATAAAGGACTCCCAGACTGGTCAACAAAAAATCGTGCGTAAAGAAAAAGTTGTACTGGGCCGGACATGGCATAATCAGGAGATGGCCATCTAAATAATGGATATTGCTGGCGATCAATGCCTTTGACCAGTGCAGTGTCTTCTGCAGAGAACTATCGCACACATTGAAGAAAGAGTTCGTATACGAGACATCCAACACCCTTTTCAGATTGTCTTCAGAGTCCTTTTCCCAATTTTCCAGAGATCTCAAGAGAGCATCATCGTACTCAGCGGAACCAACTACACCGATGATTTGGATGATCTCAATTTCCTCCTGACAGTCAAGAATCCCGGAGTAATTGAATGAAATTCGATGATGCTTCACTGCAGATTCATCAGAGGACGTTTCGTTGTCAGGAGGATATCCATGGTTTGCCACGAATAGTGTAACCGTGTCGGTATCGACATAAGAAAAGTGTGCTGTTCCGAGTGAATGATTTTTTCCATACGTCACATCATGGGCCTCTCTCCATGCGTATGTATGGCTGGTTCGGAAGGTAGGATTCAGAGAGGAAGCGACTGACAGTGTCCGTACGTTTTTCGCGAGATTTTTAATATTGATTTTGAAAACGAGCACAGGCAGATCATGGCAGACTTGCCATGTGTAATTTATCTCATAATCATTCGTCATGTGCCAGGCATTCAAATCGAACGGAGTGTAGGCCTGCTTTGTAGATATCTGGCCCAGCGTATCGATCTCATGATCAGAGGTCAGAATGAGTTCAAGAGGCATGGATTGCCATCGTACCCAATAATCGGTACTGAGATCGATGCTGTTCGCCTTTGGATAATAAAATGAGATCCTTGAGGGAACAGGGCGTCCCTGATGAAATTCCAGTCCGACGAAACGACCTCCGATTTCCACAATAGCAGCGTTTTTCAGCGGCTGCACCTGCAATTGAGAATGGAGATAGTCGTAATCGCCATCCTTTGAACATGTCCCAAAAGTTAAAATCAAGATGAGCAAAAGGACATTATAGCGCTGTCTCATATCGTAAGATCTCCTTTCGATAGACATATTAAACCTGACTCTATTTACTGAGTCGCAGGATCATTGAATGACCTTAAGATCACTCTTTTTCATAACGCTTCGACTCCCTAAAGTGCGGTCCACTCCATCGTATGATTTATCGGAAAAAGGAAAAAGTTTAGTGAACCTTGAATCGAATCACGCTGTAGACCAATAAAATAATCATTAGAGCAGAGGCAGCCCATGAAATTGTTGAAACCGTAGCGATCTTTTGATTCTGAACGGCTATGCCCAGATATGCCCAGATGAGGACGAGAATAAAAAACAGGTCGTGGTATCGTCTTAAAATCACACAGCCAAGAGCGAGACCAACCAGCAACAGCAGTACGAACCACACAGTGGGTGATATGCCGAAACCGCTCCAGTTAATCGAATAGAGGTAGATCGTGATATTTGCGATGGTAGCGACACAAATCCAGGCCAAATAGAGGCTGAAAGGCACAAAGACCGTCCATTTTGCACTCGAGTAATGATCGAGATATTCCGTATGGATTCCTGTATATATTTTAATAAGTGAAAAAAGCAACACGAACATAATTAGTACAGACAGGCCGAAACGCTCATGGTGCCAGGCGAATATCCAGGCGATATTGGCTATACAGCTGAGGATAAAATAGATACTGATGATGTTGATCAGTTCTGAGTTTCTGACCTTGGGCAATAACTGGTAGATGACAAAAACCAGCAATGCAATATAAATAATTCCCCATATGGAAAACACGTAGCCCGCAGGCTTGAATAAGGTAGCAAAATTATCAGAAAGTTCACCCGTCGTTTTCCCATTGATGGGCAGTGCGTTAGCGAGATAATTGACGACAAGAGTGGCTAACAGAGCCAGAAAATTCAGTATTGACAGCAGAAGATTTTTATTCATGTGATCCCTCCCTTACATAAATTTTTTATTGATATTTTGATCAAGCGTATGATCTGATTGATTTTACCAGTTTATGGAATAAAATGTTAATATTCAAAAACGGTTTAGTTTCACTCATAGATCGTGACACGCTCTTTAAAATGAATTTTATCAGAAGAGCTTCCTACCATTATTTCGAATTCGCCTGGTTCGACGTTACGCTGCATACGTCGATCGTAAAGATAAAAAGCCTCTGAATCCAATGTGAAATTGATCGTCCCGATCTCATCAGGTTTCAGAGTAAGTCTGCCGAATGCTTTTAAGGTTTTCAAGGGCGTTACCACGCTGCTCACTATATCGTTTACATACAGTTGTACGATCTCGGTTCCTGTCACATTACCGGAATTTTTTACTTGTACGGAGACCTCGATCGGTTCATCTGCTCTGATTTTTTTAGTTGATATGTTCATATCGACATATTCGAACAACGTGTAACTCAGACCGTAACCGAACGCGTAAAGTGGCAGACTGCTTCCATCGATATACCGTCCGCGCGTCGATGGTCTGTTATAATAATACATGGGGAGTTGGCCTACGGAGCGCGGAATTGTGATAGGAAGTTTGCCACTGGGATTGCAATCACCGCTAATTACGTCGATAATGGCAGCGCCTCCGTATTCTCCGGGATACCATGCTTCTATGATCGCGGGGACATGCTCTGCAGCCCAATTGATAATAAGGGGGCGACCGTTCATTAACACCATTACGATTGATTTACCGGTTTTAGATACCTCTATTAAAAGCTGCTGCTGATATCGATTCAGGTTTAAGTCTTGTTTATCCCTCCCCTCACCCACTTCATCCATGGTTTCACCAAGCACAAGAATGACTACATCTGAACTTCGAACCGCTTTCAACGCATTTTCCAAGGATGCATCGACCATTCCATCTTTGCTTTCTACCCATCGCCAATAGAATTGAATGCCAGCATAATCGACCATTTCAGCAAAATCAATTCGGATGGGATAGCTTTTACCTTTCTCCATATAAACCTCTTCCGTCATCATCACATTGATTTGGAATGGTTCCCAATTATCAACGAGTAATCTATCCTCGAAAAATAATCGTCCTCTGTCATCGGTAATGATACCCAGTTCATAGATTCCGCTCTCCGGAGGAGTGATGGTACCCCTCCACTTAACGGAAAAGCTGTCGGGAAGCACACCAGGTTGCGGACTATTATTATGCCAATAAGGTGCCAGGTCGTTATCGTTCCGAACGATCACCGGTTCTCCATCGCCGTAGATGTTATTATAGTAGTGAGCCGTTAGACCACCCTCTTCACCATCGAATGTCTTAAGAAATTTAGAATTCACTTTCGCCAGTCGTGTATTGCCAGGTATTCCAGGTTCATACATAATCTTCGCGTTTTTACCAAATCGCTTATTCACCGCCTGTAAAACTGTCGTGGCTGTTGCGCCTCGTGGGCTGTAACCACCCAGAAGAGACATGTCGGCCATGGGACCAAGAACAGCGATTGATCTGATATCGTCACGAAGAGGTAATAGATTATCATCGTTTTTTAATAGCACAATCGATTCCTGAGCAGCACGTTTAGCGAGTTCTCGATGTTCTTCGGAGTGGACGACTTTCTTGATAAGTCCTGAATCGACATAGGGATCTTCGAACAGACCGAGCAAAAATTTGACACGTAATACATTGCTCACCGCCCTGTTTAAGACATTTTCGCTCAGTTGTCCTTCCTGGACGGCCTCGGTAATGCTTTTTTCAAACAGATCGTGTTCAAAATCATAAAACTGCATATCGAGTCCTGCCTTTATTGACTCGATAATTGCCTCTTTAGGAGTAGCAACGGTTTTCAAATTAATATATTGCCTCGATATCGCACCAAGATCAGAAAGAACAAATCCCTGAAAACCCCATTCGTCACGAAGCACCTGGGTCAGCAACCACGGATCGCTGACACTAGGGATACCATCGATCTCATGATAGCCTGCCATGATTCCGAGGGCATTTCCTTCACGAACGGCTTTCTCAAAAGGCACAAGAAATGATGAACGCGCCTCCCGCTCTCCCACGCTAACATATGCTGTGTTGGTACCACCCTCAGGCATGCTATGGGCTCCGAAGTGTTTCGGTTCAGCTACCACCGAGTTAGTTGTTGTCAGATCATTTCCCTGTAATCCCTTAACCATTGCCAGACCTAATTCGGATGCCAGATAGGGATCTTCTCCATATGTCTCTTCAGTCCGACCCCACCGTGGTTCCCGGGCGATATCGAGCACGGGTGATAAAACCATATGCACATTATGGGCTCTTGTTTCAGCCGCGATAGCAGCACCGATCTGTTGTAAGAGTTCTACATCAAAGCTGCTGGCCATGCCTATAGGAATAGGGAATGTGGTTGCACCATAGCCACCGTATCCATGCAACGCTTCTTCGACGAAAAGAGCGGGGATACCAAGGCGACCTGTTTTGATGATAAATTTCTGGACTTCATTAGCATACGACGCCTTTTCCGGGTAATAATCGTGAATAGAGCCGACCCCGAGGTCACCTAATAAATTTTCTGCCTTTTGGGACGATAACTTTCCGTCGGACGTTATCTCTCCCCCGGGATACATGTCTAGTTGTCGTATTTTTTCAGCCAGTGTCATCCGGGAGATCAAGTCCGCCACACGTTGTTCGATGGGTAAATCAGAGTTTTGATAGGGTAATTTTTCATTCTTGAACCAAGAGCAACTTAAAGCAATGCTAAGAAAAATGAATATAAACAGAAGATTTTTCATGATGTTCATCCTTTTTAAGATCTTTTACCAATAATTTGTTCGACTGCCGGACGAGACTTTTTGCAGATTGCATCTATTAGTAACCTCCGAAGTACTCCAAACATCTCTTTTAGGGGAGGAGTTTATCGGATACCCTATCTAATGCAGCATGGTGTATCAGAACAATCAGCCTATGGGATCGCCCCTTATCGTTGTCCCAAACGTCTGAAGATCCGCAACGCATACCAGAACAACAGCGCTACAGAGGCGAATAGTGCGGTCGCTGCGGCAACATATCTATCATCACTGTAATATCCTAAGATTCTGGATGTATCGTACAATATCGAGGCACCTGCCAGAGTAATCATCCCGATACTAAAGAGTACGCCGAGGCTAAAATTCAACGCGATCGCACTGATGATTAAAATAAAGGCGATCAGTCCGCCCCACACAAGAAAACCACGCAGAAAAGAGAAATCCTTCCTCGTAGCATAAACGATCCATGTCAGTCCGATGAAACTGATTATCGTAAATTGCGCAGCGTATCGAATGGCACCTGGAGCATTGTTATCTGCCAGGTAGAGTAACGGTGCCAGGATAATTGTTTTAGCGATGATGTACAAAAGAAGTGCAGCGTATTGCGCAAACCTTGATTTGACGCGATAGATGATACGTCTGGCAAACCATCCGATCAGAACGAAGCCCCCCAGAATGAGTAACCAGGAGACTCCCAGCATCCTTCTGGCCATGGGCTGAGCGATACCTGTCCGGAACAGGAGAACTTCAAAAATGACCAGTAAGATAACAGCCAGACATAAAAGTACATAGACTCTCGCGATGAACTGAGGGCGATTTTTTATAGAATAATTTCTTTTATAATAACTTACCATCTATCCTTACCCGTTACCAATCGTGATATAACCGTAGTTCACTAGATAAGAGAGCAGGGAATGTCCTGACCCGGTTTAAAACATGGAAGCGAACGTAGACCGGAACACCTCAAGTCAGGGAACATACGGATCGATTAATGTTTTCGATACCCTTTCATGATCTCCTTCACCATCTTCCCAAATTTTTTGTCGCGCTGGCGTTTTTCAAGATATGACATTTCATTGAATGCGGATTCACGCAATAATTTCATGTAGCTTTGATATCGATCTGATGTGACGACACCTTCGTTCACGGCCTGGAGCAGAGCACAGCCAGCCTCTTTTGTATGCGTACAATCTTTAAATCGGCACATCTCTGTCAGTTCATCAAGATCGGCGAATGTGCGTTCAATCCCTGTCTCTACGGCGATGGCACCGAATTCACGCATACCCGGGGTATCGATCATCAGTGCACCATTTTCGAGCACGATAAGTTCTCTTCGAGACGTGGTATGGCGACCTTTACTGTCTTTCGCGCGGACTTCATTCGTCGCCAGGATGTCTTCACCGATCAATCTGTTTAGTAATGTCGATTTACCCACACCAGAGGAGCCTAACATGCAATAGGTAAGCCCTTTCTTTAAAAGGGATTTGATTGTATCGATGTTCTCTCCATCCTCGTTACTGAATGCGATGGTTGTGTATTTATCTGTCACTTCTGAAATCAAACTCATTTTTTCCTTCAGTTCATCTGCCGTGATCAGGTCGCTCTTGCTTAAGAGAATTATCGGTTCTATTTTGTTTTGATTGACGACGACGAGATATCTCTCGAGTCGTCTGGGATTAAAATTTCCGTCCAGCGATTGAACGATGAACGCATAATCTATATTCGCAGCGATCGGTTGAAATTCATATTTCTTTCCGGCGGTTTTTCGGGTGAGCAGCGTCTTGCGTGGTAAAATAGAGTGAATAATCGCAAAGGTGTTATCATTAAAATATTCTGCCATCACCCAGTCACCCACGACTGGCAAATCGATATTAGATTCGGTAGAATAAAGCAATTTACCCGTTAATTCAGCAAGCACCTCACCAAGTGTATTTTTCAAGATATAATTATCTCGGTTTACAGTGATAACACGAGCAGGAATTGAGGAGGTCTGATCGGGATTACTAATTTCAGATCCGAACCAGGAATCATAGCCTAAATCGATTAACTTCATGATCACGATGCCTTATGTTTTCTTTTATCCCGTTATGTTGAGAGTTCATTTTTATTCGTTTTTTTATAAAATAGTCCCTAAGAGTCGAGACATTAATACAATACCCATGATGATAAACACTGAACCTGACAAGCGTGTCAAGACAATTTGGTCAAAATGTTTAAATAATCGTTTGCCGAGCACAACAGCAATGGCGGTACTACCGATCAGAGCTAACGATCCTCCGACAAAGACCGGTAATATGGCTTGGTTTTGACTCGCCATTCCCACGATGGCGAGTTGAGTCTTATCCCCCAGCTCAGCTAAAAACAATAATGAAAATGTGGTCAGAAAGACCTGAAAATTCCACTTTGTAAATGTCATTTGTTTTAAATTAACGTCATCCAAACACTGGCTGTCGTCCGTATGTTTTTCATTATCGCGATCTGATGTAGCACGCAGCATAACTATTCCCAGGACAAGAAATAGGAACGCGGCGATCCACTGAATGAAATTTAAAGGTATAAATTGATGAATTGTTCGACCACCGATGACCCCAACAGCCGTGCTACTTACCAGACCGGTGACCGCCCCCAGGAAGACTGGCAAGGGACTCCTGTATTGACATGTTTGAGTCATTACTGCTAGCTGTGTCTTATCACCCAACTCGGCCAGAAAAATAACAATAAATGTTGAATTCAAGGAACTAACATCGGATGATGAAATAGAATAAAAATCCGTAAGCTTCCCCTTCGTTTTCAAGTTCTTAATATTCTCATAGTTGGAATAATATCTGAAAATTATCAATAAAAAGCAAGCGAAAAGAGAGAATGGTGATTAATGATAATGTTTGATATTATTCAATTTTCGGGACATAGCGGATAGATCCATCAACAGGAAGCCCCATGATCTCATCCCTGAACGCCTGCAGATCACAATCATCCCAGAATTCTACGCGTCGTTCCGAGATCGATAAAGACGAGTCGCTATTCCATTTCACGAGATGAATTTTTTGATGTTCGAGCTCGATTAACGTGATGCCTGTTTTGAACAAGCCGCTTCCGGTATTAAAGTAACAAGGCAAGGGACTTTGATCGACGTCGAGTTCATCGATATCGCGACCTTTCTTTTTCTCAGAACGTTTTTCTTTGCGATAGTGTTTCAATAAGATCTTTAATTCTCTCCTGGTCGCCTCATCGAGTTCTTCTCCATGGAGTAGTTCCTTTATGAGTATAATCTGTCTCACAAGCCATCGATAATAGCATCGCGATGCAAACATGGCGCGATGTGTATGACCACAAATCAGGATTATTTTTTTTGATTTTGCCCATTGATAGAGTATTTTTTCCCGGTCTTTAGGAATCTGCGATTCAGTGGCAGCATAGTTTTCATAACCCAGCTTGCGAACGAATGGTTCGATGATGCGAAATAGCCGGACCCAGAATCTGCTGATCCAGGCACGTTTTTCAGCTAATGAATCACCCTGATGGCCATGAAGCAATATGATATCGCTATCGATCAGTAGCGCTTCGGGAGCGCCATATAGATGATAAGAGACAGGTGCGACAGGATCCTCGAGACCTCCCCATTCCGAATCATGATTTCCGAAAACGCGGAATACTTTTCCGGGTTTAAAATCAGACAATATATGATAGATTGAATTTTTATATCGCTGCACGATCTCATGGAGATCAAATTGCCAGAGCTCTTCCACATCGCCGAGCAATATAATATGGTAGCCCTGTGCTTTATAATAATTGAGTGCTGTCAGCAAAGTCTCTTCATTCCGTTCGAAGTTATCCGCGCCCTTTCCATCACCGAGATGAAGATCGCTCATGATGACATATTTATCGTGTTTGTTCAGCGGGAGATGATTGAGCTCATCCTTATGGTTGTAAATTGTGTCGAGTCGCTCAATGATATGTGAGTTCCGTTCGCTTAGCTGCTTTCTTCGAGAGGTATTCATTGATTTGAGCTCCTTGGTTGTTTTTTTTATTTCCCACAACACCTCTTAAACTTCAATCCGCTACCGCAGGGGCAGGGATCGTTACGGTTGGGACGGATTTCGCCTGAATCGATCAGCTGTTGAATCCTGTATTTCCTGGCTTCCCTTTCCTGTTCCATTTTCCATTGTCCGGCAAGGCGAGTGAACGTTTCATGTGAGTATTCCAAAAATGTCTTATATGCTTCGCAGAAGTGATTTTGGGTGTCATCCGCTGGATCACGAATTCGATCTTTCGTGCAGCCACCATAACAATATTTTAGCCATTTACAATCATCGCATTCTTCAGGCCAATTTGCCTTCATCCGTCCGAACTCATGTTGACGTTCAGAATTGAGCATATCAATCAATTTTTCGTGCATCACATTGCCCAATTTCCACTCCGGATCGACGAAGAAATCACATGAATAGACATCCCCGTTGTGTTCCACGACGATGTAGTTACCACAGGACGGTAGCAGGGTACATTCCGGAGCATCCAGATCGACATAACGATAGAACAACGAATCAAAATAGCGAATAGAGGTCGTAGGTTTTCCCTCTTCAAAATCATTTATCCACAAATCGAATAATTTGCACCAGAATTCACCCAACCGATCCGCAGGGACTGAGAATGACGCGGTGCTTTCTGTGTTCTTTGGATCATTTTCCACGCAGGGTATAAATTGCATAAAATTTAATCCGCTCTCCTTATGGAAAGTATAAATCTCCTCAGGAAAATTGACCGAATAATCGTTGACAACCACCAGGGCATTCACTTCCACATCGTTGTCCAACATCATTTTTAAATGATCATTGACCGTGCTCCAGGATCCGGCACCACCAAGCATCTTTCGATAGTGATCATGGACATGTCGAGGACCATCGAGTGACAATCCGACCAGAAAATGATAATCGCGCAGAAACTTGGCCCAATCGTTGTCGATCAGTATCCCGTTGGTCTGCAATCCGTTGCCCACAGTCTGCCCATTTCCATATTTTTGCTGTAATTGAACCGCTTTGCGATAAAATGGGAGACCCATTAACGTTGGTTCGCCCCCTTGCCAGCCGAAAGACACTTGCTTTGCGCCCTGCTGCATCATCTGTTTGATCATTTCTTCGAGAACGGACTCACTCATCCTATGTTTCAGACTCTCAGGAAAGAGTGAGGCTTTATCATAATAGAAACAGTAAGTACAGGCCATGTTACAATCTGGGCCCGCTGGTTTTACCAGCACCGAAGTAAGTGGTTCATAGGGCATTGATTTATCTTCTACCACGAATTAAAGGGTTTAAAAATAGCATAATATTGGAAGTAACACTCGTTCATTCTGTTTAATCTTTAAAACGCTCATTAAAAGCAGGTCGACTTCATCATCATTTAAATCGTCGATGTATCCTCTCCGCTTCCCGAGGTTTAATTGACCAATTAATACCTTTTCCTTATCTTGTTAAGAAAATTTATCAAAAAGGACATGCTGATGATCGCAAGGATTGTGAAAATGAAGATCAGGGATATATCTTCACTGACTCCTCTCACTTTTAGCATTAATACCATACCGGCGAGTGCTATCGTTAAAATAACAATAAACACGAACAGGATCGGAGTCAGAATATAACCAAGGCGTTGTTTCTTAAACAGGAGAATCGCCGTAATGACCAGCGCAGGCAAGACGATTGAAAGATCCATCACATGGACAGGATTCACCAGCAAATTATAATCGCTGACGCTCTTGGGTATCATATTATTTAAATGAGCGGGTATTATCTCTTGCAGCCATAGAGCATAGAACAAGGCAGCGATGAAGATCAAATACGTGCCCATGTATTTTTCCGGAATCTTCGCGTCGTGCCAGTTCATCACATTCATGCCAGTTAATTGATACATCGACAGGATAAACGTGTACAGGGAAAGTCCCAGGGTAAGGCAATATAAAAGAAATAGACTGTTAAAATGGATTCCCAGACTATATATGACAAAGGAGTAGAGAACATAGAAAACCGTCCCGGCATGAATAAAAGCAGCAATTTTACTTTGTTTAAGCAGATACAGAGATGAAATAACGAGTATCGGAACGACCAGAAAAAGATTAACCATATCTTGTCCAACTCCCTGAGCGGCCATGGAATCGACTTCACGCTCATATGTCTCCGGGACAAATGCTCCGAAGATCGATACGATGGCGAGAGAGGCGGACAGTAACATCGTCAATGTAATAATGAGATTAATTTGTCGTTTCATGAATCATTCTCCTGCAAATGAAATTCTATAATTAAGTTATCCTTTGCGAGCTGCTGACAGAGTTCATCAAAACTTTGTTCAGATAAGGAGAAGCTCAGCAGTCGCGATTTCCACACACATCGATTCAAAGTCTGGCCAGAAGCAAGCAAAACCAGAGCACTCCGAACAACAATGTCAATAAGGTGATGGGTAATCCTGCTCTTAAATATTCATTGAATGAGAGAATCACTTTTCTTTTTTTTGCACCTTCGGCGACAATCAAGTTAGCGACAGATCCCAAAAGCGTAAGATTGCCAGCGAACGTGGTAGCCATTGCCAGAGTGAGCCATGCAATTTTCGTATGAGAATATGTTAACACTATGTTTTTCAATAACAGAACTGCCGGAACATTGGAAACGATATTACTGGAGATCGTTGCGATGATCGTCAAATCGAGAACTTCATTATCCGTAGAGACTTTAAGTACTTCGATCAGATGATCGCTCAGCCCAATAGTATCGATCGATTTAGTCACAACAAAAAGGCTGGAGAAGAACACTAATAAAGACCAATCAATCTCAGCGAACACACGTTCCGCCTTTAACCGTCGGGTGATCAATAATAGAGCGGCAGCTATCATGGCTGCCACCGATGTCGGCACTCCACAAACAAGCGCAATGAGCATGAGTGCGGCAGATATACTGCTTTTTCTTAGTAAAGGACGGTATACCCTATGTTTAGGGGGCCTGACGCGATCAAACTTGATATTGACAAATTCCGATTTATACAAAACGAATATGATAAGCCATATAACAACCAACCCAATAATGGCTACAGGTATAAGATATAAAAAAAACTCGATAAATCCAATACCAGAAAATGCACCAATCAAAATATTTTGAGGATTCCCGATTATCGTTGCTGCAGATCCGATATTTGCAGATGTTGCCAGAGCTATCAAATATGGTATTGGATTCCGTTTCAACATATTCGTCATGTCGATTACTATGGGTGTAAAAACCAGAACGATGGTATCATTGAGGAACAAAGCGGAAGTGAGTCCTGAAAATATAATAATCCAGGCAAGTAGACGTTTCGGAGTGCTCGCCAATTTCAGTATAGCTTTGGAGATGATAAAAAAAAATCCGGACAGACGAAAATTGACATTCAAAATCATAATAGAGAGCAGCAGAACGATCGTATTCAGATCGATGGCCTGAAACGCTTGATCGGTCGTGATTGCGCCTGTGCCGACGAGAATGACAGCACCAACGAAGGCTATTGTGGCACGATTCATTCTTAAAAACGGATATCGCCCCAGCGAAACGCCTATGATCGTCACACTGATTATTATGATTGAAGATACATATGAAACCATGATAGTTCTCACGTTGGAGAGTGTTTTTCTGTTAGATCGTCATGATTTTCGTCGACTGGTCAGGATCTCTCTTTGCTTTGCCCGTTTAGTAACATTTTTTTCTACGAAGACAGGTTTTCCGGAGAAGGGATCGCGCTCGGTGTAATACATGAGTGTTGCATAGGTCGAAGGAGTCGGTGTGAACAATTGTACCTGTTCGGGCAGGATGCCAAGGTGCTTTATAGCGAATAAGTATAATTTACGCATATCATTCTGAGTGCATCCCGGGTGAGCTGCTATCAGATAATAAGTGAGATATTGCTCTTTTTGTGCTTGCTTCGTAAATTGATAAAATAATTCTTTAAATTTGAGTAATGTTGTAATATCTGGCTTTCCCATTAACTTCAGCACACGATATTGAGAATGTTCGGGTGCGATTTTCATTTGTCCGGATACATGATGACTGACGACGTTTCGCAGATTACGTTCACCAGCTTTCCTGTCGTATAAAACCATATCGTAGCGGATACCCGAGGCGACGACCACTTTTTTTATCCCTGGAATAACCCGCAACTCTTTTAAAAGATTGATCTGGGTGCTATGATCAACGGGCAGATGGGGACAGACCTCAGGAAAGAGGCATCGTCTGTCCGGACAACAACCAGCCCGGGTTTTGATGCTGCATTCGAAGCCGTACATATTAGCGGTAGGACCACCGATATCATGAATGACCCCCTTAAAATCAGGATGGGTCGTCATTTTTTGGGCTTCCTTAATGATCGATTCATGACTACGCCACCTGACGGTGCGACCCTCGTGAACTGCGATTGAACAGAAGTTGCATTCGCCGTAACATCCGCGATGGCTGGCGATGGAAAATTGAATCGTATCCAGCGCTGTCACCTTTCCTTGATTCGTATAATAAGGGTGCGTATCATAGCGGTAATCGAGACTGTAAACATGATCTAGCTCAGGCGTTGATAAATAGTAAGCAGGCGGATTCTGGATTAAGTAACGGTTGTCGTATTTCTGAACAATGGGAGAAGCTGACAAAGGATCGTTGTTACGGTAAAAGAGATGGAACATACGAGTGAACGCCTTCTTGCTTGTTCCTACCTCACGAAATGAAGGGACCTCGATCGATCCGTGCGGAACAGATGCGTCGATATAGCATAGTCCCCTGATATTGACCGGAGACTTCTTCTCAGCAAGATATTGAGCTAATTCGACTACGGATCGTTCCGCCATTCCATATAACAGAAAATCTGCTTTTGCATCGAAGAGGATCGAGCGCCTGATACTGTCTGTCCAAAAATCGTAATGAGCGATACGTCGTAAGCTCGCCTCAATGCCACCTAATATGATGGGTACGGTGTTTTTAAAATAGCGTTTGATCAGATTCGAATATACGATAGAAGCGCGATCGGGTCGCCGATTGTTTACGCCTCCGGGTGTATAATCATCGGTTCTTCTTTTTTTACCTGATGCGGTCCTGTTAGCGACCATCGAATCCACCGATCCGGCGGTAACGCCCCAAAACAATTCTGGCTCTCCGAGACGCGTTATATCGGTATCTGTTGAAACATCAGGTTGTGCAATAACACCCACCCGATAACCTACGTTGATCAAGACGTTGCCAATAACGGCCACCCCCATCAGCGGGGAATCGATATAGCAATCGCCAGAGACCAGGATCACATCGAGTCGATCCCATCCGAACCGACGAACTTCATCTCGAGTAGTAGGTAGAAACATGAGACAACCAATCAGGCAAAATACTGTTTAGAGTGACTTCACATTGTCACGTGAATCGAAAAAAAAACAAAGGCGACAATTTGTCGCCTTTGCATATGATTAATAATCAGAGATTTCAAACAACTGGATCATTTCAACTTTCAATTGTATCTACAGTCGAAACATCAGCTTAAGCTTTTTTCGTAAGGGCTGATTTGATCAGGCTGACGATGGCCATAAGCACGCCGCCACCGACACCACCGCCGAGGATGTTTCCGATGATGCTACCGAGATCCGCTCCCCCAACACCACCACCAGTCAATGCTTCTAATAGCTCGCCTCCGAGGCCGCCACCAAGAATACCCAGGATAGAATTCCACAGAGTACCCATTGATATTTTCTTGAACAGAGAACCAGCAAGATTGCCGCCCAGGGCACCACTGGCGAGATGAATAAGCATAGATACTAAACTTGACATGATATAACCTCTCCTTTTAATAAATTATTCGATCAGATGCACTTTAAAACGGCATCCGATTTAAATTAGATCACATAAACTATTCTTATTGCGATCATCAAATCGATGATTATTTGATAATTTATTGATCTTAATTTGCCCCACTTTTTTATACAAGATCGAGTTTAGAAAATTTATTACAAATAATTAACGAAATATTTTCCAAAATTGCAAGTAAATTATTTGATTGACAGAATATATTTTGAAAAATCGATTGTTCTTTTAGTCGTTCGACGGGATAGAATCTTTATTATATCCTAAGATAGACCTAAATAGGTGTTCCATCATTATTTCATAAAATCTTGTAAGAAAAGCAGAATATCTTCTTTAATTGACTGTGGATGTTCATGTCCAATGTCGGTATAGGTCTCAATCTTTGCATTTACGCCATGGAATTTATATATATTCGCACAATTTAATCCTCTATAAAGCAGCGAGGATGTTTCGCGCCCAATCTTTGGCCCGTTCGATTTCGTTCTCCTTCAGAGGTCCTTCGGTGCCGGTCACGAAAAATCCCTCTGGACTGACTATTGGCTCTCCTCCTTTTTTCGCGAGCCTCTTCAGTATAGGGTCAGCGGCGTAGCCGAAAAATTTCACCAGTCGCCTTAAAATAGCGGAACCGATATCCTCACACGAAATCCGGGTATCGAAAGCAGCGACCTTGACTCCGCACAGAGCTTGTTTTGGAAGTTTCGGTAACAACTTATTCATCGCAGGAGTTGCCCTGAAGCCGCGAGTTGGTGAACCGGCGATGACTAATCCAATGTCGGTAAATTGCTCTGCTGATGCATCGTTCGCCTTCAACAGCTTAACATGGTAGTCCTCGCTGATTTCAGCAGCGATTGCCTCGGCAATTTTTTCGGTGTTCCCGAAAACAGAATCGTAAAGGATTATCACGTTCATGGTTATCTTCTCCAAAATAAAATTCTAGTTTCATTCTTTAGTGATACCATGCTGCCTCATATTATCGATTAAAAATGAACTGGCGAACAGATAAAGCGGCTGATAAGATTTTCCGAGCGATGACGCCAGGAACAACGAATCAGCCGCAATATCTATTTAAATCAAAGATTTAAGGATAAAATTGACTGATCATATGTTCCTTAATTCAGTCCTCTCTTCGCGAGAAGCGCATCTACTTTAGGTTCACCACCTCTGAATTTTATGTATTGCGACATCATGTCCGTACTTGCCATAGAGAGGACGTTTTTCCTGAAGGAAGCTGCCAGTTCTTTGTTGAATAGTTCAGTCTCCTTAAACGCCTGAAAAGCGTCCGAATCGAGGACGGCGGCCCAGATATAGCTGTAATATCCAGCCGAGTATCCCCCCCCGGAAAATATATGGCCAAAATTGGTACTCTGATAGCGCGATTCGATCTCTGGTGGAAGTCCGATTTTGTTTAAAGATTCCCGCTCGAATCGAGCGACATCGACTTCTGTAGTATCTGAAAGGCTGTGCCAATCCATATCAAGGAATGAGGCGGCTAAATATTCGATTGTCTCGAAACCCTGATTGAACAATTTCGAATTATCCAGTTTATCGATTAATTCCTGAGTAATGGGTTCACCTGTCTCATAATGCAGTGCATATGTTTTCAGGACTTCAGGTTCGAAGGCCCAATTTTCCATGATTTGTGAGGGCAGCTCGACAAAATCGATCGGTGTCTCGCGCGATCCGGAATAGACCGTATTTCCGAAAAGGCCGTCGAGGGCGTGACCCAACTCGTGGAACAGTGTTTCAACCTCATCCAGGCTCATTAACGACGGCTTATCGGCCGTTGGTTTCGCGAAATTACCCACGTTGAAAACGATGGGTGTAATATAATTTCCGTCGATATTTGATTGACTCCTGAACGTATTCGACCAGGCACCGCTCCGTTTGCCATCACGCGGGAAATAATCCGAATAAAAAACACCAATATGTTTACCATTGGCTTCCTGTACTTCAAATACTTCCACATCCGGATGATAGACCTGTATATCATCACGTTTAACGAAATTTATTCCGTATAGCTTATTGACGACATCGAATGCGCCCTTGCGAACGTTCTCCATCTTGAAATAGGGTCTCAGCATGGCTTCATCAAGTGCATATTTTTGTTTCTGTAGTTTCTCTGCATAGTACCACCAATCCCATGCTTCCAGTTTGAATCCCCCACCCTCCTGGTCGATGATCTTCTGCATGTCTGCGGCTTCCATTCTAGCACGTTTCAGGGCAGGTCGCCAGAGGTCGTACAGGAAATTATATACATTTTCTGGTTTCTTAGCCATATTTCGTTCAAGCATAAATTCCGCATGTGTATCATAACCTAATAAATTAGCGCGTTTTACGCGTAGTGATGCAATTCGAGATATGAGTGTTTTATTATCATATTCATCATCATTATTGCCGCGATTGACATAGGCTTTAAACACTTTTTCACGTAAATCTCTTTTCTCTGAATATTGCAGGAAGGGGATAAAACTAGGTTTCTGCAGCGTAAACACCCATTTCCCTTCCAGGTCACGTGATTTAGCCATTTCTGCTGCAGCTTGTACAACATCGTCCGGCAGTCCGGCAAGATCGTTTTGTTGATCGATGACGAGTGCGATCGCATTTGTCTGCAGCAGATGGTTTTGCCGAAACTTGACATACAGAGTGCTTAGCTCTTCGTTTATCTGGCGTAATTTCATCTTATCATCATTACTCAGATTAGCGCCGCTCCGTACAAATCGCTGATAATAATTATCGAGCAGTGTCTTTTGCTCCGAAGACAGGTTAAGATTATTTTGATCCTCATAAATCGTTTTAATCCTCTGAAAAAGTTTTTCATTTAAGATGATATCGTCATAATGTTTGCTCAGCATAGGAGCAGTTTCTTCAGAGATCTTTTGTAGTTCATCATTCGTGTTAGCCGAATTCAGGCAGCCAAAAACCTCGAGGGCTTTCTCCAGTACTTTGCCGCTTTTCTCCAGGGGTTTGATCGTGTTATCGAACGTCGGATCAGCCGGATCATTAACAATAGCTTCTATTTCTTCAATCTCGGCTTGCATACCCTTTTGAATCGCAGGCATAAAATGTTTCGTTTCGATTTTCTCAAACGGTGGTGTCTCAAAGGGAGTGTCCCATTTTTGTAATAACGGATTATTAGAACCGGTCCCACATCCGGTAATTAAGATCGCTGCCAGAACAAGAAAAACAAATCGCTGCATTATCGTATTCCTTTCTAAGTTCATCATTCATCAATCAGTACAATTAACAATTCTATTATTTACGACGACAAGAAGGGGATGCACCTTATTAAAATGAATATTTGCTTGCATCCCCTGAAAGTTCAACTGCTTAAAATTTAATTGGTCAATCAGCCAATGTTTTTTCTAACGTCGGGATATTTTCTGCTCCGACCGGGACGGCAATGCTTGAACCTTCGAAATCATCACCAATAGGTTCATAACGACCGCCCAGAAATCCTGACAGGAAAATATCTGTGACCGCATTAAATGCCAATCGGTTCTCTGGCCGTGCAAAACCGTGTCCTTCATCGGAAAATAAAACGTACGTTACAGGGATATTTTTCTCCTGCATCGCTTTCACGATTTGATCCGATTCAGTTTGTTTTACGCGTGGATCATTCGCTCCCTGTCCGATGAGTAGCGGTTTACTGATTTTATCCACGAAATTCAGAGGTGAGCGCGATTCAAGTAACTTGACACCCTCTTCGGTACGATGGTCGCCAACGCGAGTGGTGAACAAATTGATCGTGGGAGCCCAGTATGGAGGAATTGTCTCTAAAAACGTGCGTAAATTTGATGGTCCAACGATATCCACACCGCAGGCGAAAACATCAGGTGTAAAGGTGAGTCCGACGAGCGTAGCATAGCCACCGTAACTGCCACCCATGATCGCGATCTTGTCTTTTTGGGCGATTGCCTGCTCGGTCGACCAGTTTACGGCATCGATCAGATCATCGTGCATCTTTCCAGCCCATTCGAGATTGGATGCGTTGATAAATTCCTTACCGAAACCGGTTGAGCCGCGATAATTCACACTTAACACAGCATAACCACGATTCGCTAACCACTGATGATAGGGATTATATCCCCATGCATCGCGAGCCCAGGGGCCACCGTGCACGAAGAGCACCATAGGAAGTGCCTTTTCGGGACGCGCATCACCATCAGGATCCGCCCAATGAGGTAACGTCAAATAACTTACGAGTTCGAGTCCGTCTCTGGATCCGATAACAACCGGATGCATTTTGGAGAGCTTTAATTTTTCTAATTCTTTACGATTACTGAACAGGAACTGAACTTGTTGCTCGGTTCGATCATAGAGGTAATAGCGAACAGGGCCATCATCTTTTACATACGCTACGGTCCAAACATTATCGTCGAGTGATCGGCTGGTGACATTGAGATCACCATCGGTAACACCCTTCAAATAATCCAGGTCTGGTTTTATCGATTCATCCAGGATCTTCCACTCGGTACGAGTATAATTACATGCAGCTGCTTCTATTGTTTTTTCTATTGGATGGATCATGATATCACTCAAATCCGCTCTTGGATCTTGAAAAATCAATACTTTTTCACCGGTCTTCAGATTGACGGATATTAACGCAGCCGTATTCCTATCTCTGCTGTCGATCATATAAAGCACATCACCGGTTTTATCAAAAGTGATAGGTGCAGTAGTCAAAACATCTTCCATTGGTATCACATCGAACGATTTCCATCCGCCATCATCATCCGGTACAAATATCTCACTACCACCATCGGGTGTCATTTCGAGGGCATAGCGAACTTTGTAATTATCATCTGTTTGAAAGCCTATAAATCTGTCGTTCTGTTGAATGAGCTCCATTTCACCCGTTAAGATATTCAATTGATAGATATCATGGTACTGTGGATTCCGATTGTTTAGTCCAATTAATATTTTATTGGGAAATTTATAGCTAACCTCCTGAATTTGAGCCATGGGTCTGAGCTTTTTACCGTTCGGCAGGGTGATGGGTTGATTGTCGGGGCCCAAAATTTCTTCGAATGGAGTCAAATTTTTATCTTCTTTTGTCTGCACATTTACTGCATGCACCTGCCAGTTTTCATCGCCTGCTAAATCTTGCAAGTAGATAATTTGCTCATTATTGTATGCCCAGAAGTAAATGCGTATCCCGCGTAGAGTATCATTGGTGACTGCTACTGCAGCATCGGGATTATCAACGGGTGCTACCCAGACGTTCAACACATCATCGACTGGTGCTAAATAACTGATCATTTGGTGGTTAGGGCTAATTTTTAAAGATGCCTTATCCGGATTACCAAATAACACCTCTCGGGATAACATATCACCCTTCTTACTGCATTGAACAAGAATTAACGTCATGCTGATTGTGAGTAAAATCAACATGAGTAGAACACTTTTTTTGTACATATTGCCTCCAATTTATGATGAAATAATTAATTAAAGATTATTTTTATCATTGCTTAATAAACTCTGCAAAGACTTAATTTTCAAGATCAGATCCGGATAATAGCTATTGATAAAATTTGATGGAACATGTGCTAACTTATACTACATGATGAGAATTAAAGTTTAATTTTAGCACAATATGATGATAAATTCAATTCGGAAAATTAAGCAATAGTCGACATCTATATACTAATAATAATATTTTAAATTTTGTATGACAATTGCAAACGTAAAATATCTTTATATCTGCTGTTTGCGATTAATTTAAGGTAGTTATCTTCTTTCAGTTAAAAAATTATATTTTCTGATGTCATTGTATAAACTAAAACAATAAAATTTTCGGACTAATCAGTTGGTTTCTCATCGGCAAAATGATTCGTTAAATAGGCATGTAAATTATTCTCAAATGCATGGTCAATATCGTTGAGACTCTTCAAGCCGAATATAAACGCGATGGCAATAGGATCAGTCCTGTAGTCTGTGTGCCCTTCGTAAAAACCATAGCGCATGATGTAGTAGGGTGCCATCTCACTGAAGTGAATGTTAGTCAGTTTATCTACCAGTTCAGACTTATGCGATTCGGATAAATGGGAATACATATCGTTGATAAAAATTTGTTCCGTTGGTGAAAGATCGCTATGAACATGTATATCAAATCTTCCCTGAATTTCGTCCTGGAATATGGATACTTGCCATCCTTTTGTACCCTGTGCTTTGAGTGTAACATTCCGTTGGTTATACTGGATCGAGAGGATATCATCCCAATGTCTGGCCCATTTTCCAAGCTCTATCTCCTTTAAAATCAGATTCCACACATGGAACAGAGGTCTGGCCAATTGCGGATGAGTGAGTCCTAGATTTTGAACGAATCGATTATCGCTCTTCAGCACGGTAATAATATCTTCATCCTCCGCCATAAAACCAGCATACGAGAATCGTCCGGGTCTTCCGATATAGGTGATGAGCGAAACAGGGTAACCGGTTATCATCTCCTTTGCATTCAATTCTTTCTCAGAGTGGAGACCTGTTCTAGCCAAAGTCGGAAAATCTCCTGAATCGATATGTAGTTGATTATCCTTTCCGAAAAGGTCCTGAACACGATAACTATAGATCAATGGCTTCCCATGTTCTACTGTTACAGGGATCAGTGCATGACTACTGTCTTTTAGAAGTGCATCTACCAATTCAACTCCATCAGCTGTCGAATAAGGTGATGGAATATATAGTGGCTGGTTAATTGTCTCAGGATAAAGGGGATATATGTTGCCATTGATTGAAATCTGATAAACAAGGTCCTGTTGAGCGTGAGTTAATCCGGTAACGGAAAGAATTAAAAGAAAGGTTAATATACTGTAAATAATTATTTTGAGTCTTTTCATGTTACGACCTCATACTATTTTTTCTTACAATTAAAGGATTATCGTAGAACATCACCTTATAACGATCTATCCTCCATTTGCAGGGTAATAATTTTGACTCGTTCATCAGAATTACAAAAATAGGAGCTGAGTCGCCATGTAACAAATTTTGATTTCTTGAAAATCGATCAATCAAAATAATATATAGAAAGATTTAGTAGAACTCACTCTCAAATCTATCCAGACAGATGTTAATCACCTGTTTTTTTGCACTATCCAGAGCATCCCTTCGATAAGCGTATCAATGATATGGCACTCCTCCGCCTGAAGACGAATATAATCGTTGATATCTCGCTCTAATTCATGATGCCCTTTAATGAGCTCCTGACCTCGTTTTTCAATTGTTTTCTGATATTCTGCATTGATTCTGATGCTGAACTCAGTCGTATTTATCTCTTTGATTATTCGATCGCCATGGGCTGTTAACTCCTTGATCGTCTCGTCGTAATTTCTGCAGTATTCATACCCCTTACGATCGAGACGATCCATATTCTTCAGATAGCCATCGTCTATTAAGATATAGCCCCCAGATTTGACCTGAGTTCTGAGTTTAGCAATAGTATCCGTTATTGAACCAAATAGCGCTCCAACTGCAGCAAGAATGACGACATCGAACTCATGTTCCTGTAATACATAATCGACGATGTCTTGATTTATAAACTGGCATCGATGTGAAACCTTGTAATCTGCAGCTTTTTCCCGGGCCACCACCAGGAACGGTTCCATGGCATCGATCCCCACCACGTTATATCCGAATTGAGAAGCGATCCGGACCGATACGGCCCCTTTCCCGCAACCCAGATCCAGGATGCGCGTTTGATCGGCCGGCAGTTCAAGTGAGCGGATCGCTGAGAGGATATCATCCACTGAACTTCCCAATGCCCATAGATCCTGAAGCAGAAACGGCATATAGGGGAGCAACTTCTGGTCAACTTCAAGCGAATCAGAAATCGATCTCTCCGGATTTTCGGTCATAGACCAACTCTCCATGTTGCTACGTAAAATATGTGTCCGTTTTTATGATTTCTTAAAATCGATTAACCGACACCAACCAGTATTGGGGAATTACAAACGGATTATCGTCATACACCGGCCACGACGACGTCCATAAATACCAGGCTTGGCATGTGCCAGCTGCTGTTCGTCCATGGATCATTTGCGGCTTCAGCCAATTTCTTCCAGAACTCCATGTGATTATCGGCTATATTCATCTCAGCTACGGCCTGTGTAAATTGGCCATTTTCGAAGAGAGTTCCGGTGATGCCGATGGAAAAATCTCCCGTGTTGGAATTCGAATTTCCGCCGATAAATCCATTGATCAAGATGCCGCGACCCAGATCCTTCATGATCTCTGCGACTGATCGCTTACCTGCCGGAATAATCAGATTGGAAGTTCCACCGGTGGTCGGTTCGACTCCAAGTTTTCTACTGCGATACCAATCGATGTAATATTCGTTTAAGACGCCATTTTCAATCATGATCCGTTTTTGGGTAGCAAATCCATCGCCGTCGTACAGACGACTCCCGAGTCCTCCCATGACAAATGGATCATCGATCATGTGGAATATGTCACTACCGATTTTTTCTCCTTTTTTATTCAATAAAAAGGAACGTTTTTGTTGGAGTGCCCAGCCGTTCATTGCTTGTACAAATCCATCAAGCACACGGCCGACATTACGATTTTCGATGATGATAGGTAACGTCTCTGTTTTTAACTTCTTACCACCAAAAAGGCTAAGGGTACGTGCAGCAGCTTCTTCTCCTATTTTCTTGCAGGATGGTAAGTCTTTCATCGCCCTGCCTACAGCATAATGATATCCGTTCGGACGACGATCTCCCTCGTCCTGTGCAGTCATTTCAGCAAATTTATAACAGACGGTCGATTGTTGTTCACCCCAAAAACCATTACTGGTGAGTATTATCTCCTCAGCGAACTCGTCATACACTTGAGAGGTAGCGGAGATTACTTTCTCACCGCCAGCTTGCAAACAAGATTCCTCTAACTCCTGTGCCATCTTATGTCGATGTTCAGGAGTTAACTTTTCGTATTCCTTATCGAGTATGTTTAGATCAATGTCCTTACGACCCTCGTAAAATCTCGGATCTGGGAGACTGCGGTATGGATCTTCTTCCAGTAACTTTGCAGCTTCAATGACGTTGATGACGAACGATTTCAACGCGTCATGACGCAAATCCGAAGTACCCTGAGATGAATAACGGCCGTTTACATAGATATCGACACCAAGCCCCTGCGTCGTTGCTTCCTTAACGGTTTCTGCTTTATGCTCCCGATACTGAACTTCAACGAAGCGGCTCTTGTTATAAGCGACTCTACAATCATCAGCGCCAGCATCTTTGGCCGTTTTCAAAACAAATTCGCATAAATTTATCATGTCTTTATTCATAATCAAGCTCCTTGTTTTTGAACTCCACCGACCGTCAGAGATTTCACCAGGCAGGTGGGTAAGCCAAATGATACCGGTACTCTTTGACCGTCTTTACCACACGCTCCGGTACCACCTTCATATAATTCCATATCATTGGCAACCATCGTTACATTCTGTAACATTTTAGGACCATTGCCCATAATATTAATGTCCTTGACGGGCTTGGTAATTTTACCATCCTCAATCATGTTACCTTGAGAAATATAGAATGCAAAATCACCCTCTCCGATCTTGACCTGTCCATTACTGACGTCTGTAACATAGATACCCTTCTTAACTGATTTAATCACTTCTTCAGGTGTACATTCTCCCGATAGCATGTATGTATTCCGCATCCGAGGAATGGGATAATGCTGGTAACTCTCTCTTCGACCATTCCCAGTAGGATTAACTTTATAATGTCTCGCCGAAATTCGATCGTGTAAATAACTGGTTAATATTCCATTTTCGACTAACATCGTCTTTTGTCCAGGCACTCCTTCATCATCGACGTTTATGGAACCGAGCTGGCGATCCGTGATCCCTTCATCCACTATATTTACAAAAGGTTCGGCGACTCTCTTACCAATCATCGTAGCATAAGTCGAGACGCCTTTTCGATTGAAATCAGCTTCCATCCCATGGCCGATCGCTTCATGAAGTAAAATACCGGTTAAACCGGGCCCAAGGACTACGGGTAGTTCTCCTGCTGGCGGTTGTTCAGCATCAAACAGGACCAGGGCTCTTTTTACGACTTCATGTGCCAACCTGTCAACTAATGTTGGCGTAAAATAGGAAAATTCATGCCGGCCCCCAAAATTCCAACCTGCACGTTCCTGTCGACCATCTTTTTCGGCGACGACGGAAGCTGCTATATAATTTCTCGGGATGATATCCTCTGCTTTGACACCATCACTCGTATAAATGAGTATTCTCTTCTGCTGATCGTGCATGGTCGCGTTTACTTTTATTACATGGCCGGATAATCCGAAGCATTTTTCATTGACCTGCTTGACTAATGGAAGTTTTAAGGACAAAGATATCTCTGTAAATAATCTTTCGAGGGGATAGTGATTTTTAACATCGAGTTGAACAAATTCTTTTGTCTCATACTTCATTGCATCATTAGCAATTGTTGCTGCTGTCGCCGCCGCAGCCAGCATAGATTCTTCGGTCAATTCCTGGGTGAAACCATATCCGGTCTGATCTCCTTTTACGGTTCTGATACCAACTCCTAAATCGATGCTGCCATAGGCTCTATCGACTTTTCCATCTTCCAGACTTACCCAATTCGAGATGGTATGTTCAAAATAGATATCGGCGAAATCGCCACCTTTCGATAGGGCTTTTTCTAATATCTTTTTACACAAGATGTTATTAATGCCAAACTCAGATTCAAAAAATCCAACAGTCGCAGCCCGCGCTGGTTGCACCCAGATGTTGGGAATAATCCGAGTCAAGGCAGTTGCACCTCCGATAGCTAGAGAGGTGTTTAAAAAAGTACGCCTGCTCATTGATCCCATGTGGACCTCCTGAAATATTTTATGATTACTTTGGTTGAGTACGACTTCGTATCGTTTATTTGAGTATTACAGCGACTTCTATCTGGTATGGTTGAATAAATTTGAAAAATTAATCATGATCAATCTGCCAGTATATCACAGCAGACGATTCGTTTTTACAGTTTGTATCGGATATTTTTATATTAAAGCAGATATCATCGATTAATATACGGAAAATTTCAATGAAGTGTTTCGTTTAGATGCAGAAAATGGTCTGGAGCTCAATATTCTTTTTGATTTTAATGAACAATCGAGACATATCTTGCTGTATTCGTCTTCAATTGAAATTAGAACGGAAATTACGAATTATCATTGACACGTACACTCAATAAAGGTATAAATTTACGTGTGACCGCCGTCATATCTCAAAATTCCCTGATTGGTTTTGCCTATTTTATCGGATATAAAATTATCAGAAAATTCGATTATCAAATTGATTTTTTCGACATCAAGTGTTACATAATTCTCTAGTCGATCTTCAAATCATTCTCCTCACACCATTCACGGAGGGCTGCCTTGGTCCTATCATCTTCATATTTGTACCACTTATCGAGAAGATCTTTGGAAGCTAACAAATCTTTGAATCGCGCATAGGCACCTCGCGCTCTGAATATGTTGATCACAGCATCCATCAAATAAGGCGCGTGTTCTCTTGCGAAATCATATACCAAGTCGCGACCCAGATCAAGGTCGTTTCTATAGGGAATCTCCACATAGTCGTCGCTATCGACATCATCGGGAAATTCATCGATGTCGTTCATATCAGACTGATAATAAATTTCGCCAGTCACTCTGTTAACCACTGCACAATTTGAGTATTCTATGGCTGAGTTCACGAATAAGAACGCATCTTCAACCCATCTTCGACAGTGATAGGCATTTTTAAGGTTCTTTTTTGTAGCTAAGTTCAATATTTACGTGAAAAATGAGTGTGAAAATACA
>JAFGOE010000047.1 GCA_016926625.1 Candidatus Zhuqueibacterota bacterium
AATTCAATACTGTTGTTTCCTTCTATGCCGATGCTGCTTTTTTATATGCCTAATTGCGCATAACTCCATTCTTTACTGCGAGGTTCGGGTGTCATCACTCGTATAAAGCCCTGCGATGTTACTGAAATAAAACAATTTTCATCTTGATTTTAATATTTATTAAATATATATTATATTGAAATATATGAGTCTATGGTTATTAAATAATATAACTTATTTAATAACATTTAAATAGGCCTCCAAATTAGTAAGAGGTAAGGTACACACTTTGATTTAGCAACTACTAGATAACGGGGGCTCTTATGTTTCATAGAGCTAAGGTACGGATCTTTGTCTTTGCATCATTAGTTATCTGCAGTATTCTGCTATATTATGCAGTCCCTTCTTCCGCTTTCTTTAAAGACATGGAAGTGGATCGATTAACGCCGGATGAAACAGACTCGTTACGAGTCGAGATCGAGCGTGTCGAAGAAGCGACATCGTCTGCGCGCAATGCGGTGCAGGCATTTCAGGATTCGGTTTTCCTGCCTGAATTATTATTTCAACTTTCCGAATGGGAATTACGGCGAGAAAAGTTATATTTCAATTTTGAACTATTGAAATACGATAGTTCCATGGTATTGTTTGAAAAGGATTCGTCTAAATTTCCTGAGCCTGAGGAACCGATGTTATTGTTTAAGGAGACATTAGCGCTCAATCATCGGTTACTTACGGAATTTCCTGATGCTTCATTTATCGATAAGGTCAAATACAGAACGGCCATCTGTCTGTATGAGATCGGGGAACGTGATAGTGCACTGGTATGCTTTCAGGAGTTGATAGAATCTTATCCTGACAGTATGGACACGCCCGAGATCAATTTTCGGGTAGCTGAATGTTTCTTTGACCGTCAGGAGTTCCAAAGCGCACTCGAGTGGTATAACGAAGTCCTTGATTTCCTCGACAGCCCGTTTTTTGGCATGGCACTGTATAAGCGGGCCTGGTGTTATTACAAGATGAATGATTATATGAGTGCGATTAGTTCGTTCCTGTATTTACTGACAGATATCAGGCTTCTGGAGGAGATCGATTGTGAGCTGATCGGAATGACTCAGGGTGAACTGATGGAAGAGGCGCTTGAGTACATCGCGATTAGCTTTACCGATTATTCCACTATCGATGGGGTCCTAGACGTTGTGGGAAGGATCACAGAATTTGATTACACACCGGCCATTTTAGCAAAGATGGGTGATATTTATGTAAGGCGAGATTTTTACGAGGAAGCGATTCAGGCCAGTTTAATAGTGATCAAACGATATCCAATGAGCGAATATGCTCCGCAAGCCTATCACACGATATTCGATTGTCTTTCGAAACTCGATGACTATGATCGAGCCATGCAGTTGCGGGAAGAGTTTGGGGTGCAGTTTGGGAAGGGGAGTATGTGGGCCCGAACGAATCATGAACAACGGCATCAGGAGATGGTGATGAAGCTACAGACTGCCATGGATTTTATCATTGCGACCCCTTCATTGGAGCGTGCTGACAGTCTATTCGCGATGTATGTTTATTCCGGGGCAGCGGCATTGTATAAAAATTTTCTGAGGATTTATCCTGATGATGAGCGCGCCGATCGGGTTACCTACTATCTGGGGGATTGTTTATTTGAGCTCGGAGATTACCAGGCAGCGGCAGTGGCATATAAGACCGTTGTGTTATTCTACCCGGGGAGCGAATGGGCTGAAGACGCGGCATTCAATCGGATCGTATGTTACGATCAGATCGACGATGGGTTGAAGCGGAGCAACCCGGATACCATTCGCTGGAGAGGATATGTTCTGATATTTGATTCCCCCATCGAGACAATGACAATCGAAGCGTGTAACGATTTCATCGATCGATTCGGAATGAGCGACAGATCGTTGGAAATTCGTTTAAAATTAGCGGACATATTTTTACGCCGAGAGTATCTTGAACCGGCGGAACGCATTTTAAGCGATGTATTAATGGCGATTTTCAGGGATCAACGTGGTGAACGCTACGGGGCCCAGGCGTTGCAGCTTATGGCATTTGCGACGTTCAAACAGGGTAAATTTGTAAATTCAGAAAAATATTTTGAACATTTGATCAGGCAGTATCCGGACTCCCTCACCATGATTGAAAATTCACGAACGATGCTCGCTTCGGCCAGTTATAAGGTGGCTGAATCGCTGAAAAAATCGGGCGACTCAGTAAAAGCGGCGACTAAGTTCGAACAGACTGCCATGACTGCGCGTGACAGGCAGGTGGCGGAGTCAGCGCTGTTTGAATCGGCAGTGGAATTTAAGAAAGCTGATAAGCTCTTACAGGCTGCCCTTAATTTCGAAAAGTTCAGTCACCGCTTCCCTGATTCCGATCGCTACGAAGATGCACTTTATCAGAGCGCGGTGATACGTGAACAATTATCCCAATGGCATCTGGCAGCGAAGAATTATATGGAGATCTATCAGCACGATCCCTATTCAGCCAAAGGCGCGAGTGCTCTGTATGCGGCGGGACTGGCGTACGAACGTGCACAGAACTGGAGGTCGGTGATGAGGACGTTTGATGACTTTGTCGCGAAATTTCCAAATGACAGGGAACGACGCCTCGAAGCGTTATTTAAGTCGGGTTATGCCAGAGAACAGAACGGTAATTTACGCGAGTCGTATGTCATCTATAACCGAATTCTCTCTGAATTTGCAGCCAATCAGAAAAAGGGTGAATTTGCGGATGACTACATCGCTGCGCAGACTCACTTCCGGATCGGAGAACTGATGCATCGTGACTTTGCAGCAGTGAAATTATTACCGCCGTTCGAACTCAGCATGCAAAGAAAACAAAAATTATTCAGTCAGATGATGAAACAACTCGTTGATGTCGCTCGTTATAATGTTGCTGAGTGGACCACAGCCTCTTTTTACACCATCGGTCGTTCTTATGAGGAATTTTGTCAGGATATACTCAATTCTCCATCACCATCCGGACTGGATCAGGATCAGATAAGGCAATACTGGGACATGATCCAGGACAAATGGATAAAACCGCTACAGAGAGAAGCGCTGCGGTATTACGCGACAAACCAGAAGCTTGCCGAACAGAACGGGATCGATAATCATTGGGTGCAACAGACAAGGGAACGAATAACGTCATTAAGAGATAGATTGTTCGCTGCCCAGCAGAAAGATAATAAACAGAACATGCGACCCGCCGTCGATAAGGTCGGTCGCACGATGAAGCCGAAGCGCGTGGATATGTGAGAATCGATTTGATCGAAATGGGTAACACCATTGATCATAATCAGCGTCGAGTCGGTCGTTCACAGGACATGTAAAACTATCGAGGATAAAGAAATATGGCCAATAAAAAAACATTGCTCATCGACGGACACGTTCATGTCTATCAACATTTCGATTTAGTAGCAGCTTTCGAAGGAGCAGCGCGGAACTTAAGACAGAGTGCAAAAAACAGTGGTACTGAATTTGAGGAAAGTAAAACTGTTCCCATCCTGATGCTGAGCGAACGACACGATTGTAATTTCTTTAAACAGGCTCATGATGCATTGTTACAACAGCCTATCAACGGATTCACATTCCACCGCACCGATGAGTCGGAATCGTTATTGGTGAAGCGTGACAATGAACCCTATTTGTATATCATCGCCGGTAGACAGATTGTTACGTTGGAAGGACTGGAGGTTATCTCCGTGCTGACCACATTGTACATCAAGGACAGATCGATGACGACCCAGGAAGTCGTCAGAAAGGTGCATGAGAGCGGAGGTTTTCCGATCATCAACTGGGCACCGGGAAAGTGGTTCTTCGAACGAGGTAAGGTCGTTAATAACCTGATCGAAACCGTCGATCCTTCGGCTATGTTGGTCGGCGATACCACCTTGCGTACGACGATGTGGCGGTTACCTTCCCTCATGAAAAAAGCAGTGGAACAAGGCTTTAAAATTGTTGCAGGATCAGATCCCCTGCCGTTTAAAAATGAGGAGCGACATATCGGGACATACGGATTTGCAGTGTTAGCCGAATTTGATGAGGCGCGTCCGGCTCAGTCGATACGCTCGATGTTGAGAAATGAGAAAACCGAAGTGCAATTAATTGGCAGCAGAAATGGACTGTTCACTTTCTTAAAACGTCAGACGAAAATTATGATTTTGTAGACGTCACATCAATGGCAAACGAAGCCGCAGTGATAGCGACATCGCACCGATGTTACTATCATCCATGAAAGCATGGTTAAAAAAAACGCTCGAGGTAGTCACGAGCGTTTTTGATTTTTATGCAGAATTGTAGTTTACTTTAGAGAATCTACTAATGCTTTGCTAGCCGAAAATTTCGGGCGCTTTGAAGCAGGAATAGTAATTTTCTGGCCAGTACGGGGATTAACACCTTTTCGAGCTGCATAGGATTGCACTTTGAACGTACCGAAACCTTGATAGGTAAAGGAGTCGCCTTTTTTTAATGCTTTCTTCAAGGCTTCAAATATGGTATCGATTGCTTCCCCTGCTACTTTCTTCGATGGGATACCATCTACTGCTGCTACTTTGTCAATTAATTCAGCTTTAGTCACCTAACTTCACCTCCTCTTTAGGTTTTAGTTGGAGTTTGTTAATTGTTGACCTAATTTACTAAAATAATATTACTATGTCAATAAAAAAAATCAATTAATAAATAAAAATATTGTATCATGAATACGTAAATAGTAAAAAATGATCCAATAATCGATTTTATTACGAAGTATCCTTAAAAATAGAGGATTGAATCTTAGTCGTTGTGCTGTTCGATGCTGATCATGGTGTACAAATCGCGTATTATTTTTTTTGGTAAATCGATCATGATATGGGTATATATACCATCATAATGTGAACTCGGTAAGAATTATCGTCGCGCGACTGTGCACAAATTGGGCATGTCGCAGTCAGAATGCAGGGTCCTCGTCCCCAATCGATCTTCATCGTGAAACGACGTCATGATCATCGAGTGCACGATGATTTTCTAATCAATGTCCACTGATATCAGGACTTGAGGCGATGGCGGAGCGTAAGGAAAATGATTGACTTTTATTGTTTATTTTTGTAAATTTATCGATTATTCTTAAATTTCAAACGATGGAGCGTAAGATGGGAAAACGGTATCTAGTAACAGGCGGAGCCGGTTTTATTGGCAGCAATTTTATCCGATACATCATGGCCAAATATCCGGATTGTGAGGTCGTTAACCTCGACAAGCTAACCTATGCAGGAAATTTGGATAATTTGAAGGATATCGGGAAGCATCCGCACTATCGATTCGTCCACGGTGATATAGCAGACCGGCAACTGGTTGATCAATTGATGAGCGGAGTGGATTATCTCATCAATTTCGCTGCCGAGAGCCATGTGGACCGTTCGATCGGTCGTCCCGATGATTTTATTCAAACAGATATCTTCGGAACGTTCGTGCTGCTCGAGAGCGCGCGGAAGCACTCAGTCGAGAAATTTATTCAGATCAGCACGGATGAGGTATACGGCAGCATCGATCAAGGCTCCTTCAAGGAGACGGATCCGCTGATGCCCTCGAGTCCCTACTCCGCCTCGAAAGCCGGTGCAGACCGGCTCGCGTTTTCATACCACATTACCTACAAGCTTCCGGTCATCATCACACGTTGCTCCAATAATTTCGGACCGTATCAGTACCCTGAGAAACTGATCCCCTTGTTTGTCACGAACATCCTGGAGGACAGGAAGCTTCCGATCTATGGGGATGGGCAGAATGTAAGGGATTGGATCTATGTATGGGATCATTGCGATGCCATCGATTTTATTTTAGCGCACGGGGATCTGGGTGAGGTTTACAATATCGGGGGTGGTAATGAGAAGACGAACCTTGAGATTACGAAATTTATGCTCAATAAATTGGGCAAACCGGATAATTTAATCACGTACGTTGACGATCGCCTCGGTCATGATCGTCGTTATTCACTGGACTGTAGCAAGCTGAAGAGGCTTGGATGGCGACCTTCAAATCAGTTAGAGACGGCTTTAAACGAGACCATCGACTGGTATGCCAGCAACCGGTGGTGGTGGGAAAAGATAAAGAGTGGTGAATATTTAGACTATTACAAATCTCAGTATGGATCTGAATTGTCGTAACTATTAATCATGGGAGAACAGTATATGGATTTAAAACAGCGCATCAAAGAACGTACAGCAAAGATTGGCGTCGTCGGTCTGGGTTATGTTGGACTTCCATTAGCGGTCGAATATGCGGAAAAGGGGTTCACCGTAGTGGGGATCGATGTGGATGGTCGTAAAGTTGCAAAAATTAATTTCGGGGAAAATTACATCGATGATGTCGATGATAACATACTTAAAAAAGCCGTCAAAGAGGGAAGATTATCGGCGACGACAACGTACGACTCCGTGTCGGAATTGGACGCGATATATATTTGTGTTCCTACGCCATTCAATGATAATAAAGATCCGGATATCTCATACATTATCAATTCTGCGAACGGGATAGCGACTGGCTTACGAAAAGGTCACATCATCATACTCAAGAGTACCACATTCCCGGAGACAACGGAGAAAGTCGTACTCCCCATACTCGAGAAGACGGGATTAAAGGTCGGTGTAGATTTCTATCTGGCGTTTTCACCCGAGCGTATCGATCCCGGGAGAAAGGACTTTACCACGGCGACTACACCGGTAGTCGTCGGCGGAGTAACCTCCAAATGCACGGAAATGGCGGCGATGATTATCCAGCAGGCGGTGGTTAAGGTACATCAGGTATCGAATCCGCGAGTCGCCGAGATGGAGAAATTATTAGAAAACATATTCCGCAGCGTAAACATTGCGCTTGTCAACGAGATGGCAAGGTTGTGTGATCGCATGGGCAACATCGACATCTGGGAAGTCGTCGATGCAGCGGCGACAAAGCCTTTCGGATTTATGCCATTTTATCCGGGACCCGGAATCGGCGGCCATTGTATTCTCGTCGATCCGTACTATCTTGCCTGGAAAGCGCGCGAATACGATTTTCATACCACGTTTATCGAACTGGCTGCCAAGACGAACGAGGAGATGCCGTATTATGTCATCGGATTAGTCAGGAAAGCGTTGAGCAATATCGGGGTAGCCTTCAATAAAGCGAAAATTTTGATGCTCGGTGCGTCGTTCAAGGAGAACATCGATGATGTTCGCAATTCTCCGGCGTTAAGAGTGCTGGAGATCTTGATGCGCCGAGGTGCGGGTCAAGTTCAATATAATGATCCTTATGTTCCGCAGATTCATCTGGACGGCATCATCCTTCAGTCGCAGAAATTGACAAAGGAACTCTTGCAGCAACAGGACCTGGTGGTTATCACGACCAAGCACAGAGATTACGATGCGAAATTCATCGTCGAAAACTCGCGTATGATCGTCGATACACGTAATCTGACAAAAGATCTGCCCTCGGATATCAGGAAGGTGATCAAGCTGGGTATGGGGGATGCGGCCTGAACAGGTGTACACAGGGCTTTATTAATCGCAGATCAACGGAACGATATTCTCTTATCAACCCGGAACTATGGATATGCATCATGAAGGAGAGAAATGGAAGGATCGACGCGAATTAAAAAGAGAATCATGAACATAGTCGGTGCGAGACCCAATTTTATGAAGATCGCACCGATTCAACGGATCATGGCTGGTTCAGGCTGCCTGGAGCCGATTTTAGTGCATACAGGGCAGCATTATGACGAAGCCATGTCGAAGATATTTTTTGAAGATTTGGAAATGCCGCGTCCCGATTACTTTTTGGGGGTGGGCTCAGGGTCTCATGCAGAGCAGACCGCAACGATCATGTTGAAGTTAGAACAGATTATCGATCGTATTGCGCCGGACATGATTTTGGTCGTCGGCGATGTGAATTCGACGCTGGCCGCGTCGATCGTCGCTGCTAAATTGCATATTCCCATTGCGCACGTCGAAGCAGGATTGCGGAGTTTCGATCGGCAAATGCCGGAAGAGATCAACAGGATTTTAACCGATGCGGTTTCCGATCTGTTGTTTATTACCGAGGACAGTGCCAGGATTAACTTGCTGCGGGAGGGTGTAGATCCTGAAAAAATACATTTTGTCGGGAACGTAATGATCGATTCCTTGTTACATTTTAAGGGGAAAGCCGATGGATCAAATATCATGGATCAACTGGATCTCCATCATGCACCTTATGCGTTATTGACGCTGCATCGGCCATCGAACGTTGATTTCCGACAAACATTTGTCCAGATACTCGATGCCCTGGATGATGTTCAGCAGCGTATCCGGATTATTTTTCCGATTCACCCGAGGACGAGGAAGATGATCGATCAATTCGGATTATCGAAACGCGTAGCGAACATGGAAAACTTCAGCCTCATCGATCCGCTGGGATATTTAGAGTTCTTGAAGTTGATGGTTAATGCGAGTTTCGTGCTGACAGATTCGGGAGGCATTCAGGAGGAGACGACGGTGCTCTCTATCCCCTGTTTGACGTTGAGGACGAATACTGAACGACCTTCGACGGTGGACATCGGAACGAACATCCTCGTTGGCATGGATCCGGATAAGATAAGACGCCATAGTTTCGATATATTGGATGGAAAGATCAAACGTGGAACCGTGCCTCCGCTATGGGATGGGAAAGCAGCAACCCGCATCGTCGAAGTATTAGAGCAGTATCGGTAGCTTTTATAGCATCGCCTATTGATCATAGATGTTGGAATTAAATATCCTTCTGTTTGTATTGGCGGTATGAACAGCATTCAAGCGGAGCGAAGCAGCGTCCGGACCAATCAAATCGAAATGTCATTATTTAACCAGAAAGAGGAGATTGATGTGAAGCATAGATTCATTTTTTTACTCGTTGTTTTTATTCTGATTAGCTCGTCGTGTCTTGACGCACAGACGGGCAGTGAGAGCGGGACACGACGAAATGAGGAATCACTGAATATCTCATTCGAGCAGCAGATGCTGCAGGCATTACCACCAGCCCTGGAGACGCCGATCGATGAGCACGAGTATCACGTCGGTCCCGGTGATGTCCTGTCTGTCAACACATGGGGCAGTGTCAATACCGGATTTGTTCTCAAGATCACACCAGAGGGCAAATTACTCATTCCGTTGGTGAAAGATATCGATCTCACCGATCTTACGTTGCAGGAGGCAAAGCAGCGGATCAAACAGGAGGTCGAAAGGAAATATCGGAACACGGACGTCACGGTCACTCTTGCGGATCTCAGGCGCTTTCGCGTGCATGTGGCGGGTCAGGTCAGCAAACCTGGTGCAGTAGTGGTAACCGGCATCAATCGGGTATCCGATGCAATCAGGATGGCTAACCCACCTGTCGAAACCGAGGAGACAGAACCAGAATTAAAGACTTATTCCGGTAAAGCGGCTGCCTTGCCCGTTGTCGTGATGAAAGTTCCCTCCAAACGCCACATTGTTCTGACACGTCGCGATGGCGAAAAAATACCCATCGACCTGCATTCGTATGAAATATACGGAAATAACGAACATAATCCTTATATGTTGGAGGGAGATGTGATTTATGTCCCTCTGTTTACCAAGAACCTGCCTATCTGTGGCGTTTACGGTGCGGTTCACGAACCCGAAAAGTATGAATTTATGGAGGGCGACAGGGTAATGGATTTGATCAAGCTTGCTCATGGATTCACCTATAATGCCGATCCCTCCAACATCGAAGTCGCTCGTTTCAATTCGGACAATAAGACAACGTATTCCTTCAAAGTAGACTTGACAAAAACGGATCCCGAGACCGGGGAGCTATTGGAGAACATTCCGTTAGTCGTGGACGACAGAATTTATGTGAGATACCAACCAGAATACAGGATCAGGAGACAGGTGGAGATCAAGGGAGAGATCATATATCCGGGTGATTATCCGATAGAGCTGAATTCAGTCCGTTTATCGGAGATCGTAAAAGCAGCCGGAGGTTTTACGGAGAACGCATCGTTAAAGGAAGCCTTTGTTATCCGTACGGAGTATGAAAATATCCCGGATCCTGAATATGACCGTCTGTTCGAAATGAGTGTGGAAGAGATGACTGAGTTGGAGCGAGAATATTTTAAGATCAAATCACGTGAGAGAAAAGGTATTGTGGCTGTCGATTTCGAAAAGTTGTTTATTCGAAACGACGAAAATGAAGATATTATTTTGCAGGATAAAGATTACATCGAGATCCCTATGAAGGATGACGTCGTTGCAATCAGTGGGCAGGTGAAGCGTCCCGGATTACAACCGTATCTCAAGAACAAGACGCTCGATTACTACATCGGTAAAGCAGGCGGATATGGTTGGAACGCCCATACCAAACGGGTCAGAATCATCAGGGCGGAGACAGGTGAATGGATCAAGCCGAAAAGCTCCACCGTTGTGCAAATCGGTGACGAGATCATCGTACCGGAAAAGGCTGAGCGAGACGGATGGGCGATCTTCAAGGACATATTATCGACCACGGTTCAGGTGGTGACGCTGGCTCTGGTCATCCAGAATATGAACAATTAGAACGATCTTGAAACGTTGACAATCAATTAGTCATAAGCAAGGATATGATCATGGATGGTAAAAAATCGAATTTTATCGATTATTTAGCGACTATAGTAAAATGGCGTAAATTTATTATTATTAATTTTTTAATCGTTTCTGTCATAACGGCTGCGTTTTCACTCATTATGCCCAAGACCTATTCTGCCAGGGCGGTGATATTTCCTCCTGCCGAAGAGGATCAGGGTTTCGGTCTATCGCAATTTATCAGCAACTTACCCATGGGGGGATTTGGCATGGCCGGGATCTCTGAGGAGTCCTATGTCGTGATGGCGATCGTTAATAGTCGCACCGTCATGGAAGCCATCGTCGACCGATTTAAATTGATCGAACGCTATGAAGCCGAGAACATGGAACAGGCAGTTAAGACGTTACGCAACAAGGTCAGCGTCGAAATCAATGAAGATGGTACGATTAGCTTGAATGCCTCTGCCAAGACGCCTTATTTTTCCGATGACGAAGAAGAAGATGAAGCGAGGAACTTAGCCAGGGACATGGCGAACGCTTTTATAGAGGAACTCGATCTCGTGAACCGAAATAAGAAATCGGAGAAAGCGAGGAACACGCGGATCTACATCGAAAAGCGATACAATCAGAACCTGGACGATCTTACCAGGGCCGAAGATGAACTGAAGATATTTCAGGAAGAACACGGCGTTATTGCCATGCCCGAACAGACCGTGGAATCGATCAAGGCAGCCGCAGAGATCAGTGCCCAGATAAATTTGAGAGAAATTGAACTTGAGGTGATGAATAATTATGTGAGTCCAACTCACAGCGAGGTATTGCGAGCGAAGAATGAGTTAAGCGCGTTGAAGAGAAAATATCAAGAGATGATGAGCGGTGGTGGATCAAAAGAAGCGAATGATATTTTCATCCCGTTTGATCAAGTGCCTGAGGTAGGGGTACAATACGTACGGTTGTACCGTGAGGTGAAACTGCAGGAAACGTTGCTTGAATTCTTATTGCCACAATATGAACAGGCGAAAATACAGGAGGCGAAGGACACACCCACGGTGCAAATATTGGATGCTGCGGTTCCTCCTATTCTGCGATCGAGTCCCAAACGTGGTATCCTGGTCATCTCGATGGCGATTCTCAGCGTGTTCATCAGTCTGATGGTCGTGCTGTTGATCGAATATTTACAGCGTCTGCGCTATTCGGATTACGCAAAATATCGGGAGATCGAAAATATGATGATTGAGCTCAGAAATGATTACAAGAAGATTCGATATCTGGGCAAATCCACTCAGGAGCATCTACCCGAAGGTCGTGAGGATGAGTAAATTATCGTTTGCAGATAAAGCCGGTTTCATCAGTATCGGACGGTTTTTGCGAGCGTTAAGCAAATTGCTGTTACTCATTATCCTGGTGCGACTCTTGTCGCAATTCGACTATGGGACGTACAGACAGGTGATCATGCTCTATAGTCTGATCTCGGTGATCCTCATTCTGGGCATTCCGACCAGTATCTACTATTTTTTGCCTAAATTGAAAGAGGATGAGGTAAAGACGTTCGTTCTGCAAAGTCAGATCGTACTGTTCTTCCTCGGGCTGTTGCTCGGGTTCGTTTTTTTCCTTTCCTCCAGGTATTGGGGAACGATATTCAACAATGATTCGCTTCCGGCTTACTTAAAAATCTTTGCTCTTTATCCGATATTCGATTTTCCCATCCAGGCGATCGCACCGATATTGATCTGTTTCGACAGACATCGCGCTGCTGCTATTTTTAATGTCATGTTTGCAGTCAACGACCTGTTCGCGGTCGTAATCCCGTTGCTGTTGGGTTACTCGCTTTACACGGCCTTCTTGTGGCTGGCCATCGTCTCCGCGTTACAGATGATATTTGCCGTTGTTTACGTGGTGAGGGTGATGGGAGGATTACACAGATTTTTCAATATATCCATGCTGCGGGAACAGATGACATACTCGGTTCCGTTGGGACTGAGCAGTATTGTTACGATCATTTCACGGGAGTTGGATAAATTTATCATTTCGCTCTATTTCCTCCCGCAGGTATTCGCCGTATACGCTGTCGGTGCCAAAGAATTGCCGTTTGTGACGATTATACCGTACGCCGTAGCGAGTACGCTGTTCCCGAAATTCGTGCTGTTACACGAGGAAAAGAAGATCGATCAATTTTTCGATCTATGGCACAAGTCCATCAGGAAAGTGAGCCTGCTCATCCTGCCGTTCTTCCCGTTCTTTCTGATCACGGCGAAGGAAGTGGTTACGATCTTGTACACCAGCGATTACCTGGCCGCTGTGCCGGTATTTCAGATCTATCTGTTCCTGCTGCTGATCCATATTGCAGCATTCGATTCACTGATATTATCAATGGGCTATTCAAAAATTGTGTTGTTCAGTACGATTATCGGTCTGTTATTGAATGTGATTTTCAATGTGATATTTATCAAGTTGTTCGGATTCGTCGGACCGGCAATCGCAACGATCCTGGTCACTTTCTCCATCACCGGGTATTTCTTGTACGTGATCAAGAGTAAACTGGAAGTGACCTGGAACGAGATATTCCCGTGGCGTTTGTATTTCAATATACTGATCATTTCTATGGGTGCCGGAATTATCGCATTGCCGTTCACGTTTATTCGCTTAGCGATGTGGCCTAAATTCATCCTAATTTCGATCGTTTTCTGGGGAGCTTATGCTGTTCTTCTTCATTATTTTAAACTCCTTGATGATGACGACATTTCGTTCATCAAACGATGGTTTTCTCTGAAAGTTTTATTTTCCTGATCGATTAAAAAATCATGACTATGAAAAACAGTATAGATAGACTATCATTGGAACAAGTTCTGGCAAAATGGATTATCGCGGCCGCTATCGGGCTGGAGATTATTCTGATATATCTATTTGCCGTGAAAGACATCGGCCTGATCGGTGTCATATTGATTTTTGCTATGGCCGTCGCCGGTGTCATCTTCCTCCATCCGCAAGTGGGGATCATTATCATCGTCGGACTGATCTACTCCAATGTCGCGTCGTTCGTCGGTGGCAGTGTTTTCAAGATCGTCGTGGTCTATACGCTCGTCGCCTGGCTGATCAATAATTTGAAGTATGATCCCAGATTTGTGAATCATCGTACCAATTTTTACATCGGACTGTTTACCCTGCTCGCCATCATATCGATAATCCCTGCCTCGAACAAGGAACTTGCGCTGGAAGCTTTCAGCACCTATCTGAAGAGCGCTGTACTCTATTTTTTGATTATCAATCTGATCGATTCACCCAAAATGATGCGCTACACATTATGGATCATTGTATTAATGGCTGGTGTGAACGCTGTATATGGAATGAGCAGCTTTTTCAGTAACGCCTTATTAGCCGGCAGGGTAAGTGCTCTGCGAGAAGATCCCAACAATCTTGCCATCATCCTGGTCTCGGCGGTTCCGATTACGATGTCGCTGTTTAAGCAAGAGGAGAGTTTGTTGGCGAAGCTGATCTTATTCGCCTGTGGTATCTCGATCATCGTGACGACGGCATTAACGTATTCACGAGGCGGAGCGATTGCGCTGGCGTTTGTGGTGCTATGGCTTTTATACAATGAGAGGAAGAACAAGGCATTGATCGTCGTGTCCATCATCCTGCTGGCGGTTATCCTCTATCTGTTCATCGAAGAGTTCTCCCATTATCAGAAACTGATCCGGCTGGTTGTCAAGGATCAGTCGTTCATTCAGCGATTAAAACTCTATCGCGGCGGTCTAAAGATGTTTTTTGCTAATCCCTTGATCGGGGTGGGGCTCGGCAACTTCATCGTCTGGTCGACCAGGTACACCGGATTGATATTAGCACTGTATGCGCACAATATTTTTCTGCACATCGCCGCCGAGACGGGTATCATCGGGCTATTCGCTTTCGTGCTTGTTCTATTTCATGGATTCAAGGCATCGTTGAATGCATATCGCAATGCGTTGAAACATAAATCGTTTGAAATTATGAACTACGCAACAGGATTGAAAATAAGTCTGGCTGGCTTTGTCGTAGCAGGCATGTTTTTATCACAGCATTTCAACAAGGCGTTGTGGACGCTGATCGGATTATGTGTGGCCATCGAAAAGATCAGTGAAACCTATAAATCTGCAGACCATGAGTAGGGAGTCGATGAACATCGTAATGATCTGTGATGCGCGAAGCATTCATTATAAGAGATGGGTTTGCGATTTACGAGGACGCGGGCATCGGGTGACTGTATTCTCGCCCTGGAAGGACAGTTCGTCCCATGAGATCGTGGAGGTTGTGGGGACGCCGAGAGCGCCGTTCCCTATGTTCAGCTGGCTGAAGACGTCGTTGAAAATGCTGTACCGGATCAGGCTCGCCCTGTCGATTCGTAAGCGCATCAGAAAGCTGAGGCCGGATATCGTTCATGCTCATTTTTTAACGGATTCAGGCTGGATTGCTGCGTGGACTAATTTTCATCCGTTCGTCGTGACCGTGCATGGATCGGACATATTGATCCATCCGCAGAGATCGCTTGTCTATCGACTCGTCGTGCGGTTCGTCCTGAAGAGAGCGGACAGGGTGATGATCGTAGCAGAACATTTCCGCGATGCGTTGAAGCGCTGCGGATGCAGGGAAGATAAAATCGAATTCATTCCGAACTATGTGGATGATCATTTTTTCACGACGAAAGAGGAGATACACAATCGTTTCAGATCGATCCAGGAATCGCCCAGGGTAATCAGTGCTCGAAAGATGGAGGCCATTTACGACGTGGAAACGTTCATTCGGTCGATCCCCATCGTCCTGAACGACCATCCGGGTGTGAAATTTTCTGTCGTGGGCGATGGGGAGCAGATGGAGAGGCTGCAGCATCTTTCACTAGACCTGGGTATTTCCGGTTCTGTTCATTTTTACGGAAGAGTAGACCATGATGAGTTGATACATCATTTCCGTAATCATCATATCTATGTGTCGACCGCCTTATCCGATGGTCTGGCGGTGACCACCATCGAGGCGCTGGCGAACGGACTGTATCCTGTTTTCACGGACATCCCGGCTAACAGGACGCTGATAAACGCCGGGCAGATCGGTGAGCTCTTCCCAGGCTCCGATGCGCAGGCATTGGCGCAGAAGATAATCGATGCGATCGCCGGTTCCGACACCATCGAATCGGTCGTTATACGTAATCTCATGACAACACACGAACAATTTTCCAGTACACGGATAGTTGAAAAAGTCGAAAGTCTTTATAATCGTCTCGTATGAAGAAAACTGACAATTTTAAAAACGCGCTATTGATCTCGTATTATCTTCCCCCATCCGGAGGAGGCGGGGTGAAGCGGCCTACGAAATTTATTAAATACCTTTTCCAACAGGATTGGCGAGTCACCGGATTCACTGTGCCAGTCGATAGTTACTTTCTGCTCGATGATAAATTTATTCATGAGTTGCCGGCTGGTACTGAAATCGTGCGGGTGAGGACTCTGATCTCCAAGAAGCGGACGGATCATTTTCGTATTAAATCGCTGAAGGGGACGGAGGTCAAGACAAAAAACATCAAGGGACTTAAAAATAAATTGTTATGGAAGATACGTGATTGGTTCTTCATACCGGACGTTCAGATCGGTTGGATTCCTTTCGCGCTGCCCGTGGCGATCAAGACCGTCAAACGGAAGAAGATCGACATCATCATGACGAAATGCCCGCCTTACTCCGTACTGGTACTTGGTGCGCTGATTAAGCTGTTTACAGGAGTCCCATGGGTCATCGATCTGGCGGATCCATGGACGACTGCCACATACACCTATTTTCCCAATCCTGCTATCAAGCGAATTAACGAATGGCTGGAGAAGATTATTTTTAAATACGCCGATCGTATCGTCACCGTAACCGAAAATATTGTGGATGATTACAGGATAAAGTATCCGCGGCTGGATTCCGATAAGTTCTGTGTGATACCCAATGGATACGATATTGATGATCATCAGGCGATGAACGTCGCGCCTTTTCCTAAATTTACACTGAGTTATACAGGCCGTATCGACCTGGCGGGTCGCGATCCGCGACATCTGATCGAGGCTTTTTATCAGTTTTTATCGTTCGAACCTGACAGTCGCCAGCATGCACAGCTGCTGTTTGTAGGTGGTGGAGGTGAGTATTGGCAGACCATGGTAAAGGATAATGGAATGGACGATGTGGTGATTTTCACCGGAAACGTGTCCCATGAAACATGCCTCTCGTACCAGGCTGCATCGGATGTCTTATTAATTATCGGCGGAGGGAGTAAATACGAGCAGACGGGAAAGATCTTCGAATATCTGGTCGCCGATAAACCGATTTTAGCGTTAATACGCGACGATGCTCCGGCAGCGCGCATTATCAGTGAGACTCGGACTGGCATCGTACTGCCCGAGAATGATATCAAACGGATTGCGGATGCAATCCATCGATTTTACCAATTGTATCGTTCGCAGGAACCGTTGTGGACAGGGCGCAACGTAAAAGAGATTGAGAAGTACGATTGGCGGAATCACGGACGCCGATTAGCGGAAATTTTCAATGAACTACAAAAAAATAAGTGCAACCTATGAAAATATTGATCGACGCTCATTTATCCGAGAATAAAATAACCGGTATCGGCCGCTATTTAAACGGACTCATTCCGTCGATAGTGCGACTCGACCAGTCGAATGACTATATCTTCCTGTTACGGGATGATCTTGAGCAGGATCATCCGTTGATGCGAATCGCCGGGCCGCGGATCAGTAAGATTCCGGTGAAGATCAAAGGTATCCATCCGTTGAATCATTACAGACTGTCGAAGTTGATCAGAAAGATTGACCCGGATGTTTATCATCATCCTCATTTCGATCTGCCCTTGCTGCATCACATCAAATCTGTGATTACGGTACACGATCTGAAATATGTCAGAAATCCGCATTTCTTCCCGGAATTCAGCAACTTGAAAAAGTTTTACATGAAGCGCATGATGCGCCACGCAGCACGAAGAGCGAATCGAATCATAACGGCCTCCGTCAGCACCAAAAACGATTTACTGAACCTGATCAAAATTTCCGAGGATAAGATCGATGTGGTTTATCACGGCTTAGAGGAGCATTTACGGACGCATTTTGAAGAACAGGAATGCAGGGATGTATTGAGACAGTACGGTATCGATGGCGACTTTATCCTGTTCGTAGGAGAACGGAGACCTCATAAGAACATTCCGAACCTGATTCGGTCGTACAAAATCTTAAAAAATAATTTGCATGATAACATAAAATTAGTTATAATAGGTAAAAAATATTTAAATTATGATATTCCGGAATCTATGGTCAACGATGCAGGCGAGGGGCAGATAGTGATCGCGGATGCGGTGACCGACGATGAATTGGTTGTATTTTATCAGAAGGCCCGGTTGCTGATCTTGCCGTCCTATTATGAAGGATTCGGTTTCCCGTTGATCGAAGCGATGAGTCGCCGTGTGCCGGTCATTGCGGCGAATAACACGTCGATGATAGAAGTAGTAGGAGATGCGGGGCTGCTGGTCGATCCGGATTCACCAGATGAGATAGCGGCCGCATCGGAGCGACTGTTAACCGATGGCGAGCTGCGTCAGAAACTGATACGATCCGGCCTGGACCGTGTGACAGAGTTCAACTGGGATCGTTCAGCTGCGCAGACGATTGAAGTGTACAATAAAGTGTATTTTGGCTAATACTGAGCAAGAATAACTTGAAAAAATTAAAGATTTTACATATAATAACGAATTTACCTGTCGGCGGGGCTCAGGACAACACGCTGATTACGGTGGATGGATTGGACAAGAATCGCTATGATGTTAGTCTGATGAGCGCGTCCGATGGGCAGTGGCTGGACAGAGCGAGAAGTATCAAAGGCATCAAACTGATATTCATCGACGAGTTGATCCGGAAGATCGATCTGTTCTATGACATCATCGCTTTAGTCAAAATATTCCGGGTAATCAGGAAAGGGAATTATGATATTGTCCACACCCATAGTTCCAAACCAGGGTTCAGTGGCAGGATCGCGGCCAGGCTAGCCGGCGTGCCGCATATTATCCATACGATTCATGGATTTCCTTTTCATGATTTCATGAATCCTGTGGTACGTCAATTTTTTATCTATCTGGAACGTTATCTGTCTAAATTATCTGATATTCTGATTACGGTATCGAAGCTGAATTTAAATAAAGTGATAGAGCTTGGCATTGCTCCGCCAAAGAAATTGGTCAACATTTACAGTGGGATTCTGTTCGAGAAGTTCAGTGTTCCGATCGATATTGAGCGAAAGAAGAGATCCCTGGGTTTCGAGAGCGGACACAAGATCATCGGGATGGTCGGTCGGCTCTCGGCTCAGAAGGCACCGCAATATTTTATTGAATCCATCCCGGCTATTCGGGCAAAGTTCCCGAACGCTCGTTTTATCATCGTGGGGGACGGTGAGTTAAGAGAGGAAGTGGAGGAGCTAATCCACTCGCTGGATTTGCATGATATCCTGAAATTACTCGGATTTCGTGATGATGTTCCAGAAATTTTACAGATTCTGGATGTCTATGTGCTCTCATCGTGCTGGGAAGGATTGGGTCGTTCCCTTACGGAGGCCATGTATTTGGGTCGCCCCGTCGTTGCCACCGCTGTGGAGGGAGTACCGGAGTTAGTGGTTGATGAAGAAACTGGATTGTTGGTATCGCCCAGAGATCCGGAGGCCATCGCACGAGGTGTTATACGATTGCTCGAAAATCCGAAAGAAGCCCTGCGTCTGGGGAGAAATGCTCATAACAAGGTTATCGGCAGTTTTAGTGCCGATCAAATGATCAAAGAGATCGATCATCTCTATCAGCGAATAACATCGGATCACAATGCCTAAGACACTCGAAAAAATTCTATTGATATTGAGTGATTTTATCATGATCGACCTGGCATTCATCGTCTGGTGTCTGGTACGACGGAGCATGGGGTATTATGCTGAAATCAACATAGTGTTCATGCTTTTTATTTTCGTGTTCTGGTTACTGATGTTCTTTTTTTTCGGTTTATATCGATCGTGGTATGCTCAATCGCGTTTCGATGAGTTTGTGGCCATTCTGAAGACCATTTCTCTGGGTGCTCTTGTCAGTTTTCTGTTGACGATGGATTTATCGACTGACATCAATGAATTCCCGCGTCTCAGTCGCATGATGTTCATTGCCTATTGGCTGCTCATGGTTTTTTTCGTTAGTTTCGGTAGAATGGTTCTTCGGACGATACAGAGGAAATTATTAGAGGCAGGAATCGGACGGCGACGAACATTGATTGTCGGTTGGAACGACAAAGCATTTAAGCTGTTCGATATGGTAGCGGACCATCGTGCTCTAGGCTATGATGTCGTCGGATTTATCGATGTAAGCAAGAATCACCTGAATGAGACGTATAAGGATTGTTCGGTATTAGGATCAACGAAGCGAATGCCGCGAATCATTTCGGAACTGGGAATCGAGGAAATCCTGATCGCGCTTAAGGAGAGTTCGCAGCAAAAGGTGATCGATGTGATCTCTATTTGCGATAATTTACCTGTTAATTTGAAAATTTTACCTGATCTGTACGATATCGTGATGGGATATGGACGAACGGATCAGTTGTATGGCGTCCCTTTGATCGAAATCATGCCGCAAATGATGCCGGCATGGGAGCGGAAGATCAAGCGAGTCCTCGATGTGATCGTTTCACTCATCGTCCTCGTCGGTCTTTTGCCAGTATGGATTTTGATTGCACTATTGATCAAAATCGATTCCAGAGGTCCGATATTATACAGTCAGAAACGAGTCGGTAAGGACGGAAAGATCATCACGATCCATAAATTTCGTTCCATGATTCAAAATGCTGAGAAGGTGACCGGTCCGAAATGGGCGGAGAAGCGCGATCCGCGCATAACGCGAGTCGGGCGGATACTGCGAAAGATGCGACTCGATGAGATCCCCCAGTTTATGAACGTTTTGTATAATGAAATGAGTCTCGTTGGTCCACGACCGGAGAGGCCGTATTTCGTCGATCGGTTGAAACGTCATATTCCTCTCTATACACGACGTCTGCGAGCTAAACCGGGCATTACCGGCTGGGCTCAAATTAAAGGGGGTTATGATGAGAGCATCGAGAATGTAAAGAAGAAACTGGAATTCGACCTGTTCTATATCGAAAATATGTCGCTTCGTATGGATCTGAAAATATTGTTAAATACAGTCTATATCATGATCGCCGGAAAAGGACATTAACTTAACGCGGCTGTTGAACCCATCCGCGCGCGAGATAGGCCGGAAAGCTGAACGGCTGAGGTGTCCCGGAGAGGCAGGGTAATGGAACGTTGTCAACATGTACTATAATCCATTGATTGAGGTCCTTTATGTTAGATATTAAATACATTCGTTCAAATGTCGACAAGGTAAAACAAGCGGTCACCATGAAGAACGACCATGCTGATATTGATCAATTACTATCGCTCGACAGCAAAAAACGCGAAGTACTAACAGAGGTAGAGGAGTTAAAGCATAAGCGTAATTTGGTGTCGGAACAGATCGCTGAATTCAAGAAAGCAAAACAGGACGCAACTGAAATTATCGCCGAGATGAGACAGGTGTCCGATACGATTAAAAGGATGGACGACGAGGTACGGGAATTGGATCAGGCTATTCATGAGATCATGATCCGTATTCCGAATATTCCACACGACAGTGTGCCTATCGGAAGAGATGAATCGTATAATATCGAGATCAGGAGATGGGGCGACATCGAGAAAAAGCATTTTAAGCCGGAGCTTCATTTCGACATCGGAGAGAAACTTGACATCATCGATCTGAAGGGTGGCTCCAAAATTGCCGGTTCCTCATTTATCAGTTACAAAGGACTCGGTGCGCGGCTGCAGCGGGCGTTGATCTCATTTATGCTGGAGCTGCATGTCGAAAAACATGGCTACACAGAAGTATACCCACCGTTTCTGGTAAACCGCGACAGCATGTTCGGCACGGGACAGTTGCCCAAGATGGAAGAGGACATGTACCACATTCCGGGAGATGATCTGTTCTGCATACCGACTGCCGAGGTTCCTGTCACCAATCTATTGAGTAACACGGTTCTTTCCGGAGAGCAGTTACCGGTGTACTACACCGCCTATACTCCGTGTTTCCGTAGAGAGGCTGGTGCGTATGGTAAGGATACGCGCGGATTGATCCGTATCCATCAGTTTGATAAAGTGGAGATGGTAAAGTTTGTCCATCCAGCCAGTTCTTACGATGAACTTGAATCCTTGCTCGCAAACGCAGAAGAGGTGTTACAGTTATTGAACTTACCGTACCGGGTGCTATCGTTGTGCACCGGAGATCTGAGTTTCGCCGCGGCCAAGTGCTACGACATCGAGGTATGGGCCGACGGATTGGGTAAATATTTAGAGGTCTCTTCGTGCAGTAATTTTGAGGACTTCCAGGCGCGGCGGGCGAATATTCGATTCAAAGAAAATCCGCATTCGAAACCGGAGTATGTGCATACGCTAAACGGGTCGGGACTGGCACTTCCGCGTACGGTGATCGCGATTATGGAAAATTATCAGACCGATGAGGGCACTATCATCGTTCCCGACGTATTGCGAAAGTTTATGGGAGTCGATGTCATCAAGTAGAATCATGACGGAAGTCGACCGTTTTCAGAGAATAACGACTTAAAGGATCAATTACAGAGGATTGATATGAGTGAAAAGATAAACAAGGCGAAGAAGCGTTGGGAAGACGAAACTTTAAAGAAAACGATAGAGCGCTTTCCTGAGAGAGCTGAAAAATTTGTAACCGGGTCATCAGAACCGATCGAGCGATTGTATACGCCGGCGGATCTGGAGCAATCAGATTATGTTGAGGAGATCGGTTTCCCGGGAGAATACCCGTTTACGCGCGGCGTGCAGCCGACGATGTACCGGGGTCGCTTCTGGACGATGCGGCAATACGCAGGTTTCGGCACCGCGCAGGAATCGAACAAGCGCTATAAATATCTACTCAGTCAGGGTCAGACGGGTCTTTCCGTTGCGTTTGATTTAGCCACACAGATCGGGTACGATTCCGATCATGACATGAGCTACGGTGAGGTTGGAAAGGTCGGTGTCGCCATCGATAGTTTAGCCGATATGGAGACGTTGTTCGAAGGTATTCCGCTCGACCGGGTGTCGACATCGATGACCATCAACGCGCCTGCCTCGGTCTTATTGGCGATGTACATCGCTGTCGCCGAGAAACAGGGTGTATCGATGGCAAAAATATCCGGAACGATTCAGAACGATATACTCAAAGAGTATATCGCGCGTGGAACCTACATTTTCCCGCCGAAGCCATCGATGCGGCTGATAACCGATATTTTCGATTTCTGCACGAAGCACGTTCCGAAGTGGAACACGATCAGCATATCGGGATATCACATCCGCGAAGCCGGATCCACGGCAGCGCAAGAGGTTGGCTTCACATTAGCCAATGGCATCGCCTATGTCCAGGCCGCTGTTGATGCGGGATTACAGGTGGACGAGTTTGCTACTCGACTGTCGTTTTTCTTCAATGCGCATAACGATTTACTGGAGGAAGTGGCCAAGTTCAGGGCGGCGCGGCGTCTATGGGCGAAGATCATGAAACAGCGATTCTCGGCTCGCGATCCCAGGTCGATGATGCTTCGATTTCATACGCAAACGGGTGGATCGACTTTAACGGCTCAGCAGCCGCAGAACAACATCGTTCGCGTGGCGATTCAGACACTGGCGGCCGTATTGGGTGGCACACAGAGCCTGCACACGAACAGCTATGATGAGGCGCTCGCTTTGCCTTCGGAGGACTCGGTGCGCATCGCGCTCAGAACGCAGCAGATCGTGGCTCACGAATCCGGTGTTGCCGAGACGATCGATCCGTTAGGTGGCTCCTATTATGTGGAACAAAAGACCAATTTAATCGAACAACAGGCGCGTGAATATATCGAAAAAATCGATGCCATGGGAGGCGTCGTCCCTGCCATCGAATCGGGCTATATCCAAAAAGAGATCCAGAAGTCGTCGTATCAGTACATCATGGAGGTGGAAGAGAAGGAGAGGGTCATCGTCGGCGTGAACAATTTCCAGGCTGAGAAGGATAATAAACCGGACTTGTTGAAGATTGATTTCACGGTCCAAGAGGAGCAGATCGCCCGAGTTAAGGCTCTAAGAGCCCAGCGCGATCAATCGGCTGTCGACCAGGCGCTGCAATCGTTGAAAACCGTGGCCATGGGATCAGATAACATCATGCCGTACATCATCGATGCGGTGAAGGTTTACGCAACGCTCGGAGAGATCTGTGATGTGCTGCGTGGGGAATTTGGTGAATACAAAGAAGCCGTAATCCTTTGATCGAGCGTTATACTAATCGATTCTGACGATCAGCAACAGAGTCGAGCGAATATTTTTTTACGGATTTGGTTGAGATCATATAATGAAAATGAAGAGAGAATAAATATGGACGCAAAAATTAGAGTCGTGATAGCGAAGCCGGGACTGGATGGGCATGATCGAGGCGCGAAAGTTATTGCGCAAGCGCTTCGTGATGCCGGTATGGAGGTAATATACACGGGTATCCGACAGACTCCGGCAGCGATCGTGAACGTTGTGATACAGGAAGATGCGCAGGTTTTGGGGCTGAGTATTTTATCCGGAGCTCATAATCATCTCATCCCAAAGGTGATGGAGTTGCTGGAAGTAAACGGGGTGAAGGACTTGTGTGTCGTCGCCGGAGGAGTCATCCCGGATGAGGACATCCCCAGGTTGAAGAAGGTCGGGGTCAAAGAAGTATTCACTCCCGGGACATCGATTAAAGACGTCATTAACTTCATTCGAAATGAGGTCGTTCACACATCAGTTGCGTAAAGCAACAGAGATTCACCATCGAACTGATTTTTAAACAGGTGGAAAGACGGAGGATGATAATCGATCATGCTTGTTTAATTCCACGGATTGATATTCAAATTCTTAAAACGTATAGATGGAGTTGAGAAAAGATGATAAAGAAAATAGATCACATCGGAATTGCCGTTAGAGATTTAGAGATACAAAAACAATTTTACTGCGATGTGATGGGATTGGAATGTACGGGTATCGAGGAGGTGCCTGACCAGAAGGTGATAGCGGCCATTATACCGGTGGGCGATGTACGCATCGAGTTATTGCAGCCCACGGCTGAAGATAGCCCGATCGCCAGGTTTCTCGAGAAACGGGGTGAAGGTATCCATCATATCGCATATCTTGTCACCGGGCTCGAGGACAATTTACGGTATATGGAGGAAAAGGAAATCCAGTTGATCGATAAGCAACCTCGACCGGGTGCGGGCGGTCATTTGATCGCGTTTTTACACCCGAAATCGACTGGCGGAGTGTTGACCGAGTTATGTGAGCATGAGGGAGAGTGATATCCGTGTCACTAGTTCCGCTGAAACCCGGTGCGACATTGTTTTAAGGATTATATGGTTTGTAAAAAGTGCAATTTAAAGATAAATATTGAGGATTAAATGGAACCAATCGAACAGAAATTAAAAGAACTTGCTGAGAAGCGTCATTTAGCGAAACTGGGTGGTGGTGAGAGTAGAATCGAGAAGCAGCATGAAAAAGGTAAATTTACGGCCCGAGAGCGAATCGATTTACTGCTTGATGAGGGGAGTTTTGAAGAGTTTGACATGTTTGTGACGCATCGTTGTACTAATTTTGGATTAGATTCGCAGCACTATCTGTCGGATGGAGTCGTCACAGGATATGGCACAATCGATGGTAGATTGGTGTATGTTTTTTCACAGGACTTCACCGTGTTTGGTGGCTCTCTATCTGAGACGTTTGCGAGGAAGATCTGCAAGGTGATGGAAATGGCGATGAAAAATGGTGCTCCGATAATCGGTTTGAATGATAGCGGAGGAGCCAGAATCCAGGAAGGCGTATTGAGTCTGGGCGGTTACGCGGACATATTTTTACGGAATGTTCAGGCATCGGGTGTGATCCCGCAGATATCTGCCATTTTCGGTCCATGTGCCGGCGGCGCTGTCTACTCACCCGCGATCACGGATTTCGTGATCATGTCGCAGGATACCAGTTACATGTTTGTGACCGGGCCGAAAGTCGTGAAGACGGTGACAAACGAGGATGTGACCGTCGAGGAGTTGGGAGGTTCACTGGTTCATAATCAGGTCTCTGGTGTATCCCACTTTTTAGCAGAGGATGAGAAAGAGGGGATCGCCATCATCCGTAAGCTGATCAGCTTCCTACCGCAGAATAACATGGAAGAGACGCCGATAGTTACCTGCAGAGATTCTATTGATCGTTTGGATGATGATTTAAACTACATCGTACCGGACAATCCGAATAAGCCGTACGATATGATGGAGGTGATCAAGTCGGTTGTTGATAATCGTGATTTCTTGAACGTACATGCATTATGGGCGCCGAACATCCTCGTGGGCTTCGCGCGATTCAACGGGCGTTCGGTGGGGATCGTGGCGAATCAACCGACATCGCTGGCGGGTGTGTTAGACATCAACGCATCTCGAAAGGCGGCGCGATTTGTGAGATTCTGTGATGCATTTAACATCCCTTTGGTCACATTTGTGGATGTACCGGGTTTCCTGCCGGGTACGGGTCAGGAGTTTGGCGGCATCATCGCGCACGGAGCAAAATTGATCTATGCCTATGCCGAGGCGACAGTCCCCAAGGTCACCGTGATCACACGTAAGGCTTACGGCGGAGCCTACTGTGTAATGAGTTCGAAACACCTGCGCGGAGACATCAATTACGCATGGCCAACGGCAGAGATAGCCGTAATGGGACCGAGAGGGGCGATTGAGATCATCTATGGTAAAGAGATCAGAGAGGCAGAGGATCAGGATGCCATGGCCAAGGAGAAAGAGGAAGAATATCGTGATAAGTTTGCGACTCCTTACATCGCGGCACAGCATGGTTACGTCGATGATGTCATCGAACCACGTAACACAAGGTTCCGTATCATTCGTGCTCTCGAGAGTCTGGCCACCAAACGCGATATGAATCCGCCGAAAAAACACGGAAGTATTCCTCTGTGATGTTTATGCGATGGTGAAAGTAGTAAATGAGGTTCATAGCTCTTCATTGGAGTAAGAGATGAGGTAAAATAATGATCGAAACAAAGTTGTTGGGAATGGGAGTTAATATAGGAGTATTGGGGATCAGTGTTGTTTTTTCAAGCCTGATAATCCTTTTATATAGTATGAAGCTGTTTGTGTTTTTGCTAAAACGATATGGCAAGACGGTGGAGAAGAAAGCCCCCGGACTGTTGATAAAAGGAGTCGAGGGGAACGAGCCTTTGTCAGGAGAAATTGTCAGCGCTATTTCACTGGCTATCCACATGAGTCATGAGGAATATCATGATCTCGAACGGGCGATTATTACTTTTAATCGGATGACCAGACCCTATTCACCCTGGTCATCGAAAATTCATGCGATTCAGTACACGACGATCGATAGAACGAAAATGAGATAGTAATACAATCATAAAGGTGTGAAGATGAGAAATTATAAATTCAATATAAACGGTAAGCCATTCGGAGTAAATATTAAGAATTTGACCGATTATCAGGCCATCGTCGAAGTCAATGGCGCCGAATATACGGTAGATATTATCCATGATGCGGAGACACCCAGGGCGCCTGAATTAGTTCACAGCCCGAAGACCAGAGAAGTCCAGAACGAACCGAGCAAAACCAAAGCGCCGGAGAGGACGCTAGCTGCTGGTACGCTGAAAGCGCCGCTTCCGGGACTCATATTAGAGGTGTTGGTGAAAAAAGGGGATGAGGTCAAACATGGCCAAACTGTACTCAGGATGGAAGCCATGAAGATGGAAAATAACATCCTGGCGAACCGTGATGGCGTTATCCAGGAAGTCAAGGTGAAATCGGGTGATTCTGTGCTGGAAGGTGATGTGATGGTGGAGATAGGAGGTTAGCATGGAAGGACTGCTCAAATTTATCCATTTTACCGGATTCTATAATGTTACCCCCGGCCACCTTATCATGATTTTAGTCGGTTTATTTTTTATTTTTATAGCGATAAAGAAGGACTATGAGCCTTTACTTCTGGTACCGATCGGCTTCGGCATACTCATCGGAAACATACCGTTCCTGGAGAATGTGGGTTTGCAATTGGGTATTTATGAGGACGGGAGTGTGATGAACTACCTGTATTTCGGAGTTCTCAAGGGTATCTATCCGCCTCTGATATTTCTCGGTATCGGTGCGATGACCGATTTTTCCGCCCTGTTATCGAATCCTAAATTAGTGTTACTGGGTGCCGCGGCGCAGGTGGGAATTTTTATTACGCTATTGGGAGCGCTCGCACTCGGTTTTAACGGTCAGGAGGCAGGAGCCATCGGCATCATTGGGGGAGCCGACGGGCCGACTGCCATTTTTATCGCCTCGAAGCTGGCACCGCATCTCATCGGCGCCATCGCCATTGCTGCATACTCCTATATGGCGCTCGTGCCAGTTATTCAACCACCCATCATGAGGTTGCTGACTACGAAGGAGGAGCGGCTCATCCACATGAAGCCTTCACGCGTCGTCTCTAAGGTTGAAAAAATCGTTTTTCCGATATTTGCCTTTATGATAACGGCCTTCATTTCCCCGGGCTCCATTCCGTTGCTGGGAATGTTGTTTTTCGGTAATTTGTTGAAAGAAAGCGGGGTAACGGACCGACTCGGCAACACGGCGAGAACATCGCTGGTCGATATCGTCACGATCCTGCTCGGTGTGACCGTGGGGGCAAGTACTCAGGCGACCACGTTCCTGACGCCTCAATCCATGTTAATATTCCTACTCGGGGCGTTTTCGTTTATGGTAGCGACGGCAAGCGGCGTCCTGTTCGCCAAGTTTATGAATTTGTTTTTAAAAGGAGACAACAAGATCAACCCGCTAATCGGCGCGGCCGGTGTATCCGCCGTACCCGATTCGGCACGGGTGGTGCAAAATATCGGCGTCAAGGCAGATTCTTCTAACTATCTGCTCATGCATGCCATGGGACCCAATGTAGCCGGTGTGATCGGATCAGCAGTTGCAGCAGGCATTCTGCTGGCTGTTTTGCTGGGTTAGAACAGAATCAATAGTGGGGTGGGGGTTGGTGGAGAAAGAGGAGATAGAGGAAATGGTGGAAGATGGTGGAGGATAGTGGAGACGCATAATTATGTGTCTCCACTATCTCTCCTATTTCCCCCATCTCCACAGCCCATCAATAATTATTAGTCCCAGATCTATAATTCTATTGATATATTGGATAATTATTGTTATCTTATTATACAGGGGAAATAAACGGTTCATCGATGAACATCTTGTTGAACGCGTGCATGGCTTCCTTATATTGTTTCTCAGGAAGAATACAGGTAATTCCTTCGATCGCTATCGATAATGAGTCTATTTCTACATCATATTCACTCAGAGCCCGCAATATATCTGACGCGAATCGCGACAGATTCCTGATTTCTTCACCCCATATGAATACCAGGGCCAAATCTTTACGAAACGTTATCCTTTTTCCCCCAATGTAATCGAGGTTGCTCTTCATCAAGTTAATCGATTCTTCAGCCCTGTCCTTGGATACAGTAAATGCAATATCACCCGACTCAGCCGTATGAACTGAATGCTTGATCGTAAATATGTTGATATGGTGAGTGGCAAGTATTTTTGAAATTTTTGCGATGACACCTGGTTTCTCCGGAATGTCATGCACGATGATCTTGACGTAATTCCCGGAATGCATGAATTGATAGAAACTCATTTTCTACTCCTCTTTTTTATGCTCAAGATAATATAATCTTATTCACGTTCCTTTGCAAGTGAAATTTTGCGATGACCACGATGATCTATTTCAGTACATATGGATCAAAAATGTTACATAATCGTATCATTTTAAGCTATCAAGTTCAATGACAAGCCTGGTCAATTGAGCTAAATATTGGTGAAATAACTTATTAACTCATTGTAATAATTAAACTCTAATTCTATAAAATGATGATAACTATAATTAAAACAATATTTTAAAAAGAAAAGAATATGTGGCACATAAGTTGCACATGTTATTAAATTGGATAAGTTCGTCATCCAAAAGAAGTTACGACCTGGATTCTTATTAATCATGATAATTAAAGTTATGAGTATAAAGGATAACATAAAGTTGAAATCAAAAATTATATTGATCAATTTCGCAGCGATGATCATGTATCTGATCCTGATCACTCCGGTTTCGTTCGGACAGAATCTTACGAATTGTGATACATTGATGCTTAGTACCGTAGGTGATACCGCATCTATATCCATCGATCATGAAAAATTCGTCGTTCGTATTGATCGCCAACCACTTTCCAGAGATGTGATATGTATCGACGTTGTGAACCCCGGTTTTTACAGGATAGATGCCCATCAACTCCACTCTTTGAATCAGGGGAACGAATCATTTTATCTTCAATTCAGGGACGGCGAGGGGAACTTTGCCGCGTTGATCAATCCAAATTACGGTGACTATTATCTGGTAATCGATGATTCATATGAAAAGATGGAGGAGCTCAACGATTCAGGGATTTTTTATCTAAAAAAGGGCAAGTATATACTCGTGCTCAATCATTTCATCCTTCAACAGGATCAATATCCTGAATTGCTGAATCCGCCCTTTACCCCTATGAAGGTTGAAAATTTCGAGAGTGTTCATATCGATAAATTTATTTTTACTTATAGTCATCAAAATAACGACTGGTATAACCTCGGCATCGACAAGAAGGCGGATCGCGACTCAGTCAGAGTGGGCGAGAGTGTCAATTATGAATTAACCGTTGAAAACTTCGGTCCTAACGATGCGTTTGAGATCACGATCATCGATACGCTGCCGATACATTTTGAACCAGGCGGTTACAATATCGAACCGATCAGTTATGAAGATCATATACTCACGTGGGAGGTGGAGCGCCTCAATGCCGGCGAAACGATAAGTATCACCTATTCGGCGATGCTGGTGGATACGCTTATCAAACCGTTTATCACCTTAAAAAATGTGGTTCTGGTCGCCACGCGCAACGACACGTTGGGGGATGACGATGGTGATTTCAACGAAGTGGTCGCGATAGATCCTCGTTACGATGAGATGACGTATGATCTTCATCTGACGAAGACGTCGGATAAGGACAGCGTGGAGGTGGGTGATGCGGTGAGCTATGAGCTGATCATCGAAAATTACGGACCCCACAGCGCGTTCGACGTGACGGTGGCGGATACACTGCCGCCCTATTTCTTGGTGACCGGCACGAGCATAGCGCCGACCCGGGTGGAGGACAACGTGCTGGTATGGGAATTTGCGGAGTTAGCCGCGGGCCAGACGGTGCGTATCAAGGTAAATGGGA